>CAMAWO010000128.1 GCA_945861925.1 Bifidobacterium breve | reverse complement strand
CTCATGCTTGAACTCGTCGAACTCCACGAGTGCTCGCCTGCGCCACTCAACGAGGCCTTCCGCCACTCAGCAGCGAATGAGGTGAACCACTACGCCTACTTCGTGGAGGACCTCGAGGCAAGCACTGCGGCGCTCGAGGAGCAAGGGTTCCCGCTAATGATGGAGCTCATCTCCTCCTCAGGGATGCGAGTCCATTTCCTTGACGGCCGCAGCACGATAGGCGGCCTCATCGAGATCTACGTCGGGAACGAGCATCTGCGAGCGCACTATGCACGGGTCGCCGCACTCGCTGAAGGATGGGACGGCTCCGACCCGGTTCGCTACATGTAGTCGACAGTCGAACTTACCGAATGTCCAGCCAAGTTAGTCACGGATTGTAGGAGGCCCGCCATGGGAGCAACCGGAGTGCTCGCAACACTCGTCTCACCCGAAGGACGGCGAGCTGAGACCCTCGCAGCGATTCAGGCACTGCAGTCTGCGACAGCCGACGAGCCGGGCACGACCCTGTTCTCAATCAATGAGCACCGGGACGAGCCCGGCACCTTCAGTGTCTTCGAGCGGTACGAGGGCGACCCGGCGGTCGAGGAGCACCGCAACAGTCCGGCGATGCAGGCATTCCGAGAGGCGCTGGTGGCACTCGGCATCCGTCCGACCCTCACCTTCACCCAGCCAATCGATCCAACCTGACGCACATCGCATGATCCAAACTCAACGATTGGTGACGAGTCCCGCCCGGCCGATGACATGCGCGTGATCATTGAAGGTGAGGAGCGACAGCCCGCGCGCGCCAGAGAGCACCGTGGTGATCGACGCGTTGACACTCACCCGATTGAGGGCGATGACTCCACGAGCATCCAGACCGAGTAGCTGACCGACCACGGCTGCTGTCACTCCTGCCGAGGTCGCGACGATGGCCTCACAGCCCTTCGGGGTCTCCTCGGCGATCCAGGCAAGTGCCGCGAGGGCGCCATTGCTGAAGGACCGCCACGATGGGTTGCCGCCGTCAATCCAGGCCTGCATCTCGCAATCGAGTTCAACCTGGAACTCCTGTGACGAAAGATCTCCGGACGCGCCGTGGCTCCCCAGCCTCGCATCGACGAGCGCGTGTGCATCGAATTCATTCCACCGGACATCGGTGCTCACCGCAGACTCTGCAAGTCCAAGCTCACCAGCGATGATCTCGGCGGTGCGCCGCTGTCGCTGGAGAGACCCACTCACCATGATCGGCGTTCGGGTTCCTCGGCGGGCCAGTTCCCGACCAGTAGTGGCCGCCTGCTCGTGACCTAGGGGCGACAGAAGGTCGTAATTGTCGGTCCCGAAACTCGCCTGCCCATGACGCACGAGGTGAATAACCGGCATGTCACGCCCCCGGGAGCAGCACCAAGGGTCGAGCCAAGAGCTCTGCCATCGTCTGCAGGAACTCTGCGGCAGGAGCGCCATCGACGGCACGGTGGTCGAAGGTGAGGCTGAGCGTGAGCACCTGAGTCTTCACGAATCGCTCGTCATCCCAGCGGCCTGACTCCCGAAGACGTCCGACACCGAGGATGCCGACGTTGCCCGGATTGATGACGGGAGTGAAGAAGTCGACGCCGTAGGTGCCCAGTGACGTCACTGCGAAGGATCCTCCTTCGAGGGCATCGAGTGAGATCGATCCGGCACGGCAACTCTCTGCTAATTCACGGGTTGCGCGCGCGAGTTCGAAGATCGACAGCGTGTCAGCGTCGCGGATGACCGGGACCATGAGCCCGCCCGGGACGGCGACCGCCATGCCCATGTGAATCCGCCGCAGGAGGTGGATCTCGCGCCCTGTGATCGTAGCGTTGAGGATCGGGTGCTTGCGCAAGCCAAGGGCAGCCGCACGAACCACAAAATCGTTGAGTGAGGGAACCTGAAGGCCGAAATCGCGATACTGCTCCTTCAGGGTCCCGCGGAGCTCAACCACTGCGTCCATGCACACCTCGAAACCGTGGGTGAGCTGGGCCATCTCGGTCAGGCTCTGCACCATGCGAGCGGCTATGGTCCCTCGCATACCCTTCATCGGGATGATCGACGAACTCTCCTGACCTGGCGGAATGATTGCAAGTGAACTCGGGGCCGGCGCCGCTGCGCCCTGACCAGAAATCGCCTCGCGGACGTCTTTTCGCGTGACGTATCCGGTGTCAGTCGGCACTTCGTTGACATCGATGCCGGCCTGTATTGCATCGCGTCGGGCGAGAGGCGACGTGACCTTCGTCGCCTGCACGCGGGCAGACTCCTCGACATCCTCGGACACCACCCGTCCGCCGGGACCGGTACCGCGCAGCGAGGCTACGTCGATACCAAGTTCCGAAGCGACGCGGCGAGCGTTCGGGGACACACGTTGACGGCCGGACAGAGGAACCGGGTCGGTAGGAACCGTCAGAGCGGATGCGCCTCCCGGAGCAACCTCCCCCGGGAGCAAGAGCCATCCGAGAACAGAGCCGGGTGCGAGCGTCGTGCCGTTCGGCACGGCTTTGGCCATGATGCCCTCGGACTCCGCCTCTACGTCGACGTCGATCTTGTCGGTCGCGAGGCGCAGAAGCGGTGTGCCGACGGAGATGACATCGCCATCGTTGACGAGCCACTCATCGACGGTGCCCTCCTCCATCGTGAGGCCGAGCTTGGGCAGCAGCACTTCGATGGCCACAACTAGCTCCGTTCGACGAGTTGGCGCGCGGCTGCCACAATTCGTGCGGCGTCGGGCACATAGGCGTTCTCAAGGATCGGGGCGTAGGGCACCGGGGAAAAGGGCGCCGCGAGGCGGGTGACCGGCGCATCGAGGTAGTCGAACGCGGACTCCTGAACCTGCGATGAAATTTCAGCACCGATACCGCCGAACTGCACGGCCTCGTGGACGATGAGGACCCTGTTCGTCTTCTTGGCTGAGGTCACGATCGTGTCAATGTCGAGGGGCTGGACAGTTCGCGGATCGATGATCTCCGCGGAGATCCCCTGCTCCGCCAGCGCCTGCGCCGCCTTGGTTGCCTCGATGACCATGCGCCCGATTGCCACGATGGTGACGTCATCACCTTCACACACGATATTCGCGACACCGAGGGGAATCGAGTACAACTCCTCCGGCACCGGTCCCTTAACCCCGAGCATCTTCTTGTTCAGGACAACGATGACGGGGTTGTCGTCACGGATCGCACCAACGATGAGCCCCTTCGCGTCGTAGGGGCTCGCCGGCATCGCGACCTTGAGTCCGGGGATGTGCGCGAGCCACGCCTCAAGGCTCTGGCTGTGCTGGGCGGCTGCGGACATCCCCGCGCCCCCGGCGGTCGTGATGGTCAGGGGCACAGAAACCGCGCCCCCGAACATGTACTTCATCTTGGCTGCCTGGTTGAAGATCTGGTCCATCGCGACGCCGATGAAGTCCATGAACATCAGGTCACAAACGGGTCGAAGGCCACGGGCCGCTGCGCCGACGCCGAGACCAATGATCGCCTGCTCGGCGATGGGAGTGTCCTTGACCCGCTTGTCACCGTAGGCGGTGAGGAGTCCGTCGAACATATGGAAGACGCCACCGTAGCCGGCGACATCCTCTCCGATGAGGAATACATCCGGATCCTCGGCCATGATCTGGTGCATGCCCTCGTTGAAGGCCTTGACGTAGGTAAGTTCGCGCGTGTTCACGGGGATTCCTTCTGGCTCAGACGGTGTAAACGTCGTCGAGGATGTCGGCCGGATCCGGATCTGGGCTGCTGCGGGCGAATTCGATGGCGTCGGCGATGTCGGTCTCTGTTTGTGTCCAGGTTGCCGCGAAGTCCTCGGGCGTGGCGAGGCCTCGCTCAGTACCGATGACCTCGAGCAACCCGATGGCGTCGCGCTCCTTCCAGGCTTCGACCTCGGCGGGGTCACGGTAGGGAATGCGCATGCCCTTGATGCCCTGATGGTCGAAGTAGCGGTACGTCTTGGCCTCGATCAAGGTCGGGCCCTCGCCTCGCTTCGCACGATCAACGGCAACCTTCGCCACCGCGCGGACCGCGAGCGCATCCATGCCGTCGACAACAACCCCCGGGATGCCATAAGAGTTCGCTCGCTCGGCAATGTCCTCGAGGCGCATGTGGTTGCCCTGCGCCGTGAACTCTGCATACCCATTGTTCTCGCAGATAAACAGGACGGGAAGATCCCACACCGCCGCCATGTTCACCGATTCGTGGAAGGCACCGATGTTGGTTGCGCCATCACCAAAGAAGCTCGCAGCAACCGAGCCGTCGCCCCGATACTGGGCCGCGAACGCCGCGCCAATAGCGATCGGGATACCCCCTCCGACGATCGCATTCGCGCCGAGCATCCCCCTATTCATATCGACGATGTGCATGCTTCCACCGCGGCCCTTGCAGTAGCCGGTGGTCTTCCCGTACAACTCTGCGAACATCGGGCGAAACTCCGCGCCCTTCGCGATGGCATGCCCGTGTCCTCGGTGGGTCGAGGTGATCTGATCGACGTCGTCAAGAACCGACATGACCCCGGCGGCTACCGCCTCCTGACCCACATAAAGGTGGAGGAACCCCGGCATGTCGCCTGACTCCACGAGTTTGCCAGCGGACTCCTCGAACATGCGAATGCGCACCATTCGCCGGTGGAGGTCCAACACCAGTTCGCGAGTGACACCCGCGGCATAGCCCTCAGGGGGCCCGTAGGTCACATTGGGGGCCAAGGTTTCCGTCATTCAGATGCTCCTCACAGTTATAGGAAGCAGACTATAGTAACTAGCGTGACCCCGTAAGCCCCCTCCGAACATGTGACCCCGTCACTCCCCGAACCGCCTCCATGGCAGGACTTCCGATGGCTGCAAACAAGCGAATCCTCGTCGTCACAGGCGGACACCGCGTGGCACTCGATGATTTCCTCGGTGCAATTGCCGAGATCTGCCACGATCAAGGGTGGGTGTGGGCGCACGCTACCCAGCCGACCGCACAAGCCTGGCTCGACCCCGCCCACGCTGGCCGCTGGGATGCGATTCTCCTTCACGATATTCCGGGCCTTGCACTCGCGCGCGGGTCGGAACCCATTGCGCTACCGCCCGGTCCGGGGGTCGCCGAGGCGCTCGTGGCACTGCTCGACTCAGGTCAGGGAGTTGTCGTGCTCCACCACGCGATCGCTGCCTGGCCCGCGTGGGAGGGATGGGCCGAGGCGATCGGTGGCCGATTCAACTACCGTCCAGCACGTATGCGCGGTGAGGACCTTCCGTCATCCGGCTACCGGATGGGCACGTTCACCGTTGAGGTGGCTGATTCCTCGCATCCGATCTGCGCAGGTATCAAGGATTTCGCCATCGACGACGAGTTGTACTTCGCGCCCGTCCTCACCGATCGCGTCACGCCCATCCTCACCCACGACGCCGACATGTCGGGCGAACTGTTCCAGGACACCTTCGACGTGGTCACCAACGGCTCGTCGACGGGTGTCACGTGCGCCGGTCACAAGGCCGACGGCGGGCTGCACGGGGGCCACCGCCTCATGGGCTGGACCACCACCGCGGGCATAAGCCCGGTCGCGACCCTACTCATGGGTGATGGCCCGTCGACCTTCGCGAACCCGATGTTTCGGACCTTGCTCGGCAACGCCCTCGATTGGGTATCGAGCACAGACGCCAGAAACGAGGCAGCGGCACAGCCGTTTGCTGTGCCGCTGCCGTAGCCGGTCGACTGGTGCTCCCACCCGCTATTTGCGGCGGCTTGCCGTTCGCACTGCAAGTGAGACCGCAACGATGAGCGCGAGGCCATTGAACAAATCGGTGACGTAAGACGGCGCCCCCGCGAGTTGCAGGCCCGAGACACCCGTTGCCAGCAGGAAGATTGCGACGAGCGTACCGAGCACGTTGACGCGGCCCGGGCGAATCTGGGTCGCACCGAGGAAGACCGCTGAGAAGGCGGGGAGCAGGTAGCCCTCGCCAACGATCGAGGTGGCCGTACCGATCGTCGCAGTGAGCGCGATGCCAGCGAATGCCGCAACTGCGCCGGAGGTCACGAAGGCGATCATGGTGACGCGCCCGATGCGAACGCCCGAGAGTCGTGCGGCGACCGGGTTGCCGCCGACTGCGTAGAGGTAGCGTCCACCGGGGGTGTATTCGAGAATCCACCACATGAACAGGGCGATGACCGCCGCGTAGTAGACCGTGTACGGCAGACCGAGGAATTCGCCGCGCGCAAAGTCGAGGAAGGGCCCATAGCCCTCGGTGCTCAGGACGATCTGCGATTGACTGCTGATCATGGCCGCGACGGCGATGAGGATTGAACTCATACCGAGCGTCCCGATGAACGAGTCGACTTTGAATTTCACCACCACCAGCGAGTTGAGGAGGCCAACCGCAATCCCGAGCAGGATCGAACCGACGACCGCGACGACGACTCCGTGGTGATTCACCAGCGCCCACGCCGTAAAGCAGACGGAGACCGACACCACCCCTCCGATGGTGAGGTCGAAGGCGCCTGCCGCAACCGGGATGATGAGCCCAAGTGCAACGATGGTCGCGATCGCCTGGAAGGTCAGCACCTGCTTCAACGTGCTCACCTGGAGGAACAAATCAGGGATCCATAGCGCGAACAGGACGATGAGTGCAGCCCATACATACAGACCGCTGAACCTGTCGAATCCTAGGTTGATTCGCCGACGCGGTGCCGCTTGAACTTCAGACATGGACGTGACTCCGGATCTCGTAGGCTGATGGATCAGTGCTGTGCGGTGGTTCAGGCAGCCGGCTCGCTCGAATCGCGGCCGATCGTTGCTGCGGTGATGCTGTCATTCGTGAGGCGGGGGCCGCTCAGTTCGTCGACTGCCTTACCGCGACGCAGGATGATCACGCGGTCACACACTCGAACGAGCTCCTCGTGATCCGTTGACAATACGAGCACGCCTGCTCCCTGGGCCGCCGCCTCGTCAACCATGCGGTGAATATCCGCTTTGGCGCCGACGTCAACGCCCTGAGTCGGCTCGTCGAGGACAAGGACCTTCGGCTCCTGCCGAAGCCACCGCGCGATGATGACCTTCTGCTGGTTGCCACCCGAGAGCTGGGCCATCATGAACTCCGACTGTGCCGGACGGACATCGAGCCGTTCGAGCCAAACGGTGACATCGGACTTCTCTGACCGATGACGCAGAATTCCCATCGACATGTGCCGTCCGGGGTCAACGATCGTGATGTTCTCCCGAAGACTCTGCGACATGAGGGATGCGTTCTGATGCCGCTCCGCAGGGACAAGGGCCATCCCCCGATCGATGGAGATATCTGGTCGGGACACCGGGAGCACCTCGCCATCAAGCACGATCTCACCTCCGTGACCGTGGCCGCCGAATACGAGTGCCGCGACCTCCTCGCGGCCAGATCCGGTGATACCCGCTATGCCAACTACCTCGCCAGCATGGAGCGTGACGTCAATACCTTGGACGGCTGCACCGCTGAGATTCTTGAGTTCCAAGATGACGTCACCGTGCGCACGGACGTGCCCCTCCTTGTCGTACTCGTCGAGCTTGCGTCCGACGACGTGCTCAATGAGCTCGTCCTCCGTCAGCCCTTCGACTGGTCGGGTGATGACATGCTTGCCGTCACGAAGGACCGTCACGGAATCCGCCATCTCGAACACCTCGTCGAAGTGATGCGAGACGAAGAGCACGGCCACACCGCTGTCTGCGACGCGACGTACGAGCGTGTATAGCCGCTCCGCCTCAGGCCCAGGAAGGTTTGCGGTCGGCTCGTCGAGGATAAGCATCTTTGCCGGAGTTCCACGCGTCGACATCGCGCGTGCGATCGCCACGGCCGTTCGCTCACTCATGGCGAGTCCACCCACCGCCCTACGGACATCAATGTCGTAGCCGAGTGCCATGAGGGCCTCACTGGCCGCGATGCGCTCCTGCTTCCACCTGATGGTTTTCGTGATGCCGGTGAGGTACCCCTGGCCGATCGCAAGGTTATCGACGACATCGAGGTTTCCGACGAGGCCGAGGTCCTGATGCACGAAGCGCAGGCCGATGGACTCGCTCGACGTCGGGTCGGAGAACTGGAGTTTCTCGCCGCCCACCGTGACCTCGGTGCCGTGCTCGGGCTGATGGAACCCGGCGAGAATCTTGATGAGGGTTGACTTTCCACAGCCGTTTTGACCAACGAGCGCGCGGACCTCGCCGGGCGCGACGTCGATACTCACGTGGTCGAGCGCTACCTGGCCACCGAAGATCTTCGATGCCTCTCGAACCGAAAGCGCGGTCGTCATTGTGCCTCCCTCTTCATCCAATGAACCCTAGTGGCACGAATCTGAATTGCAAGGTCTTCCATGCACATTGTTCGCCAGCTCATGATGGCTCACGGTCGAGAACGGCATGGGCTGCGGCCAGCCTGGCGACCGGCACCCGGCTTGGTGAGCAGGAGACGTAGTCAAGCCCGAGATCCTCGCACAGGGCGATGGAGACGGGGTCTCCTCCGTGCTCGCCGCAGATACCGAGCTTGATATCCGGCTTCACCGATCTGGCCTTGTCGACCGCGATACGCATGAGTGCTGCGACCCCCGGGTCGTCAAGCTCGGAGAAGGGACTGACGGTGAGCAGGCCCTTCTCGAGGTAGGTTCCGAGCATCCGCCGCTCGACATCGTCGCGCGAGAAGCCGTAGGTGAGTTGGGTGAGGTCATTCGTGCCGAATGACAGGAACTCGGCCCACTGGGCGAGTTGATCGGCCATGAGGGCGGCCCGGGGCGTCTCGACCATGGTGCCAATCTTGAACTTCACGACGATGCCAGTCCTGGACGCCACCTCCTGGTTCACCCGACGCATGAGCCGCACCATCATGAGCAGTTCTTCGGGGATCGACACGAGCGGCACCATGACCTCGAGCTCAGGTGAGATTCCGTGCTGGGTCGAGACATCAATCCACGCATTGAACAGACCCTCAACCTGCGCGGGGTAGAGCCCTTCGTGGAGGAGCGCGAGGCGCACGCCGCGTACCCCCATCATCGGATTCTCCTCATGGAGGTGCTCGACCATCCGTGCCTGATCCTCGTCCTCGGCCTCCTGCGGGGTGGCCGGCAGGAATTCGTGCATCGGAGCGTCAAGGAGTCGAATCGTCACCGGGCGATTGCCGACTGCGAGGAGTAATTCGCGGAAGTCCTCGCGTTGGGCCAGGGCAAGTGCAGCGAGCGCTGCCTCCTCCGACTCGGGATTATGGGACAGGATGACGCGGCGAATGAGCGGAAGTCGCTCGCCGAGGAACATGTGCTCCGTTCGGCATAAACCAATTCCCTCAGCGCCGTTGTCCATCGCAAGGGCTGCATCGACGCCGGTATCGGCATTCGCCCGCACACCGAGGCGCCGGACGTCGTCGCCCCACGACAGCACAGTTGCGAGGCTCGCAGATGGCTCGGGGCGCACGATCGCGACGTCTCCGTTGTAGACGGAGCCGGTATCGCCGTCGATCGAGATGATGGATCCCGCGGGGAGCACGTGCTCACCGCAGGTAACGGTCCCCGCTGCCCGGTCGATGCGCAGGCCACTTGCCCCGCAGATCGCCGGGAGACCCATACCGCGTGCGACAACCGCGGCGTGCGAGGCCGAACCTCCGGTGAC
>CAMAWO010000127.1 GCA_945861925.1 Bifidobacterium breve | reverse complement strand
GGAGCACCCGCTGCGTCTGACACGCTCGTCAGAGTAGCGTTTCCACCATGCGCCTTCACCGTTCAATCTCCCCGGATCGGCCCCTGCTCGTCGTTGCACTCGACGAGGAGGCAACACATCTGCATGCCCTCGACCTGCCAATTCTCGTCACTGGTGCGGGCAAGGTGAATGCAGCCGTCGCCGTCGCCACGACCATCGGCGAGCAGCGACCGCATTCCCTCATCAACCTCGGCACCGCGGGGGCCCTACGTCCGGGGCTCACCGGCAGCCATGTCATCGCTAGGGTGACGCAGCACGATCTCGATGATGCCGCCTTATTCAGCCTCACCGGGTTGCACTTCGGTGAGCCCATTGACGTGGCGACGAGCGGGCTCACCCTCGCAACGGGTGATGCGTTCATCGCCGATCCGGCCGTGCGCGACCGACTCGCGCAGCATGCCGATCTCGTCGACATGGAGGCCTACGCCATCGCGCGGGCCGCCACCGCAGCCCGGCTGCCCCTCACCATCGTGAAGCAGGTGAGCGATGAGGCCAGTTCTGAGGCCGCGACATCGTGGAGCGAGAGCGTCGATGCGTGCGCCGAGCAACTCGGCGCGTGGGTCCGCACGAACGTCGCCCTCTGACGCGTCCTCTCTATCAGGATTACGCGTCTGTCAGATTGTGCGAGGCAGCGCCTACTCCGCGGCCTCGATCGGCACGACCGTCTCGTTGCCGCTCCCGGGGACGAGGTCTCGTCGCTCGCCGTTCGAGCGGACGGAGTTCCGGACGTCCATGAGCAACCCGGCCGCCGTGAGCACGAGCGACACAGCGACCACCGTGGTGACGATCTCGGCGACGGACCCGTGCCGCCAGCCCACGACCAAGGCAACGAGGATTCCGAGCGCGATCCAGACCGAGGCGACTGCCCGGCGATCCTGCGCCGCCAGACGCGCGTACAGCAGTACTTGGACGAGGGCAAATGCCGAGCCCTCCAGGGCGAAGAGCCACGCCTCCGGGCCGAGTTCGGCGACGTAGTCGGCGCCACCGAGGATCTGGATGACGAGGGTGCCGAAGAACAGGCTGAACGTCGTGATGACGATACCGAGGGTGGCGGTGAGGCCGGTGGCGACGAGGACGGTCCGTCGCGAATCAGCGGACGTCATCTTCGGGAACAGGACGATGATGATCGCGTTCGGTAGGAAGAACGCGATCTTCGCGAGGAGGACGCCGACGGAGTACTCGCCGGACTGATCCTCGGTGAGGAAGAGTCGGGCGAGGAGGACATCGATGTTCGTGAGGGTGAACAGCACGATGAGCGCGTGCGCGACGTGACCGAACTCGGCGGCCCCGCCCCTTGCAAGGCTGCGGCTCCAAGTCCCGGGGCAAATAATGAGGTAGCTGACGATTGCGCCGATCGCGCAGCCGACCAAGAGGCCCGCCGAGACACCGATGATGGTCGGGAAGATGAGGACGAAGAGGATCCCGAACCCGGCCCTCCCGAATCCGTTGGCAATGAAGCCGAATGAGAATCGCAGGTGCTCCTCGCGGCCCTGGGCGATGCCCATCGACCCGGTGCCCAGCACGACGAAGCCGAGCGACGCGAAGCCCATGGCCACGGCGGCGTAGGGGATGGTGAAGGCGATCGACAGGGGCCACGCGGCCAACAGCCCGAGGGCCATGATCGAGGCGCCAATGGTGATCGACAGCCGAATAGCCTGGCCTTCGACCTCCCCACGGTTTTCCTTCGCCGTCGAGACCCGCCTGGCCGTGACGACCTGCATGGCGATAGACAGGGTCGACACGATGATGAGTATGCCGAGCAGGGCGCCGAGTGCACCGAACTCAGCCTGCGAGAGTTTGCGTGCCGCGATGATCGAAAGGCCATAGGCCGCGCCGTTGCCGATGAGGGTCGCTGCCCCGACGAAGATGAGACCTTTGGCCAGGGTCTTTCGCGGCTCGCTCACGCGCAAACCCTAACGAACATGTTGGCAGTTCTCACCGCCAACCTCCCCGGCAACACGGTCACTCCATCAAGTCGGGTGTAGGCCGCGCCGGTGGGTACGTAGGAGACGTCCCCAGCGGGAGATCCAACTCACCGCAAGTCAAGTTGGGAGGGGGAATTTTGCGGACGTCTCAGGGGGATATTTGCGGGATCCGCAGCGAATGTCAGGCCACCCGAATATCGTGCCGGTGTGGGGGAATTCTCGGTCATCGACGTTACAGACAACGCTGCGCTCCAACGCGCTGCGAGCGAGGCGATCCAAGCCTCGAAGTCATCTGATCCATTCGCCCCCGTCACCCTTGTCACCGACTCTGCAGCTCAGGCCTGGGCCTTCCGCCGGCAATTGGCAGAGGCGTCAGGGCTTGGCGCAGGGGTCGTCAATCTCAAGGTGATGACCCTCGCAGAGTTGATGTCCGAGCTGGCGCAGCGCGTCGGTCTTGTCAGCCCGGCAACGGCTGATCCCCTCTTGGCGGCGGCGGTGGTCGGGGGGCTCCTACGCGCTGATACCGGCCCGCTGTCAGCGTCCGCCGACCATCCCGAGACCGCACTCCTCCTTGCCTCGCTTTCCGAGGAGCTCACCTGGTGCGATGTGGACGACACGTCGGCGAGCCTGGATTCGGCCGGAGTGTCACTGACGGCACGAGCCGCCATCCAATTCGTTGCACGCACCCGCGGCGCCATGAGCGGCGCCCTCGGGATTTCGACGTGGCACGACGTGTCCGCGGCGGTGGTTGCCCGGGTAGCCGCAGACCCGATGCTGGCGAGTTGCCTCGGGTCGATGGTGGTCGTGTCGGCTCGGGTGCCAGCGCCCACTCGAGTCGTCCTCGCCGCACTCGCCGCACATACCCCCGTCGTTCACATCAGGGTCGCGCCCCTGACTGCCCCCATTGTGGCCCGCGTCCTAGATTTTCCCGATCCCGCGACCGAAGCCTCGTTTGCCGTGCGGTGCGCGGCCGATGCCATCGCGAAGGGCTCGAGCCCCGGCAGCCTCGCCATCCTCTACTCGACCGACCTTCCCTACGCCCGACTCCTCGAGCGGGCACTCGACGATGCGGGCATCGACTGGCACGGTCCGACAGGGCAGACCCTCCGCTCATCAACGGTCGCCCGTTGTCTGTTCGCACTGACAGACCTTGCCGCGGGACGAACCATGGGTGACAGCGGCATCTCTCGGCCGCTCCTCATGCGTCTGCTTGGGCTCGGGCACCTGACTGGCGGTCCCGAACCTGTCTCGTCAGGGCCCACGAGGGCGCTCATCCGCCAGGAGGGCCTGTTCGGCGATGCCCGCACCTGGCTCGGCCACCTCGATGCGATCGCCACTCCGCCCGAGACTGAGACTGAGACTGAGACTGAGACTGAGACCGAGGATCCAGATGAGCCCAAGCCCAGGCACGCGGGTCGGCTCGAACCACATATACGGCCGCTTGCCTCGCTCATTCGCTCACTTGATCTGGCCGTCGGGGAGATCACGAGCGCCGACACCTGGTCTGATCTCGGGGCCAAACTGTGGTCCACCCTCGAGACCCTCCATCTACATGGAGTCTGGTGGACCGTTCGCCCCGAGGATGCGGCAACCGCCGAGGTCGTGCGCGGCCTGCTCCTCGACCAGTTTCCGGCGATTGACAGCCTCGGCGCCCACGCGCCCCAGCCAAGTGCGGCCGATGCTGCCCAGATGCTCGACCGCACCCTGGCCGCACGGCGCGGCAGGCACGGTGCGTCATCGACCGGTATTCATGTCGGGCCCGTTTCGAGCAGTCGAACCCTCGTGTTCGACCAGATCGTTCTCGTGGGCGCGAGCGAGGGCCTGCTGCCCCCGGTTCGGGGTGAGCAGCCGCTCCTGCCCGATGCTGCCCGAATCCTCCTTCGCCGGATTCCCGACGGCCTGCCGACTTCATCCGAAATTGAGAGTTTCGTGGCGAGCGATGTCCGCGCCGTCGCTGGGTCTGCCGGCTCCTGCATAGCGCTGCTATCGCGGGGGGCGCTGCCTGGCCGCGCGGTCGGGCTGCCGAGCCGATATCTACCCTCGGGCAGTACTGATCGAGTGAGCTCGACGCGTGCCTCCCTCACGCGTGAACCAGCCCCGGTGGCCGCCGGTGACATCGCAGAGCGCCTCGCACTGTCGAGTTCGATCCCCGACCCGGCACTCCTTCCGCACATCGCGAGCATTGCAGCATGGGCATCACCTGAGCCAGGGCCCTATTTTGGGGATCTCGGCATTGAGGCTGGGGTCTGGTCACTTCACGACAGTGACCTCTCTGCCTCGGCCATCGAGCAATTCCTCCACTGCCCCTATCACTTCTTCGTGCAGCGGATCCTGCGGTTCTCCACCGATGAGTTCGCCGACACCGTCGAGACGATCGCGCCGAACGACATGGGCACCCTTCTCCACTCCGCGTTCGAGGAGTTCGTCAAGCAATCCCAAACCATGGACACGCTCCCGGCAGCGGGACAGGCATGGCCGGCCTCAGCCCTCACCGACCTGAGCCGCATCATCGGGCTCAAGGTCGATGCAGCGATCGCCAAGGGGCTCACCGGCTGGCGTCCCGCCTGGGAGAAGAGCTACGAGCGGGTAATGGCATCGCTTCCGGCCTTCCTCGACGTCGACGCGACCGAGGTCCGCGCCGCGCCACCCACCGCGCCTGCCGCCGCCGAGCAGGGCTTCGGATTCGAGGGCGATCCGATCGTCGAGTTCCGGGTTACCGACGAAGTCGTGGTGCGGTTGCGCGGTTCGATCGACCGGATTGACCTGAGCGATAACGGACGCTCGGTCGGCGTCGTCGATTACAAGAGCAACCGCGCTGACGGATTCGAGGAGAAACTCGGTAAGCCGAAGAAGGACGGCACCCAGCGCGATCGGCAGAAGGTCCAAGATCTCGTCTACGACGCGGCTGCCCGAGTGCTGTACCCCGAAGCAGAGCACATTGACGTCCACTTCCTCTTCGTTCCGGGCGGGGGAGAGTATCCCGAGGTAGTGACCCCTCGGCACGACCTCGACCGCGAGAACGTGCTGCGAACCCTCCTGCTCCGACTCGAGACCGCCGGCGAGACCGGCTCATTTCCTCCCACTCCGCAGGGTTCCCGCGACTACTGCCCGGTCTGCAAGCGCCTCGGCCGCCGAGCTCTCATCGTGAGCGGCGGGGCCGAAACAGAGGACGAGGAGGAGCAGGCATGACCACTGCTGAGCAACTGCGGGATCAAGATGCCCGCACAGCCGCCTCCACGCTGCTCTCCCAGAGCGCCTTCATCGAGGCAGGCGCGGGCACCGGCAAGTCGACAACCCTCGTTGAACGAATCATCAATACGCTCACGAGATCGAACCCGATACCGATCACCTCGGTCGCAGCAATCACCTTCACCGAACGCGCCGGGGCCGAGCTCCGCCACCGGCTGCGCGAAAAGCTCATGAAGCGCCTCGCCGCGGGCACCTGTTCCCCAGCGGACAGCCAACTGCTGCACGCTGCCCTGCAGGACCTCGATGCCGCGGTCATCGGCACGATCCACTCCTTCGCCCAACGGATCCTGCGGACCCATGCCCTCTCCGCGCGGCTGCCCCTCGCATTCGCCCCGGCCACCGGGGCCGACGCAGCCGACGACGAAGGATCGCGCGTTCGCTGCGCCATCGAGCATGTCCAGGCATCGCTCGACCCCGGCGCCCTGTCGCTCCTCGCCGCCTACGGCCTCGCGCCCGTCGACCTGCTCGAGGTCTTGAAGCGACTCGATGCTCAGGGACTGCGCCTGCACGATGCGGCATTCAGCCAAGGCGGCGCGGACCTCGATGACCTGTGCGCCGCGGCCGCCGATGAGTTCGAGTCCTTTCTGCTCGGCGCACGTGCTGATTGTGGTGACCCCGCTGACAGGCTGATGGTCGCCTTCGAAGAACGAGTCCCCCCGGTGATCACCCTGCTGCGTCACGCCGACCCGGCCGAGCTCGCCGCCTGCTGGGCCTCTACCGATGGCACCCATCCGGTATTCAAGCTGGGCAACGTGGGGGCCGCGCCGGCCTGGGGTCCGGGAGGGGCGAAGGCGCGGCGCGACCTCCTCAAGGAGCTCAGCCCGCACTTTGAGGCCTGCCTGCTCGCTCCCCTCGAGAGCGCCGTGCGCACCGCATTCGCGCAGGCCTGGCCCGTCATGCGACAGCATCGCGAGGATCGCACCCGGAGCGGTGTCGTCACCTTCGACGAACTGCTCTCACGTGCACGCGATCTCATCCGCGATGACCGCGGATGCCGGGCCCTTGTCCATGCAGCGTTTCCAGTCGTCCTCGTTGACGAATTCCAGGACACCGACCCCGTCCAGTGGGAGCTCATCCGACTCATCACGTCCGACCCACTCGATCCGAGCGGCCAGCCGCTCCCCGGCCGGCTCATCGTGGTGGGCGACCCCAAGCAGGCGATCTATTCGTTCCGGGGCGCGGACATCGACACCTACACCGGCGCTCTGGGCAGTTTCGGACCCGCTGAGGGAGCGTTGGGCAGCGTGTTCGAGTTGACCACGAACTTCCGCAGTGTCGCCCCGGTGATCGAATGGGTGAATCGGGTCTTCGCCGCAGCCATGAGCGGTAGCGCGGGGCAGGTGGCCTATCGCGATCTCGATGTGCGGCACTGGCCAGAGGCAGCAGAGCCAGGCCCCGCCGTCACGGTTCTCCGCGACCCGGAGCATCCAGCGAAGGACGACGGCTCGCGCGCGACCGGCGTAGTGGACTCAACGAAGCTCGAGCCGCGTCTTGTCGCGCAGGCGATCGCCCGGGCAGTCAACGACCGTTGGCTCATCACTGAACCACAGCCCCACGACACCCGCGGGTATACGAGGGCCGCGACCTTCAGCGACATCGCCGTCCTCTACCCGGCTCGAACCGGTGTCCCGGCTCTCCTTGATGCGATGGACGAGGCAGGGGTGCCGTACCGGTCGGGTGATGCCGGCCTCGTCTTCCAACGCCCAGTCGTCCTAGGCCTGCTCGCCGCGCTCACCTTTATCGACGATCCGGCTGCCGAACTCGACCTGTGGGCCACCCTCAAGAGCCCTGTCTTCGCCTGCACCGACATCGACCTCCTGCGCTACCGGCGAGCGGGCGGAGGATGGCGTCACTCGCAAAGCCTCGAAAGCACCGACGGCGTCCCGCTCACCGGCCCCGTTGCCGATGCCCTGCACCTGCTCCACAGCTTGCGAAACACCCTCGAGACACTGCAGCCCGTTGCGGTCATCGACCGGTTGCTCTCCCTCACCCGAACCATGGAGGCCTTGGCCTTCTCCCCCCGGGGTCCTTTCGATGCCGACTGCGTGCGAATGCTTCGCGCCCATGCGCAGCAGTTTCAAGACGAGGGCGGCATCGGACTGCCCGACTACCTCGTCGCGGCGGCCGAGGCCCAGACCGCTTCAAGTCGATCATCCCTCCCTGAGCCCGATGTTCGCGACGACAATGCGGTCCGTCTCATGACTGTCCACCAGGCGAAGGGGCTGGAGTTTCCGATCGTTGTCCTCGCCGCGATGGCGAACAACATCTACGACCCCTCCCCCGCGATCGGAATCGCCGACCCGAACCGCTTCGAGTTCCGAATCACGAAGCATCTCAGAAGCGTTGGCTATGACCACTGGGATGAACACGTGCGCAAGCCGCGCAGCGCCGCCGAGCGGGTTCGACTTCACTACGTCGCGTGCACCAGAGCGCGCGACCACGTCATCGTCTCCCTGTGCGGCGAGCACGGCTCGAACAAACGGCCGCATTCCTCGCTGCTATGGGATGCCGTGCCGCGCGACCCTTCGGACGTCACCGCAGTTGATGAGGTTCCGGTACTGGTGGCGCCCATCCCGTCACCAGCCGTCAGCCCGCTGCCCCATGATTGGAGCGAGCAGGTCGCCCGGATTCGATCGCGCAGCCGCGTTCCCTTCATCGCCGCGCCGAGCGGGGATGCCGCCGCGTTCCTCGGCCTATCACTCCCTTCAGTCGCGGCCTCTCGCACTTCACCCGCCGATGCGCCCGTGCCATTCGAGACGACCGTGGCCGCCGAGACTCGCACTGCCCGCGATGGCCGCCCCATCGGACGGGCCGTGCACGCCGCACTCGACACCATCGTCGGCATCGGTGCCGGCGCGACGGAAGCCGATCGAGAGTCCGCGTGTCTGCGCGCGGCCCAAGATGAGGGGGTCGCGGTCGAAGGTGTCGCCGTTCTGGTGCAGGCAGCCCTCACCTCCCCGCTCATGAGCAGGGCCCTCTCCGCGCCCCGGCGCTGGAGCGAGTTGTACGTTGCGGCCCCCGTCGACAACGGGGGAGTGCGGCTCGTCGAGGGCTTCGCCGACCTCGTGTTCGAAGGACCGGAGGGTCTGGTCCTCGTCGATTACAAGACCGATGGGTCAATCAGCGACGAGACCCGTCAGCACTATGCGGAGCAGTTGGCGGCCTATGGGATGTTGATCGAACGCGCGACCGGCACGAAGGTAGCCTCCCGGCACATCCTGCACCTGGCCTCGATTGGTGCGAGCGAGTTCGCGGTCTGATGGCACCTCCGAGGTCGTCCTCCCGACAACTGTGACGAGACTTGGCGTTGGCCGGGGGCGAGATCCGGCGCTCACGTTGATGGGCAAAGGGCCAATGAGCCAGACAGACCTGGCCGTTGATCTGTGCATTTCACGCTCCACCCACTGGTACCGTTTTCCTAATACTGGGCGCGTTCAAGGCCGTAGTGGATAACTCCAGGGGCGTTTGCCGCCGAAATCCAGGCCCGCGGTGGTGACTCCAGAACCCAGATCGAGCGGGTCTGCTGCAACATGGGCCCGGCGTTCACCAAGGGCATCAGGGAGTACCTGGGTAGCGAACCGCAGAACGCCCACGACCAGGACGGCATCGAGGTGGCGGCCATTGCCGGGCGCCAGCCGAAGATCGTGTTCGATCGCTATCACGTCGTCGCGAAGGCCAACGACGCCCACCTCACCGCCAAGCAACGCGAGCAGTTGACTTGGCTGACCCTCCCCTCCATGCAGTTGAAGACCGTCCGGGCGGGGCGCTGGCGCGATGACTCGGGTGGTTTCTACGACCAGCCCACCCTGGCACTGGCATACCTGCGCCGATGCTGCCACGGCGCCAAACGGTCCCGGGTCGAGCCGATCAAGGAATTCGTGCGGATGGCCCGCGCGCACTGGGACGGGATCATCGCGTGGCAAGCAAACCAGATCAGCAACGGACTCCTCGAAGGGACAAACTCCCTCTTCCAAGCCGCGAAGCGCCGAGCCCGGTATCGACGTGGATCACGTCACGTTGTTCCGGTGCGTGCAGCGCTTCACACCACAGTTGATCGACGCGGCCCGGCCGCGGCGGCATGCCGTCGGCGACCGCTGGTTCGTTGATGTGAGCATTCTCATTCGTGAGACGTGTGTGAAGGTCAACTGCATCTTTCGCTATGTCTACCGGGCCGTCGACCAGCACTGCCAGGTCATTGACGCGCTCGTCTCCAAGCACAGGGATATCGCCTCAGCAAGAAAGTTCTTCACCGCGTCGCTGAGGGCGCATCGAACCCCGACGAAGGTCACCACCGACCGGGCTCCGGCCCTTGCGAACGTGATCCAGGAGTCGATCCCGACGGCGTTCCACAACACCGGTCAGTACTAGGAGC
>CAMAWO010000126.1 GCA_945861925.1 Bifidobacterium breve | reverse complement strand
GGAAATCAAGTTTAGCCTTCGACACCATCTTCGCGGAGGGCCAGCGCCGGTATGTGGAGAGCCTGTCTGCCTATGCACGCCAGTTCCTCGGCCAGATGGACAAGCCCGATGTCGACTTCATTGAGGGTCTGTCGCCCGCGGTCTCCATCGACCAGAAGTCGACGTCACGCAATCCGCGCTCGACGGTCGGCACGATCACTGAGGTGTATGACTACCTCAGGCTCCTGTATGCGCGTATCGGCGTGCCCCACTGCCCCGAGTGCGGCGCCGTGATCGCGCGCCAGACCCCGCAGCAGATCGTCGACCAGGTCCTAGAGCTGCCCCCTGATTCCAGATTCCAGGTCCTCGCGCCAGTGGTGCGTGAGCGTAAGGGGGAGTACGGCGAACTGTTCCGCCAGTTGCAGACCCAGGGTTATTCACGAGTGCGCGTTGATGGAACGGTGGTTGGCCTCGACGAGGTACCAACACTGAAGAAGCAGGAGAAGCACACGATCGAGGTTGTCGTCGACCGTCTCGCGGTGAAGCCCGACTCTCGTCGCCGTCTCACCGACTCCGTTGAGACGGCGTTGAAGTTGAGCAGCGGCCTTGTCGTCCTAGATTTTGTGGATCTCGAGGGGCGCGACCCGAACCGGGAGCGGGTCTTCAGCGAGCACCTCGCATGCATCAAGGATGGGCTCTCCTTCGAGGAACTCGAACCGCGATCGTTCTCATTCAATTCCCCGTTCGGTGCCTGCCCGGTCTGCACGGGCCTAGGGACCCGTCGCGAGGTAGACGAGGAACTCGTCACCCCGAATCTCGATCTCACCTTGAACGAGGGCGTCATTGCGCCATGGGCGGGCGGCAACGTATCGGACTACTTCGGCAGGCTGCTCGAGGCGCTGTGCGAGGACCTCGAGATTGACATGAATACCCCGTGGTCGGATCTGCCCGCAAAGGCTCGCAAAGCAATCCTCTTCGGCTTTCCGACCGAGGTGCTGGTGCGGTACAAGAACCGCTACGGACGCATCCGGTCATATACGACAACCTACGAGGGAGTCATCCCCTACATTGAGCGGCGGCACTCGGAGTCGGACAGCGACGCCGTCCGCGAGAAGTTCGAGGGCTTCATGCGCGAGGTGCCGTGCCATGGCTGCGGTGGCACGAGGCTCAAGCCGCTTACCCTCGCGGTAACCATCTCGGGTCACTCGATCGCAGAGATTGCGGCCCTGCCAATCGGCGAGCTCTCTGCCATGCTCGGTGGACTCGTACTGTCGAGCCGTGATGCGGCGATCGCGAGCCGGGTCCTCAAGGAGGTGAATGAGCGACTGCAGTTCTTGGTCGACGTCGGCCTGCATTACCTGTCCCTTGATCGACCATCGGCCACCCTCGCGGGCGGTGAAGCCCAGCGGATCCGGCTCGCCACGCAGATCGGCTCGGGGCTTGTCGGCGTGCTGTACGTCCTCGACGAGCCGAGTATCGGGCTGCACCAGCGCGATAATCGCCGACTGATCGAGACCCTCATCCGCCTGCGCGACCTTGGCAACACCCTCATCGTCGTCGAGCATGACGAGGACACCATTCGAGTCGCTGACTGGGTGGTCGACATCGGCCCCGGCGCCGGAGAGCACGGCGGCCATATCGTCGTGAGCGGTCCGGTCGACGACCTCCTCAATCACCCCGATTCCATCACCGGCCAGTACCTCACCGGAAGAAGGGCCATCGAGATTCCGGCGATCCGGCGTCCTCGGCAGGATCGCGAGATCACGGTCCACAATGCGCGCGAGCACAACTTGCGTGACGTCACCGTTTCTTTTCCGCTCGGATGTCTCGTCGCAGTGACCGGGGTCAGCGGTTCCGGGAAGTCAACCCTCGTGAATGACGTCCTCTACAACGTCCTGGCCCGGGACCTCAACGGCGCCCGCATCGTTCCCGGCCGTCACAAGCGGGTTGATGGCCTCGAGCACGTCGACAAGGTCGTCCACGTTGACCAAAGCCCGATTGGGCGCACTCCACGAAGCAACCCCGCGACCTACACGGGTGTCTTCGACCACATTCGCAAACTCTTCGCCGAGACTCCCGAGGCCAAGGTGCGCGGATATCTCCAGGGAAGGTTCTCCTTCAACGTTAAGGGCGGCCGCTGCGAGTCCTGCTCGGGCGTCGGCACCCTGAAAATCGAAATGAACTTCCTGCCCGACGTGTATGTACCCTGCGAGGTCTGCCTCGGCAAGCGTTACAACCGCGAGACCCTCGAGGTTCACTTCAAGGGCAAGACGATCGCTGAAGCGCTCGACATGCCGATCGAGGAGGCCCTCGAGTTCTTTGCCGCAGTTCCGCCGATTGCCCGCCACCTCGCGACCCTCGTCGACGTCGGCCTCGGCTACGTGCGGATGGGCCAGTCGGCACCAACCCTTTCGGGCGGTGAGGCCCAGCGCGTGAAACTAGCAGCGGAACTGCAGAAGCGCTCGACGGGACGCACCATCTACGTGCTTGATGAGCCGACCACCGGGCTCCACTTTGAGGACATCCGCAAACTCCTCGGGGTGCTCCACTCACTCGTTGACAAGGGCAATACCGTCCTTGTCATCGAGCACAATCTCGATGTCATCAAGACGGCGGATTGGGTCATCGACATGGGTCCCGATGGCGGTTCGGGCGGTGGGTTCGTCGTCGGGGTGGGAACCCCTGAGCAGATTGCTGGCACGCCGGGCAGTTACACCGGCGAATTCCTCGCGCGCATGCTGACCACCGAGGCTCCGGCCAAGGCTCCGGCCAAGGCTCAGGCTAAGGCCGCTCGCGCATCCCGAACCGTCGTGAAATAGCCTGAGACATCGAAGGGAGTCAGTCATGGTTGAACGTCGTACAGTCCTTCAGGTCAGTGGTGCCATTGCGGTGGGCGGGGTGCTTGCGGCCTGCGGAGGGGGATCGGATACCGGGGCTGCGGAGGCCTCGGCCGTGACCGGCCCCGCGCCCGACGGTCAGGGAGTCGTCATTGCTTCGCTCGACGATGTCCCGGTGGGCGGCGGCTTCGTCAACGATGAGGTCGCGGTCGTGGTCACGCAGCCGAACGAAGGCTCGATCAAGGCCTTCACCGCAGTATGCCCGCACCAGGGTTGTCTGGTGTCCGAGGTCGTGGAGAACGAGATCATCTGCCCGTGTCACGGTTCACGGTTCTCCGCGGTCGACGGTGCGGTGCTGGAAGGGCCAGCGACCGAGGGCCTCACCTCGGCGATCGTGACGGTGCAGGGTGACAACGTCGTCCTTCCCTGACTCGTGACCGGAGCCACGTCCTCACCGAAATCCCCGATGCGCCCGGCCACAGGCACCATCCCGACGAATCCGGGCGTCTACCGTTTTCGAGACGCGCGCGGTCAGGTGATCTACGTTGGCAAGGCGCGTAACCTGCGTTCGCGCCTGACGAGCTACTTCCAAGACCCGTCGGGGATGCACCCCCGCACGGCATCGATGGTCGGCACTGCAGTGGATGTGGACTGGGTGGTTGTCGGCAACGAGGTCGAGGCCCTCACGCTTGAGTATGCGTGGATCAAGGAGTATGACCCGCGGTTCAACGTCAGATTCCGCGATGACAAGACCTACCCGTACCTCGCGGTGACCGTCGGCGATGAGATTCCACGCGTTTCAGTTGTCCGTGAGGCGAAACGCAAGGGCACTCGGTACTTCGGGCCGTACGCCCATGCGTGGGCCATCCGCGGCACGGTCGATGAGTTGCTCAAGGTATTCCCTATCCGGTCCTGTCGCGACGGCGTATTTCGACGGGCGCAGGGGATCGGGCGTCCGTGCCTCCTCGGATACATCGACAAATGCAGCGCCCCCTGCGTCGGACGCGTCACGCCGCAAGAGCACCGCTCCCTAGTGGATGACTTCTGCACCTTTATGGCCGGCCAGTCGGATCGTTTCGTTCGCGATCTCGAGCGGAAGATGCAGTCCGCGTCCGAGTCGCAGGCCTACGAGGAGGCGGGGCGCCTACGCGACCGAATCGGTGTGCTCAGGCGGGCCCTCGAGCGCAATGCCGTCGTCTTCACCGACAGCACCGACGCCGATGTCGTGGCAATGGTCGAGGATCCACTTGAGGCGGCCGCCCAGGTCTTCCATGTCCGTGGCGGGCGTATCCGGGGTGAGCGCGGATTTATCCTTGAAAAGTCGGAGGATCTGCCAAGTTCCGGCTATCTTGAGCGCATCCTCCAGCGGATCTATGTCGACGGAGTCGATCTAGACGTCCCTCGTGAGGTCCTTGTGTCATGCGATCCTGAATCCGGTTCAGCCTGGTCGGACTGGCTGTCGGGGGTGCGCGGATCGAAGGTTGATGTGCGGGTGCCGCAGCGCGGGGACAAGCGCAGCCTCATGGATACCGCGCTCCTCAATGCCACCCAGTCGCTCGCCCAGCACAAGCTCAAGCGATCAACTGATCTCACGACGCGGAGCAAAGCCCTGCAAGAACTCCAGGAGGCGCTGGACCTTCCAGATGCGCCCCTTCGCATCGAGTGCATCGACATCTCGACGCTCCAGGGCCAGGACACCGTGGCGTCACTCGTCGTCTTTGAGGACGGCCTGCCGAAGAAGCGCGATTACCGCTCATTCATCATCAGGACGGTGACGGCCGATGACACCGGGGCTGTGGCGGAGGTGGTCCAGCGCCGCTTCGCTAGGCGAGAGGATCATGAGGGGAGTACGGATTCCAGACGTGACGTTGGTGACGTAGCGGCGGTCCGTGCGGAGCGACGGGCCTTTGCATACGCGCCCGGCTTGCTCGTCATCGACGGTGGCCAGCCCCAGGTGCGTGCAGCGCAGGATGCCCTCATGGCGGCGGGGGTTACCGACGTCCCGGTCATCGGTCTCGCGAAGCGTCTCGAGGAGGTGTGGCTGCCGGATGACCCGGATCCGGTGATCCTGCCTCGAACGAGCGAGGGGCTCTACCTGCTGCAGCGGATCCGTGACGAGGCTCACCGAAGTGCCATCGGACTGCATCGCAAGCGTCGCGGTCAGCGTGCCACCACGAGCGCCCTTGACGGAATCCCCGGTCTTGGTCCCAAGCGCGCAAAGGCGCTCGTGAAGCATTTCGGCAGTGCCAAGAAGGTTGCGATGGCGACGGTGGATGAACTCTTGGCGGTGGATGGCATCGGGCCCGCGCTTGGTGCCACAATTCACTCGTCGCTCAATCCACGGGAGGGATCCGCGTGAGCACGAATGCTTCGACCGGGGTCGATCTTGAAGTCGCGCTCGTCACCGGCATGTCAGGGGCTGGCCGTTCGACCGCCGCGCGGGCACTTGAGGATCTGGGTTGGTTCGTCATCGACAACCTGCCGCCATCGCTCCTACAGCAAGCGGTGCAACTGGCCCGTGCATCCGATGACATCACCAAAATGGCCGTTGTCGTCGATGTGCGAGGCAAGTCGTTCTTCACGCACCTGAGTCAGGCGCTAGCCGCCCTGCCCGCGGTCGGCATCGGCGTCCGCACCCTCTTCCTCGAGTCATCCGACGAGGTCCTTGTACGCCGGTTCGAGAGTTCTCGGCGGCCCCATCCGCTTCAGGGCTCCAAGCGCATCGTCGACGGGTTGCATTCGGAGCGCGCCATCCTTGGCGACCTGCGCGCCAATGCCGATGTCGTCATCGACACCTCGACCCTCAATGTTCACGATCTGCGCCGCAAGGTGGAGGCCGCATTCGCCGAAGATGATCCACGGGCGCTCCATGCGACCGTCATGTCGTTCGGGTTCAAATACGGCATTCCCGTCGACGCTGACATGGTTGCCGACGTTCGCTTTCTCACGAATCCGCACTGGAACCCGGAGTTACGCCCGCTCACCGGACGGGACTTGGCCGTCTCGTCGACAGTGCTCGCGACCGATACTGCCCAGCGGTTCCTCGAAATTTTTACCGCGCAGATCGCTCTTGTCACACCCGGATATCTCGATGAGGGCAAACGTTACGTCACGATCGCGGTCGGATGCACCGGCGGGAAACATCGAAGCGTGGCGATGGCGGAGGAACTCGGCGCTCGTCTGCGACTCGGTGGCATGGAGACCCTCGTCATGCACCGCGATCTGGGCCGGGAGTGATTCGGGGTTCTGGCCTGCGTCTTGACGGGCAGGGGAGCGGGCCGCGCGTCGTTGCCCTGGGTGGGGGTCATGGCCTAGCAGCCACCCTCACAGCATTGCGCCGGGTGACCGATCAGATCACAGCCATCGTCGGGGTTGCCGATGATGGGGGATCCAGCGGGCGGTTGCGCGCCGAATTTGGCGGTCTCCCACCCGGCGACCTGCGGATGGCGCTGGCGGCCCTGTGCGGCGACGACACTCGGGGCCGAACCTGGCGGCAGGTGATCCAGCATCGCTTCGGTGGCGATGGCGACCTAGCAGGGCACTCACTCGGGAACCTCCTCATCACCGCAATGTGGGAGGAGACCAACGATGCTGTCACCGGACTCGACTGGGTGGCGGCCCTGCTGGAGGCGCATGGCCGGGTCCTTCCGTGCAGTGTCACGCCGGTGGCGATTGTTGCAGACGTACGCGGGCACGACCCGGATGAGCCTGATGTCGTTTCCGTCGTGCAGGGTCAGTCAGCCGTCGCGACGACGACTGGGGATGTCTTGGGAATCCGGCTGGAACCGGCTGAACCTGAACCCTGCCCTGATGCGCTCGCGGCCCTCAGTGTCGCCGATGCGATCATTCTCGGACCGGGATCGTGGTTCACCTCCGTCATGCCGCACCTACTCATCCCTGCGCAGGTTGCCGCGATCCGCGACAGTTCGGCGCTCAAACTGCTCGTGCTCAACCTCGATCCGGGGAGTGACACTGAGACGTCAGGGTCGTCGCTCGATGACCACCTGTACTTCATGCAGCGCCTCGTCCCTGACCTTCGACTCGATGTTGTCGTCGCCGATCCAGCGAACGTCGAGCATGAGGCTGCCCTTCGCCAGACATGCGAGGACATGGGCGCGCGGCTGGAACTTGCGTCGGTGGGATACCCCGGGAGTGATCGCCGCGGCGAGCACGACCCCGGCAGACTTGCGGTGTCATTCGGTTCCGTGCTTGGCAGGTGGCAGGATGAACCACTATGGCGATGACATCGGCGGTGAAGGACGAGCTCAGCCGGGTGGAGATCACCAAAACCTGCTGTCGCAAGGCCGAGGTTTCGAGCATCCTGAGGTTCGCAGGGGGCCTGCATCTCGTTGCCGGCCACATCGTCATCGAGGCTGAGCTCGACACTGGTGCTGCTGCTCGCCGGCTGAAGAAGGACCTCTTCGAAATCTACGGCCACACCTGCGATATCGCGATGGTCCAGCAAGCGGGGCTGCGCAAGGGAACGCGGTACCTCGTGCGGGTCGTCGAAGGTGGCGACGAACTCGCTCGCCAGACCGGAATCATCGACTCAAGTGGCCGACCAGTTCGGGGGCTGCCTCCGGCTGTCGTCTCCGGGGCCGTCTGCGATTGCGAGTCGGCGTGGCGGGGAGCATTCGTCGCGCATGGTTCGCTCACCGAGCCGGGGCGTTCGTCGTCCCTTGAGATCACCTGCCCGGGGCCCGAGGCCGCACTTGCGCTGGTCGGCGCAGCCCGGCGGCTCGGGATCCCGGCGAAGTCCCGTGAGGTGCGCCAGGTTGATCGAGTGGTCATCCGTGACGGCGACGCGATCGGCGCGATGCTCACCAAGCTCGGAGCCCACGAATCTGTGATGGCCTGGGAGGAGCGTCGGATGCGCCGTGAGGTGCGCGCAACCGCAAATCGACTCGCAAACTTCGACGATGCGAACCTCAGGCGATCTGCGCGAGCGGCGGTTGCCGCCGGCGCCCGAGTGGCCCGGGCTATGGAGATCCTCGCGGGTGACATTCCAGACCACCTGCTCGTCGCCGGACGTCTGCGCCTCGAGCATCAGCAGTCAAGCCTCGAAGAACTAGGTGCTCTCGCCGACCCACCCATGACCAAGGATGCGATCGCCGGCAGGATCCGCCGCCTACTGGCCCTTGCTGATAAACGGGCGATCGATCTTGGCATTCCTGACACCGAGTCTGCACTCGATCCGGACATGATTGCGCCTGACTGACCGGGTGCTCACGTTGTTGGCCGGGTAGCAGGCGTTCGATAGGGTTCGCAGGCACACGTTCGCATATCGCGCTCACGAGGAGATTCACATGACTGTCAAAGTCGGCATCAATGGTTTTGGTCGGATTGGTCGCAACTTCTACCGTGCGATCCTCGCGAGCGGAGCCGATATTGAGGTTGTCGGTGTCAACGACCTCACTGACACCAAGACGCTCGCTCACCTCCTGAAGTACGACAGCATTCTGGGTCGCCTCCCTGTCACGGTCTCTGCGGGCGATGGCGAGATCATCGTCGACGGGAAGGCGTTGCCGGTATTTGCGGAGCGCGATCCGGCGGCGCTGCCCTGGGGCAAGGTCGGCGCCGACATCGTCATTGAGTCGACGGGCTTCTTCACCGATGCAGCCTCGGCGGGCAAGCACCTCACGGCAGGTGCCCGTAAGGTCATTATCTCCGCGCCGGCCAAGGGCGAGGATATCACGATCGTTATGGGCGTCAACGACGATACCTACGACTCGGCCATCCACAACATCATCTCGAATGCCTCGTGCACGACAAACTGCCTCGCGCCAATGGCGAAGGTCATTGACGAGGTATTCGGTATCGAGCGCGGCATGATGACGACCATCCATGCCTACACCAACGACCAGAGCATCCTCGACTTTCCGCACCCTGACCTTCGTCGTGCCCGTGCTGCGGCGATCAACATGATCCCGACCACCACCGGTGCCGCGAAGGCGGTCAGCCTCGTCCTGCCTCACCTTGCCGGCCGCCTCGATGGCTACGCGATGCGGGTCCCCGTGCCGACGGGCTCAGCAACCGATCTCACGGTTGAACTGAAGAGGGCCGCAACGAAGGAAGAGGTGAACGCAGCCGTGAAGGCTGCTGCAGAGGGTCCCCTCAAGGGCATCCTCGTCTACACGGAGGATCCGATCGTGTCGAGCGACATCGTCACCGACCCAGCCTCATGCATCTTCGACGCCCTGCTCACGAACGTGAACGGCAATATGCTCAAGGTCGTCGGCTGGTACGACAACGAGTGGGGCTATAGCAACCGCCTCGTTGACTTGGTGGGCCTCGTCGGCTCGAAACTCTAGGGCCCCGGCGTGAAGTCACTCGACGACCTTGTGGTTGCCGGGAAGACCGTCCTTGTGCGATCGGACTTCAATGTCCCGCTCGCACCGGGCGCGAATGGGATCTGTGTCATCACCGACGATGGTCGGATCCGTGCGAGCCTTCCCACCCTGACGTATCTGAGGCAGGCGGGGGCCAAGGTCGTTATCGTCAGCCACCTCGGCCGCCCGAACGGTGGTCCCTCCGCTGAATTGAGCCTGGGCCCGGTCGCTGCGCGCCTTGGTGAGCTCATGGGAGTACCGGTCGGATTTGGCGCTGACATCACTGGGTCGCTGTCTCGGGCGTTGGTCGCGGTGATGCAGCCCGGCGACGTCGTGTTACTCGAGAACATCAGGTTTGACGCCCGAGAGACAAGCAAGGATCCACATGGGCGGGCCGCACTCGCCGCCGAGTTAGCGAGCCTCGCTGACCTGTTTGTTTCT
>CAMAWO010000125.1 GCA_945861925.1 Bifidobacterium breve | reverse complement strand
TGTGGGATTCGGGGCGCACCTCGATCCGAAGATTGGAATGATGCGAGCCATCACCGAGGTCAATCAGTTTTTCGCGAGCCTTTACGCCCTCGAGGACGGCGACCTTCGCAAGGCCTTCGATCCGGGTGCGGTTGAGTGGTGGTCGACGGCGTCGATCGCGAACAAGGCGTACGCGGTCCCGCTGGCAGGTGACCTGCTGCGTCTCAACCAACTGCCCGACCTCTCGTCGCATGACCTACTCGATGAGGTGCAGACGACGATCAGGCAAATTGAGTCGCGTGGACTCGAAGTGCTCCTGCTCGACCAAACACGCCCAGACGTCGACTTCCCAGTCATCAAGGCGCTCGTGCCAGGGATGCGGCATTTCTGGGCCCGCCTCGCTCCTGGCCGACTGTACGATGTGCCTGTTGAACTCGGGTGGCTGCCGGCCCGGCGCGAGGAGAGCGGCCTCAATCCGACACCGGTATTTTTCTGATGGCGTTTCGTTACTCTCTGGACGAGGCATGCCAGATCTCGTTTGAGGGTGGCGATGCCCTGCTTGCAACTCCTCGGGGACCACTCCCCATCCGGTCGCTGGCTCCGGTGCATGAGCAGGTGCTCCGCCGCCTAGCCGGAACGGCAATGACCCGCGAGGCACTGGTGGGCATCGCGATCGACGATACGTCGCGAGCCTGGGTGAACATGACACTGGATCGATTGGTGGGTCTGGGCTTCGTCACGCGCGTGATCGGAGACCCTGGGCTTGCGAGCGTCGTGGTGACAGCCGCCGGCAACGATCTCCAAGTGGCAGCAGTCAACGGGCGTGACACCGTGGTCCTTGATCGTTTCTCATACCTGCGTGCAGATCGGGGCCGGATCCTCCTCGAGTCACCGAGATCGCGTTCGAAGGTGGTCATCCTCGACCCGGCGATCGCGTCGTTGCTCACGCGGCTTGCCACCGCTGCTGTCGTCGAAGTTGCTGCAGCCGAATCCGGCATCGCATTGTCCGAAGCCTGCGAGCTTCTCAGCGTTCTGGCATCCGAGGGATACGTCACGGTGGCTCCCGGGCGTGATCGCTCGGAATGGCGCGAATGGTCCTTCCACGACGCCATGTTCCACGCGCGCTCGCGCTCCGGGCGCCACGCCTATCCGTATGGCGCCACCTACGCCAGGGCCTCGGAGCGTGACCCGCTACCGGCGGCCAAACCCCGTCCGGCGGGCAGGGTAGTAGAGCTCCCGACGGTCGATCTCGAGCGCATTAGCCGTGAGGATCCCCCCTTCGCGAAAGTGCTTGAGTCCCGTCAATCGTGGCGTATGCCCGGCGCGCGCCCTTTGTCGATCGACGAACTTGGTGAGTTCCTTTACCGCTCCGCGCGCATTCGTGGTCGCCGCGGAACCGAGCGAGAGGAGGTGAGCAACCGCCCCTACCCCGGTGGCGGTGCTGACTACGAGCTCGAGATCATCCTGCTTGCGCACCGGATCGATGGGCTGGCGGAAGGGCTGTATGCCTATGACCCCCTTGACCACGTCCTCGTGCACATATCTGACTGGAGCCCGGCCGTTAAGGAGCTCGCAGCAGATGTCGCGAGCAAGACATCGGTCGATCAAGTTCCTGATGCCACCTTCCTCGTCACGGCTCGGATGGGCCGCCTCACCTATAAGTACGAGTCGATCCCCTACGCGGTGGCGCTGAAGGATGTCGGCGCACTCTTCGGCACTTGGTATCTCACCGCTACGGCCATGGGGCTGGCACCTTGCGCTATTGGCGGCGGAGACTGAGAGATTCTCGACTCGATGACGGGGGTGCCCGATTTCCAAGAGCCTCGGGTGGGGGAGTTCATTCTCAACACTCAGCACCCTGACGAGGTCCGCGGGCCGCTTCCCCCCGAGCGTGTCAGCCGAACGCGATGAGGGGGCGTATGCGGTGTTCATCGGTGAAACGATGGCGAAGGACCGACAGCGGGGCCACACTTAGCGCGGTGAACCTGATTGGCGAGTGCCGAGTCACTCGTTATCTGGTCGTTCAGCGTTGCTCGGACGGAGACAAATGCGCAAATTCTTGAAGTACCTCCTCGCGTTTCTGGGGGGTCTGCTGGTCTTTGTCGCCCTCGGCGGCGTCTCCCTTTGGTTCCTGATTGGAACCGCTGACCGAGCAACGACCACCGTCATGACGGCCCTGTCAAGTGATTCCGCCGCCAAGGCGGCTGGTTCGTGGCTCATTGAGGACATCGCCAGCAACGCCGATCCGGCGGTGCGTGCGAGGATCCAGGGCGAGCAGGCGCTCTTCTCGGAGGCGGCCGTTATCGGTCTGCGGGCATCCGAGGCCACGATCTCAGCGGCGATTCATGCGGCCTACCAAGCGGTGCAAAATCAATCGCTGGCGGTCATCGATCTCGAGCCGATCATCACGAATGTGGTTGCCGAGATGCACGCCCGCGACAGCGCGATTCCGGACACCGCCGATGAGGTCTTCGGCGCCGGTGCGAGCGAGGGTGTCGCCGTCGTGGAGGTGAACGGAGCCGTTCTAGGGGCGATCCGCGCCGCCTTGTCGATTCTCAGCCAATGGTGGATCCCCATCGTGGCAGCCCTTGCCCTGCTCCTTCTCGCAGGAGCCTGTGACAAACGGGGACCAGTGCGCCGATGGCGGATCAGTGGGATTGCACTTGCGATCCCGTCCGGGCTCCTCGTCCTCTTGTCATTCGCGGGTGATTCGACGGGCGCGGGTGACATCGACTCCGCCTCTTTGGGGCTCATCACATCGTTCGTGTCCGTGGCGCAAGGGATCCTGGTGTGGGTGTCTGGAATCGCGTTCATCATCGGCCTGACGGTCATCGTATTGACGTTCGTATTGCGGCCCAAGAAGACTGCCCGTAGGACGTCCGCGGCCGGCAATGCAAAGCCATCGGCAGTCGTGTCGAGTGAGGCGACGAGCAGTTGGAGTGCTGAGGCACTCGATGAAATCGTCGCCACCACACGACCGCGGCTGTGGATTGCCCTAGTGAGCCTGCTTGCACTCATCGCGCTTGGCGTGGGTTGGATCTTCCTCGGACGCATCCCATTGCAGGCTGAGGCGCAAGGCTTGGTCTCCCAGCCCGATGGCAGCGTGGTCATCCCTGCACCGGTGACGGGTGCGGTGGACGTCGTGGTGGCGTCCTTCACCGACGTCGTAAAGGGCGACACGCTTGCGTTCATCACTCCCTTCAATGATGATCCCAAGGCCACAATTGTTGCTGCTGGGCCGGGGACCATCACGTCAAGGCTCGTCCAGAACGGTCAGGGCGTTCAGGCTGGTGAGGCCTTGTTCGTGCTCGACCCGCCGAATGATTCCAACGTGGTGCGGATCCTCGCATTTCCGACCTCACAGGACGTTGAGCGGTTCAAGCCCGGCCAACTGGTGACTGTGTCTGTGGGCTCGATTCAGACTCAGGGCACAGTATTGACAGTCTCCACAGTGCCCATAGGGGAGGCGAGCCTAGAGGCCTACGGGGTCCAGCCGCTGAGGGCGGCGGACATGCTCGCCAACTCTGACGACCTGCTGTTTCCGGTCGTGATCTCGGTGAAACCACCAGTTGGATCCGACCCCCTCAAAGATGGTGAGGTCGCCCTCGTGACGAACACTTATGAGATCGCCTCACCGGTCTCCTTGATGTTCGGGGGCAAATCGTGAGTGTGGTGGCGCCGGCGCCGGCGCGGCGGCGCTCGTCAACGATCACGACCGGTTCCCGTGTCGAAGTGCCGTCCATCCTGCAGATGAGCGAGGTCGAGTGCGGTGCGGCATCCCTGTGCATGATCCTCGCAGGCATGGGTCGCTGGGTGCCTCTGGCAACGATGCGGGAGGCCTGCGGAATCTCACGTGATGGGGCGACAGCGCGCGACATCGTCAATGCCGCAGCTGAATTTGGCCTCACGGGTGAAGGTCATGTTGGTGATGCGTTCGAGAAGCTCCCCGGGCTGCAGATGCCGGCCATCATCTGGATACGCCGCTCGCACTTCGTCGTACTCGAGGGTGCTCGAAGTGGGCACTACTGGATCAACGACCCGGCGTCCGGGCGCTACGAGTGGACCCACGAGGACTTTCTCGAGAACTACTCCGGGGCCGCGGTGAACTTCACCAAGGACGCGAGCTTCCGCAAGGGCGGACACCCGTACCGACTGACCTCCGACCTCGCTCGCCGCTTGGGTCACAGCGCATCCGGGGTGTGGTTCGCCATCATCGCGGGGCTCGCGGCGATGGTGCTCGGGGTGCTTACTGGCCCGATCAGCCAGTTGTTCGTCAATGGTGTCCTCGTCCGTGGAATCACGAACAATGTCGGCGTCCTCGCGGGGGCGCTTGTGGCGATCGGCCTTATTCGGGGCGGACTTACCCTCTTGCAATACGCCGTTCTCACCCGGCTTCAGACGAAGTTCTCGCTCGTCGGGAGCGCAGCATTCCTCGATCGCCTGATGAGCCTGCCGGCACTGTTCTACATGCAGCGCAGCGTAGGTGACCTCTCACAGCGGGTCACGTACAACTCGGTTGTCGCACAGTTGCTCGCGACGCAATTGGCCGCTGCGGGCATCGCCGTCATCGGAATCGTCGCTTACGCCGCCCTCCTGATCGCATACCAGTGGCTGATCGCCCTCGTCGTGCTCGCACTTTCCGCCGTCAACATCATCGTGCTGGTGCTGGTGAACGCCCGCCGCACGACCGTTCAGAGCCGCATCACCCACGCCCAGAACGAACTTCGCGGGCAGACGGTCGCGGCGGTCAAGAGCATCGAGACCCTGAAGGCGACCGGTATGGAGGACGAGGCATTCCAGAGCCTCGCCGGCCAGCAGGCGCGCTACATCAGCGCACAGTCGGGCCTAGTCTCGTCCTCTGCGCTCCTTGGGACGATTCCAACCGTCATCTTCGCGCTGACGACGGCGACGATTCTCGTCATGGGTGGTGCACTCGTGGCGGAAGGACGGTTCTCGCTCGGAGCGCTGCTGGCCATGCAGGCGCTTGCCCTTAATATCGGTGCGCCGCTCCAGACCCTCATGTCCGCAGGTTCGCAGGTGCAATTGATCTCAGCGGAACTTCGATCGCTTGAGGACGTCACGGTCAACGAGGCGGACGAGCGCTACTCCCGCGCGACAACCGGTCGGGTCGCTCAGCGTTTCACCGGCCGAATCGAATTGAAAGGCGTGACCTTCGGGTACAGCAAGCGCCACCGACCGGTCATCACCGACTTCTCCCTCGTGCTCGAACCCGGCCGAAGGGTTGCCCTCGTCGGGGTGTCTGGTGCGGGGAAGACGACCATCGGAAACCTCGCGGCGGGACTGCTCCATCCGTGGTCGGGGGAGGTGCTGTTCGATGGTGTGCCATTGCAGGACTACTCACCGGGGGATCTCGAGGGCAGCCTCGCGAAAGTGGACCAGAGCATAGTCCTGTTCGCGGGCACCGTTCGTGACAACGTCACCCTCTGGGATACCTCGGTCTCCGAGGCGGAAGTTCGACGGGCACTAGCGGATGCCTGCCTACTTGACGACGTGCTACCACGGGAGAACGGCATCGACGCGTGGGTCGAGGAGAACGGACGTAACTTCAGCGGCGGTCAATGCCAGCGCATGGAGATCAGCCGGGCTCTCGCTCTTAATCCACGGGTAGTGATCCTTGACGAAGCCACGAGTGCCCTCGATTCACCCACGGAGCGCTTCATCGATGATGCCCTGCGGGCGAGGGGCGTCGGGTGCCTGATCATCGCCCACCGACTGAGCACGATCCGCGATGCAGACGAGATCGTCGTGCTAGGAAGAGGCGGAGTACTTGTCGAGCGAGGCACGCACGAGGAACTCATGACAGCAAAGGGTATGTACTTCGAACTTGTCGGCGCAGCAGGTGATGGTGGCGATGTCGGTACGTGATCAGTTGGACCTGCAGTCAAGCGCCACGGGCGCGGCAGCACAGGTCGTGAGTGGCGCAGCCGACGTGTTCGCCTTGGACCCAGTGCTGGGCCAAGTGCCGCTCGGCACGGTGGGGGCAGGCGGCGTGGTCCCCGCCCCGTTGTCCGGTGACTGCGTGCTTCGGGTGATTGCGAGACTCGATGGTTCATGTACGGCTCTTGACTCGAGTGATCTCGCCGAGCATGCAGAGGGGGTCGCTGCGTTTACCGGCGCGCTCGTCGAGCGCATGGGTGAATTTGCGAGTGCCCTTCAAGGCCTCGCACCGGAGTCCGTGCCAGGCGTCCTCGCAACGGCGGTGCCGGCGTATGTGCAGAAACTCGCGGCCGAAGAGGTGACGCGCCGGGCGCTGCAGAGGCGCGTTGATGAGGATGATCGCGCAGGTGAATTCAGAAGACTTGCCGCAAACATTCAAAGCGTTCCCGCTGGTGACTTCTCCCTGCACGATGACGATCTGACAGTCGCCCTTCAACTCATCGGGGATACCCAAGGGTTCAGTGTCACGGTGCCGGTTGGTGTGCGGCCGGGATTGACCGCCAGCGAGCGACTGCCGGGCCTCGCACATGCAAGCGGCCTGAGGTACCGACGGGTCAGACTTTCACCTGGCTGGGACATTCCTCGGTCATCGTCTTTCCTTGCCTTCACCGATGATGATGCCGGCACGCCGGTAGCCCTGATCAGACGTCGACGTGGGTACCGAGCATTTCAGGGCAACAGTCTGAAGGGCGTGACCGTTGATGCCCAACTGGTCGCAGGGCTGGGCGGCGTGGCCTACGAATTCACGACCCCCTTGAACCGCTATCGCGAGGCAACCTGGCGAGATCTGGTGCAGTTGGGTATGAAGGGCACCGCCGGCTCGTGGTCGATCATCACCGCGATGGCCGCACTCATCGCGCTCCTCGGACTTGCGACCCCCATCCTCACCGAGTTCATCATCGGGGTCGCCGTCCCGGAGCGTTCGGTCCCGCTCATCGCCCAAGCAGGCATCACGCTCTTCATCGTGGCGCTGGTCGCCGGCGGGTTTTCCATGGTCATGTACTTCACCATCTCCAGGGTGACGCAGGAGGCCACTGCTCGGGTCCAGCCCGCACTGTGGGACAGGCTGCTGTCGATGCCGGCGAGTTTCTTCAGAAACTTCTCGTCGGGAGATCTTTCGGTTCGTGTCATGGCGGCCGATGCCCTCCAGCAGGTCGTGAGTGCGCAGGTGGTTGGCGCCGTGCTGGCTGCGGTCTTCTCCCTGGTGAACATCGTGCTGATGTTCAGCTACAGCCGGATGCTCGGTGTGATGGGGATGATCTTCATTGCCATTACCTTCGTCGTGCTCTGGCGGGCGATCATGCGGCTGCAATCTCTCTACTGGCAGTCGGTGGAGGCTCAGTTGGAGGGCACGTCTTGGGTCGTTCAGCTCCTCACCGGAATCTCCAAGATCAGGCTCGCTGCCGGCGAGACCCGCATGGAATTGCCCTACCTCGAGCAGGTGAGGCGACAGATGGTCGCTCTTGCCGACATGACGAAGGTCTCTGGTTGGGTGAACGCATGGTTCGTCTTTGTCGTGCCGGCGGCCACGGGCATGTTCTTTATGGTCATCCTCTGGCAGGTGGTCAACGACGGAAGTTCAGTCACGGCCTCGACCTACATCGCCTTCAGTGCATCGTTCGCAATCGTCTTCGGCGCCGTGAATGGCCTCATCGCCGTTCTATCGCCTGCGGCATCTGCCGGTCCGATCCTGCGGCTCATGCAGCCGATCATGACGAGTCTGCCCGAGTCCGCCTCGCACCGCTCCGACCCCGGCCCGCTCACCGGGGCCATCGAGTTCCGCAACGTGATCTTCCGCTACACGCCGGACGCCCCCATCGTTCTCGATCGCCTGAGCATGACCATTCACCCAGGGGAGATGGTCGCCCTCGTGGGCGCGAGCGGGTCGGGGAAGTCCACGGCGGTGCGGCTCATCCTGGGTTTCGAGACCCCGGAGCAAGGCCAAGTACTCATGGACGGACGCGATCTCAGCCAACTCGACCTCGATCTTGTGCGTTCCCAGATGGGTGTGGTCGTCCAAAACGGTCAACTGACCCGAGGTTCGATCATGAAGAACATTCTCGGTGCGGCGGGTGGCAAAGAGGAGGATGCATGGCGGGCCGCGGCCGCAGCCAATATGGACGAGGACATCAAGGCCATGCCGATGCGAATGCAGACGATGGTCGACCCGACCCTCGTGTCGGGCGGGCAGGCCCAGCGGATCCTCCTAGCGCGCGCGCTGGCACGAAACCCGCGGGTCGTCCTCCTCGACGAGGCGACGAGCGCCCTCGACAATGAGAGTCAGGCGCGCGTCTCCGAGGCCCTTGACTCACTGGGCGCGACCCGGATTGTGGTCGCGCATCGCCTGTCGACCATCGTGGCGGCGGACCGCATCATCGTGATTGCGGGGGGGAAGGCTGTGCAGCAGGGCACCTACGACGAATTGCTCGCGCAACCGGGAGAATTCGCCGAACTGGCCAAGCGTCAACTGACGTGACCGAGTGGTCGCCGTGCCGGCTCAGCGGCCCGCTGCCTCAGGGTCTCATCGGCACCTACTTCAGGATTGGGCCGCACCCGCTCCCCGGTGCTATCGCGCGGCGGTGGGGTGCTCACCCAGGGCTGCTGCACGCGATCCGGATGGACGCAGGGGGTGCTGCCTGGCACACGGCGTCCCGGATGGCCGTCGAGCACGGACCCGGCGCGAACCTGCTCGTCGATTGCGGCGCACTACTCGCGGCGGGTGAATCCGGGCCGGTGTGGGCGATCGACAAGGATGGACTGAACGCCGCTGCACGTCCGCTGACTGGAGGTCGGGCCACCACCGTTCCGCATGCGCACCCGGACAGCACTGGCCGGCTCGTTGTCACTGCCGTGGATGAGCATGATCCGGTGGTGTCCTGCTGGTCGTGGGTCGCGGGGGAGTGGCAGTTAAGGCGGGTCGTTGATGTTCCTGACCGTTCATTCCTGCACGACGCGCAGATCGTCAACGACCAACTCGTCCTTGGTATGCATCCGCTACGCCATTCCCCGAGGGGCCCCCGATGGGATGCAGCCAAGGAGTCATCGGTCTGGCTTATCGCCCCACTGGACAGCAACGAGAGGCCGTCACTCGTAGAGTCTGCACCATGTTTTGTCTTGCACGGAGGGACAGCCACGAGTGACGCGTGCGAGATCGTACTCCGTGCGCCGGTTCGGCCCACTCCAGGTCTCGCTCGGGATGAACCGGTGCTCGATCCATCCGTCGTCCCGGGCATGCGCGAGTGGAGGCTCGACCGCATTCGGGGGACGGCGACGGAGAGGCAACTGACCTACGATCCTTGCGACTTTCCGGTCGAACTCGACGGCGATCTCATTGTCGCGCTTGCGGGCGAGGGTGACGGTGGCCCCGACTACACGCGGTGCCGTGGGGTTGCACGGGTGGGGCCTGGTGGTGAACTCGACCGAAGACTCCACCCGCGTGGCTCGTTCGGCGGGGAGTTTCGCCCGGTTATGACCGACGACGGCATGGTCCTCGCTGGGCTCATCACCTGGCCCGATGCCAGCGAACTGCTGATCTTGGACCCCAGTGACCTGTCGGCCGAACCGCTTGCGCGGGTTCACGTTCCTGTTGCGATTGCGGCTGGTCTTCATTCGGCGTGGCTGCCCGGTGAAGGACGACTGCAGGAATGCGCTCAAAAAGGAGGGCCTCGCGATAGCGTTGCCGCAGGCGCATGAGGAATGATTAAGGGAGCGCCCGCGGAGGATCCGAAGTG
>CAMAWO010000124.1 GCA_945861925.1 Bifidobacterium breve | reverse complement strand
CATAACTGCGCGGTCGGCGAATTATCCAGTAGCGGGGAACAAAATGAGGCTGCGATCGTTGGGTTGCGTGCACCGTGAGATCCCCTCACAAACAGCCACTTTTGCACCCCCCTGTGCACCCCCCTGGGGGTGCAAGCCTGCACCCCCCCTCGCACACTTTCATCAGGTCGCGGTGCCGGACCACGGCTTGATCTTCTCCAGTTCGGCTCCAAGGTCTCGCAGCGCGACCTCGATGTCGTAGGCAGCCTGGGCCCGCAGCCAGTAGCCATCCGAGAGACCGAAGAATCGGCACAGCCGAAGATCCGTGCCCGCCGTGATCGCGCGCTTGCCGTTGACGATGTCACCGATCCGCGGCGCGGGAACACCGACCTCCTTAGCCAGCCGATACCGCGACAGACCCATCGGCGCCATGAACTCCTCCCACAGTAACTCCCCCGGAGTCACCGGGGCCAGCAATGCGACCTTCTTCGCCATCTCTCGTCTTCCTTCTTACTGTCTAGCGGGAGTTTCCCCGCTATGGGCGCTGCCACCATAGGACGTGATCCGCTCCCTGCCGAAGCGGGCCCAGTTCGGGTGGAGCCGTCAGCGGGAACGTCAACTCCTCATCGTCGCAGTAGTCCGCCGGCGAGAGAGAGCCAGCGGTGAGCGGCAGCACGACGACCGACACATCCACCTCGCCGGCCAATGTTGCTCGCTGACACGTGCCCGGTTTCGCCTCCGCCGATTCCCGAAGCACCAACGCGTCGCGAAGGCCAGCAACCTCTAGCGGTATCCGCTGCCTGTCCACCTTGAAGAGTTCGACGTCGGCTCGGTCCGCCGCCGTCGGCCAGAGCATGCCGCTCTTCGAGCGCCGCACGACCTCCTCGTAGTCGTGGTTGGTCACCGCGCAGAGCCATACGATGTCGGCGCCTTCGTCGTACCAGGTGACAGCGCGCTTAGGGTCTTGCGCGTGCAGGTTCCACGTCGCTGGCTTCACACCCAAGGTGGGTTCCTGCCCGAAGGTTCGCGATCTGCGCTACTCGACGAACGTCGCGATCACGTCATGCTCCATGGCGAGATCCGCCGCCGGCCTGCCCGCCAGCAGCCGAAAGGGCAGACCCAAGTCCTGCAGGGCCGCCCTGGTGACATGCAGGCTATGCGTATTCAGCGGCTCGCGCGACGCGGCCTTGCTTGCCGCGCGCCGCTTCGGTCTCCAGCTCAGTCGTCTCCCCGGACGCATGCGCGGATCGCACCGCCCCTCGTAGGGCTGCGCGGCGTTCGGCGCGAGTGCGAGTTGGTTCCTTCTCGGCCGCGCCGGCGACGCGGTCCGCCTCATCCACACGACGGTGCTGCGCTTCCCGCCAGGCCACAGCGGCCGACGCAGCCACCTTACGATGCGTCCCGTTCTGCACTGCCACCGGCAGTTCACCGGTGCCCATCAGTTTGTAGACGAACGGGCGTGAGACACCCAGCAGGCCTGCAACGTCCTCGGGGCTGAGCAGGGAGTCCTCAGCGACGTAGCTGACGCGCCGGCCCTGCCCGAGGGTGTCCACCCTGTCATGGACGAACTGCAACATGCCCCTGCCCAGGTCCCACGACCGACCCTCGATGACAAGCGTTGCCTTGACGGTGCCCTCAAGCGCTCTGGTCAGTGCAGCATGGACGTCTGCCGCAGGAGTTTCGGCCGATTCCTCGTTGCCGGTCTCATGCACGCCGGGCAGGACGTCGTCCATCGTGTCGAGCCACTTGGTCGTCATGGCCACCTCCTTAATGTAATAACTGTAACGAGGGCGCCCGCGCCTTATCAACGCAACCCAACGGGCACTGCCTCGTTGCGCGATCGTGGGTGTGCTGGATCGTGCGTGAAGGCGGGCTCAAACAGATTGCGAGTTGGAGTTCATTGAATGCGGTCGCCAGCCGGAACACCGGCGACACGTCGACGCCCAGTTCGTAGCGGCCCCGTCGTCGCAGGTGTTGTATGAACGCATGGCCACCGGTCACGATGCTGACCGTCCGGTCGGTCTTGAGTCCGCGCATCGGTCGCAGCCGGGCCTTCAATCTGCCGTGGTCGGCCTCGCACCGGTTGTTCTCATACTGACCGGTGTTACCGAACGCCGCCGGGATTAGCTCCGGGGTCACGTTCGCCAGCGTCGCAGCGCGATCAGTGATGACCTCCGTCGGGCTGCGATGCGCCCTCAGCGACACGTTGAAGAACCTTCGTGCGGAGGCGATATCTCTGTGCTTGGAGACGAGAATGTCGATGACCTGGCCGTACTGGTCGACCGCCCGGTACACATATCGCCAGATGCCGTTGACGTTCACGTACGTCTCGTGGACGAACCACCGGTTGCCCACGGCGTGCCGGCAGCGGCGGGCCGCGTCGATCAACTGCGGCGTGAACCGTTGCGCCCACCGAAACAACGTGACGTGATCCACCTCGATCCCCCGCTCGGCGAGGAGAACATCCAGGTCCCGGTAGGACAGGTGGGTACTTCAGGAACCATCAGGCCGCCAGTCGATCACTTCAGGAGGGAAACGAAACCCCGGCGAATGCCGAAGGAGCCTGCACGAGCGGCCTGGCGCGGCGGCCCGTCTCATCACGTCACCCGCCCGCATGACGGCGATCCATCAACGCAACAGAGCCATCATGGGTTACCCGGTGCAATCCAGCCGAGATCACGGATGTGCACTGCGACACGGGCCGCGAATTCGAGGCAGCCCGCCGCCCGCAGCCGCGCAGGTAGGTCGCCGTGGCCGTCGCGGGAGAACCAATAGTCCAGTTGCACAAGGGTCACCGCACGCACGGTGGCGGGGCTGGACTCATCGACGAGGACGAAGAACGAATCAGGAGAATGCACTTCGTACGGCAGGACATCGATTAGCCCTTGGTCGAGGTCCAGGAATCCTCGATCGGCAGTCAGCAAGATGCCTGCCTCACATGACACCGCAGCGGCGTGGACATGGAAGTCGTGTTCGTCCGCCAACGGGGAATGCGCGGGGATCGCGTATTCGGTCACCCGGCAGTCCAGTTGCGCGCTGATGCGGTCGTGGATGGCCGTGATGAGTTCCCCCGACGCAGTCGGGCGGTCCCGCCGGATCCGGTAGATCGTCTCTGCGATGACATCCTCGGAGGAGTAGACCGTGAACATCGACCCTGCCCCCTGATTGCGCAGCAGGAACAGCCAGTCGCGCAGCGTCCGCGAGAACCGCACGTTGGCATCGACGAATACCCCCGTGCCCATGGCAATTATGTTACCGACTACGGGTGTCAGCCGATTGTCAGTTCATCCTCCAGCGCGCGAAGCTCCTCGAACGCAGCGCGTTGCCGCTCAAGTCGCCCACGCTTGAACGCCAGGACGTCTGCGGACTTCAGGCGATGGTGCGTGCTGACCATATGAGCGTCGATCTCCCCGTCCTTGATCAACTTCATCAGAGTCGGACGGGAGATGCCGAGTTGCTCGGCAGCCACCGTCGTCGTGAGCTCTTCGGGCAGGGAGCCGATGACGACAGTCCCGCCGCGAGCCATCACCTCGATGACCTGCGCGATCACAGCGGCAAGCTCTCTCGGCACCGGGAACGGCTTACGATCGACGTCCTGGACTACCAGCGACTCGACGTGCCCGCCGGCCTGCTCAAGGATGTCGTGCGCCTGGCTGCGCTCCTGCGGCCGAGCGATGAGAGTCGTCCGGGAATCGGTAAATAGCACGCCCACGTCAACACACCTCCATTTCCCTTGCAAGCGTAAGGGCTTTCACTTACAGGTGCAAGTCTGGCAACTTGTGAGGTACCGGCGCCCCCGAAGCCGTTGTAGTGGGTGACGACATTCGGTCACGTCACGAAGGCGTTGCCGCCCACACGCACGGGCACATATGGAAGCACCCGACGCTATCCATACAAGTTCACACAATACTTGCCTACCGTCGGCTCTCCCAGCGCGAAGGGCATAACCGAATATGCAAAACGGGCATAACCTGTCTGCTTTGACGGCTATGCCCGTTTTGTCCAGTAGCGGGGACAGCCCCACCACGGCCTCCCGGCCGCTTCGTCCGACTCGTTCTGTGAGCAACATACGTTTCGATCCCCTCATGTGATCCCTCCGGCAAACTCATTGCATTTCACCCCAAGAGTCAGGTCTGACATTCCCCTCGCGCGCACCTTCGGCTGGACCACAGCGCATCGCCTCGGGGATCCCGCGCACGAGCGCTTGCGGACGAAGTCATTGACCAGCCGACCACTCGCTCGAGACCGCGGGCTCGGTCAGGCCGGCATCGCCCGAGCGGGCAGGCCCAGCACGAGCGCGAGCGAGTCTTCAAGCAGCTCCATCTCGCTGGGTGCCAGCCGCCCCCGGAACGTGCGGCACCGCGCGACCGGCACGGTGTGGAGATCGGTGACGTTCGCGTAGCTGACGTGATATTTCGTCAATCCTGCGGACGGCCCGAGCTCGACGTGGGTCGCAGTCGGGCCTGGCGTTCCGGTAACGAGCACCACGGTCACCGACGACAGCCGCCCGCGCAGTGCGTTGGTCGTCAGCGCGACAGCGGGATGGGTTCCGATCCGAGGGAAGGCGACATCCCAGACATCGCCGCGGAAGGGCGGCGGGGACGGATCGGGCGGCCGCGGCATCAGTCGGCGCTGTAGAGCGCCGCGGTCACGTCGGACAGCGGGGCTGGCGCTCCGCCGTAGAAGTCGTCGTAGGACTCGGCGAGCGCCGACAGCCGAGCGCGCTGGTGCAGCAGCGACAGGCCCTCGCGCACCGCCTCGGACGTCCCCTCCAGACCAAGCTGCACCGCATCCGCCTGGACGACCGCGGCCTCCGCCTCGGAGATCCGCGCCTGCACCACCACTGTTCTGCTCACCTGTATGACATTACGTCATACAGGTGCAGGCGCGCAAGCAACCCGACTTGCCGCGAAGCCCTCGGCAACCGGCAGGGCTACCCGCCCGGGTCGCTGGATGCGCCAGTACCGAGACCACCAGCACATGCCGCGAGCAGCAGCGCGGTCGTGAGGCAAAGGGTGATGGATGACGGCTTCCGGTGGTGTCGTCGATGCATGGGTGTCCCTCCTCGGTGACTATCGCGGCCCGGACTGGCTCGGATCAGCCATTGAAGGCCGTGGGCCGCTGGCTCGGCGGGTCATGGCAGTTCGCTGACAGCGCGGGAAGCAGATGGCCACGCCGTCGGCCCGAACCTCGAAAGCGATCTCCTCCAGGGTGTTCATCGCGATCGACACGTCCGTGCCTTCGTCCCCCCGCGGATCGCCATCCTTACTTTTGATCCCGCCCGTCGGCCCGAGGCACGATTCAGACCCGCTCTCCCACAAGCGTGCTTGTCCACGCCCTCGTCGCGGCAGTCGGGCGGTGCGAGTGTGGTGCCGAAGCGGACTCGGTGGACGTAGCTGCGCTGATGTTCCTGCCCGTGCTCGTCGAGGAGGTTCCGCGCAGGCCGGCAACGAGGCGCTCCTTTGCGTCCCTGCCCCGAGTGCTGGAGACTGGCATGCACGTGAGCTCCATTGGGTACTGGAAGCCACGTTGCGTGACGGCAGATCGGCTTCAGTCCTAACGTCATAGCCGACCGACTCGATGAGAGCGATGACTGCGCGATCGGCAGGCCCGAGATCGCAATGATCGTGAGCCCGGTTCGAAAGGTCAACGCCTGATCCCCCGCGACAAATGACCTCAGCGTTCGATGCCGAGCAACCGCAGGTAGGTGCCAAGGGATTGACGTAGCTCCGACTCAGGACTCGACTCCAAGGCACCTGCCCCGGCAAGTGCGCTGAGCGTTGCCGCGAGGGCTTGGTCAGCAGGGCTGAGGATCGCCCGATAGCGGGAGTCAAGCGCGAATGACAGATCGCTCGACGTCTGCATTGCCACCCAGTCGAGGAGCACATCGACATCCCGCGCTGACTCGAGAATGCCACGATCGTTGTCGCCTTCGACGACGCAGAAGGAGCGTTGGAGCAGCCGAACGCGAGCCGGGTCCGATGCCGTGAGGACGACCGTTCCCGCTTGTGCTCGCTCAGGAGAGGAGTCGGACGCGGCCCCGGGCCTGTGCGCCTGCTCGATGAGCGCACGGAACTCCTCGGCAGCGTGCACGAGGGTCGCGTCGCTCATCGAGGTACCGACTGCGAGGAGCTGGCCGATGAGCATCCTCGACTGAAGCACCCCTGCGAGCGGCCTTCGGAACGCGTGCATCGCAACGAACTGATCGCGGGACAGCACGAGCTGCCCCCTCGTGAGGTCGCCATGCAGCTTGAGGATCCGTGGCTCGCGTCCGAAATCTCCGTCCCATGGGAGCACTGCAACGGGTACGCCGGTGATCGACTCCGCGGCAAGTTCGAACCCCTGGTCGTAGTTCGTCGTGATGGTGAGCGGGCACCAGAGGTTCGCGATGAGCCCATGGGTGAGGGAATGACGAGGCGTCGCAAGGAGGCGTGCGAGCGCTGCCGCGAACCAATCCGCACCGCCTGCCTCGATTAGCAACGTAGCTGCGTCAATGGGATCCAGCCCGGTGAGGTCCATCTCGCCGAGCGCCGGGTCATCGAGCGACTCGACGAGCTGGGCAAGCAGCTCGTTCCACATCGGCAGTCCGAGCGAAGCACTCGCCCCAGCCCCGAACATGACGGCCAGTTCGCCCTTCCTCGCCGCCGTGACGATTCGGTCAAGCCATTCGGGAGTCGATCTGCCCGCGACCGAAAGAATTCGTCCGCGGCGCGCATGCTGGAGGGCTGCGATGCTGCTCGAGTCGCGGGTGACGATCGCGAGGTCGAAGCCGCCGGCGGGGCTCTGGTCGAAGTGGTCGCCGACCGCCCCAAGCAGGGCCGAGATCACCTCGCCGGTGCGACCGCCCAGGCCCGCCCCGCCCACGCCGATCAACGGCATCGCCACCAGCGGACGAGCACGGAACGTGCTGACCAGCCCTCGGGATTCAATGGACTGTAGGGCCGCCGACAGTCGCCGGATCATCGGCGCGACCTCGTTGGCGGTGGTCCTGCCTGCGACGTCGAGCGCGAGAATCGATCCGGCCAGAGCGCCGTCAACCCATGCGCATCCGCCCGCAGCCAGGAGCGCGGCCTCTTCATGAAGCTGACGGGTTTGGCCGCGCTCGTCGACGCCAACCGCCCATTTCCAGTGGTCCTCGACGGAGCCGTAGGAGTCGGTGGGGACGAGGTAGACGTCGGCATCGAGCAGCCCGAGATCTCCTTGGAGCGCGAAGCAGTGCCGGTCGCGGCCCAGGCGCACGGGCTCGACGTCGCGCAGATTCACGTTGGGCATCCGGCAGTCACCATCTCCTCGCGCCTCAGCCTAAGCCCGGCCATCCATTGATCGACTCGCGCTCATGCACCTTCCGGTCCTTCTTGGATCCCCGGCCCTCGACCGTGTAGGTGAAAGTCGACAGCGGATTGCCGCCGAGACCTTCGACCCGTGCGCGGGCAGCCAGAGCCACCTCCCAGACCGGCTCAGCCTCCGGCAGCGCCGAACGCAAAGTGAGCGACTGATCGTCACCAAGGCAGATCACCTGACCTTGCCTGATCGACTCGACTGACGTTTCTGCAAGTCCAGCCTGAGCTGCGTTGGCATCAGTAGCACGGCACCGCGCGAAATGATCCCAACCAGTTCCGTCGAGAGTCGAGGTGCATTGCCGTGATTGTGTTCTTGGGCGTAGCGATGATCGCGGTGTTCATGTTCTTGATCCTGACCAAGCGGACGACACCGGTAGTCGCGCTCATCCTGGTGCCTGGGGTTTTCGCGATCATCGCCCAGGCAAGCGGTGTCGCAACGGTTTCTGACGGCGGTGTCACCGGCGCGATCATGAACTCGATCCGCGACTTCGCCCCGACCGCGGCTCTGCTTGTCTTCGCGATCATCTACTTCGGACTCATGATCGACGTCGGCCTGTTCGACCCGTTGATCCGCGGGATCCTGCGAGCGGTCGGCAATAGCCCCGTCCGGCTTGTTGTCGGCACAGCCGTGCTCGCAAGCTTGGTCTCCTTCGATGGCGACGGCTCGACAACTTTCATCATTACCGTCTCGGCGCTGCTGCCGGTCTACCTGAGGCTGGGCTTGAGCCCGGTCGTGCTGAACGTGCCGCCAGACGCCTTGTTCCTTCCGATGCTGCCTTCCATGGCGGCCGCGCTCGGGGTGATCCTGCTGTTCGCGTTCCAGCTGGGGCGCATGGAAAGCCGCCGCCTGCAGGTCGCGGGCGTGTCAGGGGGAATGCTCACGCCGCCCGCGCGTCCGGGATCTGGAGCAGAAGCCGGGCTCGACTCACAGGTACCTGGCCTCGATGAGTTCACCGGCCTGGATCCGAACCGAGCCACCCTGCGCCCCAAGCTCATCTGGTTCAACCTGGCGCTCACAGTGGTCCTCCTCGTGCTGCTGGTGTTGAACGTCCTGCCGCTGGCACTGCTGTTCATGGGCGCCTCGGCCATCGCGATCCTGGTGAACTTCCCCACGAGTGTCGCCGATCAGTCCGAGCGGATCAAGGTCAACGGCCCCGCGATCGTGTCGGTTGTCGCTCTGGTCTTCGCCGCGGCGGTCCTCGTCGGCGTGCTGGACGGCACCGGGATGGATGCGGCGATGGCCAACGCGATTGTTGACTTGGTGCCGCCTGGGTTGGGGTCATGGTTTGCGGTCATCACCGGGCTGGTGAGCATCCCGATGACGTTCATCATGGGTAACGACGCCTTCTACTTCGGCGTGCTCCCCGTGTTGGCCGATGCGGCTGGCGCCTACGGCATCACACCGGTCGAGATGGGTCGCGCTTCCATCGTCGGCCAACCGGTCCATATGACCAGCCCCTTGGTTCCGGCGACCCTGCTGCTCATCTCACTGGCCAGCGTCGATCTGGCCGACTTTCACAAGAAGGTGATCTGGCGGGCCGCCATCCTGGCACTCGTCATGCTCGCCGTAGCGATTGCAGTGGGCGCCGTGCCAGCCTGAGAGCGGGCAGGACTGTGTCACCGCCGAAGAGCGAGCCCCAAGACCGGCAGCAGCGCTGGATCAGCAAGATCGCGCGCGATCATTGCGCGCCGCAAGGCCGAGGTGGTGCAGGGAGTGCAGGACCTCCGCGGGGAGTTGCTGGCGATGTCGGCGGCGTCGATCGACCGGTACTTGAGGCCGGCCGAGGACACCGACCGGATCAGGGGTGTCGCCGCGACGAAGCCGCCGGTGTTGTTTCGGACCTCGACCAAGATCCGCAAGGCCGGCGACGGGTTGGAGTCGGAGCCCGGGTTCTTCGAGGGCGACACGGTCGGTCACTCGGTCCAGCTTCCCCGCGGTTCACGGAGATCGTTCCCTGGTTGTCGGCATTGCGCCCGACGTTGATGTTCCAGTCGCAGGACCAGCTGAGCCGAAGGCTGCCGGGTCGACCAAGGCGATCCCGGTGGGTAGGGGTTCAACCAGCCAGGCATCGACGGAGTCCAGCGCATCCGGGATCGGCGCAAGAACCTGGTGCATCACTGACGAGATCGGTCGACCTCCTCAGTCGGTGTCCCTCACAGCACACCCCCGGCAGGCAATGCCGCGATGGTGATGGAACTGGACGTCGCGCTTCCGGCGGTGTTCGTGGCTTGCACGGTGAACGTGGATGAACCCCCTGTCGTCGGTGTCCCCGACAACACACCCGCGGAACTCAACGTCACACCTGCGGGCAACGCTCCCGAAGCAACGGACCACGTCGGCGCCGGCGACCCCGACGCAGTAAACGTGTACGGCCCATAGGCAGCACCCACCGTGCCCGATGACGG
>CAMAWO010000123.1 GCA_945861925.1 Bifidobacterium breve | reverse complement strand
GCCCAAGCTGCCCCGATGCCGGCGGATCCGTCGACGTGGGCACCGGCTGTCGTCGTTGGGCATCTGTGCCTCTTCGATACCGAGGTCTGGCTCCCGAGAATCGATGAGATGGTCGAGTCGAGGTCGAGTGGGTCTCGTCCGCATTGGGTTTGGTGGGAGCCGGATGCGGACGTAACAGCGCGCGTGTTCGCCGAGATTGGCGTGGACGAGGCTGGGGCCCGCCTGCTGGCCAGCCGCACCGCACTGCTCCACCGGCTCAGGGAGCTCTCACCCGACGACTGGGCGGCCGAGGCTGAGCAGGAGGATTTAGGAGTCATCGACGTGCAGGGCCTCATCATGCAGGCGCTCGGCCATGACGAGGAGCACCGTGCGTCGCTACTCCAGACCGAGGTCAGCGAGTGAATAAGCAGCCCGATACTCGATCCCGCGCTCGACAATCTTCGGGCCGGCACCACGGTCAACGATGACGGCAACAGCGACGATGGTGGCGCCAGCGGCGTCCAACGCATCAACGGCGGTGAGCACCGAATCGCCGGTGGTTGAGGTGTCCTCGACCGCGAGGACCGACATGCCTGCGACTTCGGGACCCTCGATCCGGCGCTGAAGCCCGTGGTGCTTCTCCTCCTTGCGTACGACGAAGGCATCAAGGACGAGTCCATGTCTGGCTGCGTAGTGCAGCATTGCGGTGGCCACGGGGTCGGCACCGAGGGTGAGACCCCCGGCTGCCGAGTACTTGAGGTCAGCGGTGAGCTCCCGCATGACCGCGCCGACGAGGGGTGCAGCCTTGCCATCGAGGGTGACGCGGCGCAGGTCGACGTAGTAGTCGGCCTCCCGGCCGCTCGACAGGATCACCTTGCCGTGCACGACCGCGCGCTCGATGATGAGCTGGCGGAGTTCTTCCCAAGCGACAGATTTCATGGACGAAGCCTATGCTCGCGGCCATGGGCGCCTGCAGCATCGTCATCCTGCCTGACGAGGCATCCGCCGCTCGTGCGGAGTGCGCCGAGATCCTGGCAGCGCCTGCCTCCAACTGCACCGCCTTCGACATTGCGGTGCCACCGGGGGCATCCGATTTGAAATTCGTTCAGGTCTGCGCCGCGATCATGGTGGCCGACCCCCGCCCGCCTCTGCTCATCGTGTCGACCCTCGCCTCAATGCACCTGCTCCCTGCTGTCGCCCGGGCCCAGCGAGCCGCTCGTCACCTCATCCGCGGCTACGTGCTCATCGACGCCGGCCACGGGGCGCCGGTCGCCGACCCCAGCGGCGAGAGTTGGCCAGATGCGCCCGTGTTCCTTGTTGCCAGCATTGGCGACGATGCGGCACGATTGCATGCGAATCTACGCGGCTGGCAAGTCGTCGATGCTGAGGACGCCCGCGACATCGCCGCCTTGATCAATGACCTCGCGCACGAACTGGCGCCCTGATCACTGGCATCCAACGCTCCAATGTCGTTGTCATCACGATCCCCCGGCACAACGAACTGAATGAGATGACTGCACGAGGCATTCCCAGGGATGCCGCGGCGTGCCAGCGTCTGGACGCAGGCCCGTCGTCTGGATCAGGTGGAGGCGACTGTGCGCGAGGCAATCGCCCTCGCCTTGGACACCGATCAGGATTCATTCGACGTGAACATCGAGCCAGTGGTACCTGATGGGATCCGTCGCGAGGTCGAATTGGCAAGGAGCACGGCCCACGTGGCGACACTCGCGCAGGCGATGGCCACGAGCCTGAACCAGCATGCAGCGCAGCAGCGCTATCAGGCGAAGGACGCGACTAGTGAGTCGGCAGAGTTCGACAGTGTGGTCGAGTCATTGCTGGAGCAATTGCTGGCGGCTATGGCCGGGTTGACTGTCACCTCCAGCCCGGCGGCCGCAACTGCAGAAACCGATGATGCCGAGTTCTCGACTCCTGCTGAGTCAGCCAGGGGGTTTGGAGGAGGAAGCGGTCAGGGTGTGCGGAATGGGTCAGTCACGCGAAAACCTGGAAATGCATTGAAGTCACGATCTGCGCTCAAGAGGTGGGTCACCCCGTGATCGAGGCAGATGGCTGCAATCCGCGCATCATGGATTCGTGCTCCAATGACGCCGCCGCCTGCGAGCACAGATGCCAGCGTTGAAAGATGCCGCGGTGACTCGCCGATGAGCAGCACCGACGGTGAATCGCACCAGACGCCGATTTGCTCGATTGCCTGTGCTGTTGAGGCGGTCGGGTTGAAGATTCGTGCGTTGGTTGTGATCCTCAAGAACTCATGGATGCACGGCCAGGGAATGGCCCACGCCGCGGGTGCTGTCGCCAGATCTACGAGAACCCTTGCAGCCGTTGGGTGATTCGGATGGTTCTGCATAAAGGCGGGAACCAGAATATTGGTGTCGACGCCAATCACCGTCGATCACCGCGAGAGAGATCGAGGATCTCCTGCCAGGTCATGTTTGCTGCTTCGGCAGTAAGTGCCCCCGGAATGGACGCATCACGCCAAATGTAAGGGCGTGCACGGATGCGTGAGCGAAGGACTTCGTGGAGGCCCTCCTCGAGCAGTGACTTCATGCTGCAGCCCTCACGATGAGCGAGGTTCTTAATCTCTTCCAGAAGAGCGTCGTTGATCTCGATAGTCGTCTTCGCCTGCCTATGCTAGGTGACCCATAGATATGGGTAAAGGATGCCTATGGGGGAATTAGCGAGCGTTGCCAATCCGCCGCACGAGCGCTCGGGGTGAATGGCGGAGCAGCGCCCCCATCACCTTGTATTGGCTGCCCGCGACGCTCAGCACCTTTCCACGTTCGACATCGCGCATTGCCTTCCCGGCGACCCGGTCGGCGTCCAGCCACATCCACCGGGGAACGCGGTCCATATCCATCTCGGCACGCTCGTGGAATTCGGTATGGACGTAGCCGGGGCACACTGCCGTGACACTGACCCCGAGCGGGGCGACCTCGCCAGCGAGACCCTCAGAGAACACGGTGACCCAAGCCTTTGCGGCAGAGTAGGTGCTGCCGGTGAGCCAGCTCGCCACGCTGCTCACATTGACGATGGCTCCCTGGCCGCGCTCGCCCATCGAGACCGCCGCCGCGTGGCTGAGCCGCATGACCGCGATGACGAGGACATCGAGCATGCGCTGCTCGTCGCTGATGTCGCCGCGAGTGAATCGCGCCTTGACTCCGAAGCCGGCGTTATTCACCAGAACCATGATCGGCCGGTCGCGGTCCAGGAGCCGCTGCTCAACAAGGCCGAGCTGCTCCCAATCCGAGAGGTCGGCTGGGAGCACCTCGACCGACACCCCATGGGCACTCGAGAGCGACTCCGCGAGGGCCGCAAGTCGATCCTCGTCGCGTGCGACGAGGACGAGGTCATGGCCCTGGGAGGCGAGAAGCCGGGCAAAAGCCTCCCCGATGCCTGAGGTGGGACCGGTGACAAGGGCCGTGCCAGAGATGCGCATGGCTCATCCTCACACCTTGAGCACGGCGCCTCCTTGAGCACGGCGCAACTGGAAACCTGGGCGCACCGATGAAAGCGACGACTTCACGGTTCGTGACGTACCGTGTTCACATGCTCAGGGCCCTGCGCGCCACGACGGTGTCGACCGCGCTCGCGATCGCTCTCACTCTCCTCGCCGCTTCAGCCACCGGCCAGCCGGCGTCGGTCGGCGGCGCCAAGCCGCGCATCGTGAATGGTCAGGGCACCGAGGCCGGCCAATTTCCCTTCGTTGTCGCCCTCGTCGATGCCGAGACGTTCGAACGAGAGGGCGCATTTGACGCGCAGTTCTGCGCTGGATCGCTCACGACGCCCACGACGATCGTCACGGCGGCACACTGCGTCGTCGATGATCAGACTGGCCGTCAGGCGGAGGCATCGTCGATGTTGGTCGCGATAGCCGAGAATCTTAAGGGCGCCAACATCCGGATGGTTCGGGTGTCCGCGATAGCCGTCCACCCTGATTACGACTCTGAGAGGGTCACGAACGACGTTGCTGTCCTCACGCTTGCTGAGGCCGTTACCGACGTACCGATCATCATGCCAATGCGCCCGGGTGACATCGCCGACTACCTCTTGCCAGGCGCGCCCGTGTTCGTCGTGGGGTGGGGGAATCAGTCGCTCACCGGAAATTCCTATCCCGAGGCGATACGCGCTGGCGCCCTTGTCGTATTCCCGGACGGCGCTTGCGGTCGAAATGAGCCCTACAAGATCGGTTCGGTCACCTTTGACGGATTCAATTTGGACGAGGCTGACCCCGCCCTCATGGTCTGCGCTGCGGGAGTGACAGCCTCTGGCAAGGTCATTGATGCTTGCCAGGGCGACTCCGGTGGGCCACTCATCGGCGGCCAGGGCGGTGCCCTGCGCCTCGTCGGACTGGTGAGCTGGGGTGATGACTGCGGAACGAGGCACCCGGGGGTCTATACCCGGATCACTGCTATGGCTGAATTCCTGATGGCAAAAAATGCGATTTCCACCCTCCCTCCAACCATCGCACCCGCGCTCACCGTCGACGTACTCTCCGGGGGCCTTCGGGTGACCTTCGCGATCACATCGGATGGCTCCGTGATCAGTACCTTCGCCGCCACGGCCACCGACTCAGTCACGGGTGCCACGGCCAGTTGCTTCGCCAAACCGCGCCGCGACCGCCTCGCGCCGTTTTGCACCATCGCCGGTCTTGCGAACGGAGTCACGTACAGCGTGTCGGGGATCAGCGCGAATGAGTTCGGTAATTCTCCCCCGGCAGCGCCGATTGCCGCGGTGCCGATCTCGGTGCCGATACCCGGGGCGATTCGCGGGGTTTCGGTCGCGGCGGGCGGAGCGGCGCGGTTCTCGGTGGACGCGAGCGACGCGAATGGATCCAAGCTCGCCTCGGTGCGGGTCGAGTGCCTCCCCCTCTCGGGCGGTCTCGCTCGAAGTGGCCGGGTGGTTGGGGTCGCAGCGCTCGTAACGCGGCTGGCGCCGCGGCGCTACTCGTGTGCTGTTGAGGCGGCGAACGCCCTAGGTGCCGCTCGATCGAATCCGCGACTCGTCGTCGGACGGCGCTAGTCGGGCACGTACTCGTCAGTCTCGATAGCCGGGGTTCACCCGGTCGAGGCGACGGAGCAGGCCGGGCCAGGCGAGGTCGCCTCCCATCCCCTTGAGTACGAGGTCGATGTTGCTTGCCACCCCGGCGAGGATCGCAGGGTGGACGGGGATGAGTTCGCCCCCGCCGGATTGGGCGAGTACCTGAATTTCGCAGGCCTTCTGCAAGTTGTACATGTAGAGGAAGGCGTCGGCGATGGTGTCGCCGACGGTAAGGAGGCCGTGATTGCAAAGGATGAGGCTGGTGTTCATCCCGAGGTCGTTCACGAGCCGAGGCTTCTCGGCATCGAGGAGGGCGATTCCCTCGTAGTTGTGATAGGCAATTGACGCGAGCGCGACTGTCGCCTGCTGTGAGATCGGAAGCAGCCCGCCCACCTGGGCGCTCACGGCCACCCCAGCGGCGGTGTGGCTGTGCAGTACGCACGAGATATCTTCGCGGGCAGCGTGGATTGCGCTGTGGATGACGAAGCCGGCGGGGTTCACCGGGTAATCACTCGGCTCGAGCTTGGTTCCCTCACTGTCAACCTTGATGAGACTGCTCGCCGTAATCTCCTCGAACAGCATCCCGTAGGGATTGATGAGGAAGGCGTGATCGGGGCCCGGCACCCGGACGGAGATATGCGTGAAGACGAGGTCATCCCAGCCATACAGGGCCATGAGTCGGTAGCAGGCGGCAAGATTGGTGCGAAGGGCGAGTTCTGTCGGGTCCGGGGCCATGCCATGGAGTATCACAGGGGAATGGCGGCTTCGTCCGGTGAAGTGGCCATCGAATTTCCCGCTCTTCTCGCACTCAGCCTCGAACGATGACATGGTTGGGCTCGGAGGCTACTCGGACGTGGCCCCGACATCCTGAGAGGCTGGACGCATCGTGGGCAGGTTGTACGGAAAGGTCGCGATCGTCACCGGGGCCAGTCGTGGCATCGGGCTGGCAATCGCCACGCGGCTCGTTGATGAGGGTGCTCGGGTGACGATCACGGCACGCAAGCCCGAGGCCCTCGCGGAGGCGGTGACATCACTCGGCGGCGCCGCCCATGCCCTGGCGGTCGCAGGGAAGAGTGACGATGAGGCCCATCAGGACGAGACGATCCGCGCGACGCTCGAGGCGTTCGGGAGCATCGACCTCCTCGTGAACAACACCGGGATCAACCCGGTCTTTGGCCGGATGATCGATCTTGATCTTGCAGCCGCCCGCAAGATCGTTGAAGTGAACTGCCTCGCTGCGCTGGCATGGATCCAGCGGGCCCATCGAGCATGGATGGCCGAGAACGGCGGGGCCGTCGTCAATATCTCGTCCGTCGCAGGGCTCAAGCCCGCGCCCGGTATCGGCTTCTACGGAGCGAGCAAGTCGATGCTCTGCCACATCACCGAGGAGCTCGCCGTCGAACTGGCACCGGGAGTGCGGGTCAATGCCGTGGCACCAGCAGTCGTGAAGACCGCGTTCGCGGCCCCGCTCTTCGAGGGTCGTGAGGATGACGTCGCTGCTGGCTATCCGTTGAAGAGGCTCGGCGAGCCGCAGGACATCGGATCCGTCGTCGCCTTTCTCCTCTCGCCCGATGCCGCCTGGATTACCGGCCAGACGATCGTCATCGATGGCGGGCTCACGCTGACCGGAGGCCTGTGACGGTGGGCCTCCTCGATGTTCGTGATCAGGGTGTCGTCGTCACCGGAGCCGGCCGGGGCATCGGCCTAGCCATTGCAGCGAAGCTCGCCGAGGAGGGCGCACGCGTCGTTGTAAACGACCTCGATGCTGCCGAGGCTCATGAGGCCGCCGCTGAGATCGGCGGGTTCGCCATCCCAGGTGACGCCGCGAGCGAGGAGGGGGTCGAGGCCCTCATCACCGCTGCCCGCGCCCACCTCGGCGACATTGACATCTACTTCGCCAATGCCGGGACCGCCGTCGGTGTGGGCCTCGACAGCACCGAGGAGGCGTGGGCAACTGCGCTCGAGGTCAACGTCATGGCTCATGTCCGGGCGGCCCGCCTACTCGTGCCCTCATGGCTCGAGCGTGGCGGCGGCCGCTTCGTCGTCACGGCCTCGGCCGCCGGGCTCCTGGCCACGATCGGCAATGCCCCCTACTCGGTGAGCAAGCATGCGGCCGTGGGCTTCGCCGAGTGGCTCGCGATCACCTACGGCCATCGCGGCATCACCGTGCAGGCCATCTGCCCGCAAGGGGTCACGACCCGGATGCTTGACGAGGCCGGGCCGTTCAAGGAGCTCCTCATCCGCGACGGCGCTCTGAGCCCTGAGCAGGTTGCCGAGTCGGTCTGGCAGGGCCTGCAGGAGGGCGAATTCCTCATCCTCCCCCACCCCGAGGTTCGCGAGTATTACATGAGCAGGGCCGGCCACACTGATCGCTGGCTCGGTTCCATGCAGCGCATCCAGCGCAAGGTCGACGAGGGGAGCGTGGGCTGATGCTCGCTTGGCAGGTACGTGAGCTCGGTGAGCCCATCGAAGTCCTGAAGTTGTCTCAGGCACCGGATCCCCAGCCAGGGCCGGGGCAGCTCCTCGTGCGAGTCCTGGGAGCGGCCGCGAACTTCCCCGATGTGCTCATGTGCCGCGGGATGTACCAGGTGCGCCCCGCGATGCCCTTCACCCCGGGCGTTGAACTGTGCGGCGAGGTGGCGGCACTCGGTGAAGGCGTGAGCGGATTTGCCATGGGCGATCGCGTGATAGGCGCGTCGATTCTCCCCCACGGCGGCTTCGCGGAACTCGCGATTATGAATGAGGCGACCACCTACGCGGCTCCCACGTCGCTTGACAACGCCGAGGCGGCGGCCTTCTACCTCGGCTACCAGACGGGATGGTTCGCCCTCCATCGCCGTGCGCATCTGCAGTCGGGTGAGACGCTGCTCGTCCACGCCGCGGCGGGCGGGGTCGGCAGCGCCGCCGTGCAGCTCGGCAAGGCTGCGGGCGCCCGGGTGATCGGGGTCGTCGGTGGCCCTGACAAGGCCCAGGTCGCTCGTTCGCTTGGAGCCGATTTGGTGATCGACAGGTTGAGCGAGGACTTCGTAGCGGTCGTGAAGGAGTTCACGAGCGGACGCGGCGCCGATGTGGTCTTCGACCCGGTGGGCGGCGAGGCCTACCAGCGCTCGACCAAGTGCATTGCCTTTGAGGGCCGGATCGTCATCGTCGGATTCGCCGGCGGCGAGGCCCAGAGCGCGGCACTCAACCACGCGCTTGTCAAGAACTACTCGATCCTCGGCCTCCACTGGGGCTACTACAACGAGAAGGATCCCGCTGCGGTCGATGCCTGCCAGGTGATCCTCACGGCGATGGCCGACACTGGCACCCTTAGCCCCCTCGTGAGCGAGCGGCTCGCGATCAGTGACGTCGCCGGCGGGATCCAGCGATTGGCCGAGGGTTCGACAACCGGACGGGTCGTCTACGTTGCTCACGAGCGGACGTAAGGCTGACACATGGAGGAGCGAGATGAGTGACACCCCCCGTACGGTGATCGTAACCGGCGCGGCGCGCGGGATTGGAGCGAGCGTTGCCCGGCGCCTGAGCCGCGAGGGTCACGCCATCGCGATCATCGATCTTGATGCTGACGCCTGCCAGCCGGTTGTCGATGAGATCGTGGCCGAGGGAGGAACCGCGCAGGGCTTTGCGGCCGACGTCTCCAAGGAGGCGAGCGTCGAGGCGGCCGTCGATGCGATCGCGTTGGCGATGGGGCCCCCGCTCGTCCTTGTGAACAACGCCGGCATCCTGCGCGACAATCTTCTGTTCAAGATGACGGTCGATGACTGGGATGCGGTGATGGGTGTGCACCTGCGGGGGGCCTTCCTCATGAGCCGGGCAGCCCAGCGTCACATGATCGAGGCGGGCTGGGGCCGGATCGTCAATCTGTCGAGCACCTCGGCACTCGGCAATCGGGGGCAGGCGAACTATGCCGCAGCCAAGGCCGGCATGCAGGGCTTCACGAAGACCCTCGCCATCGAGCTCGGCCGCTACGGCGTCACCGTCAATGCGATCGCACCCGGCTTCATCGAGTCTGAGATGACGATCGGCACCGCCGCGCGCATCGGTATCTCCTTCGAAGACCTGAAGTCGGCGATGGTGAAGGAGATTCCGGTCGGCCGGGCCGGCACGCCCGACGATGTGAGCGCCGCCGTAGCCTTTTTCGTCCGCGAGGACGCATCCTTCGTCTCCGGACAGGTGCTCTATGTCGCGGGAGGACCGCGTGCCTAGTGAGATACGAGAGTTCAGCGGCCTCGAGCAGCTTGAGATCGCAGTCGGCACCCACCTCGGCTTCAGCGAGTGGCATGCGATCACCCAGGAGCGAATCGATCGATTCGCCGAGGCGACAGGTGATACCCAGTGGATCCATACCGATCCAATCCGTGCTGCGTCTGGGCCGTTCGGCACGACGATCGCCCACGGCTACCTGTCTATCTCACTCATCCCGATGATGATGGGCGAGATCTACCGGGTCGATGGCATCTCGATGGGCGTGAACTATGGGTCGAACCGGGTGCGCTTCCCTGCGGTGGTCCCGGTTGACTCCCGGCTCAGAGCCGGCGCTGAACTCGTGGCCATCGAGCGGCGTCCGGTTGGCGTGCAGGTCACGGTCCTCGTCACCGTCGAGCGCGAGGGTGGCGACAAGCCGGTATGCATCGCGGAGTTGCTCGCGCTTCTCGTTCCATGACGATTGACCTAGGCTCCCCGCCTGGACTTGACCTTGATCGGCTCGCCGGATTCCTTGATCGTGAATGCCCCGGTCTCATCAACGGCCCACTGCAAGCCGAGGTGTTCGCTGGCGGCAAGTCGAACATCACCTATCGAGTGACCGACGGGCGCGATCAATGGGTCGTTCGACGGCCGCCGCTTGGACACGTGCTCGCAACAGCCCACGACATGGTTCGTGAGCATCGGGTCATCGCGGCGTTGGCGCCGACTCCGGTCC
>CAMAWO010000122.1 GCA_945861925.1 Bifidobacterium breve | reverse complement strand
CGTTCGGCCCAGGCAAATTCGGAAGCGAGGATCACGAGCCCGAGGATGACGAGCGGAATGCCGGGGCCGGGGAGCACAAGGAGCACGAGGCCCGTGAGGAGGGTCGCGCCTCCGGTGAGGGCGACAAGAAGCCAGCGGATCGGGTGCGGCAGTCGCCGCCATGGGAACGTTGGCGATTTCATTGATCCTCCTTGTGTCAGGCAGCACATGCTGCTGCTGGCACAAGGTCTCTCACCACCTGCCTAGGCCGGCCCGGGTGCCGGACGCTCGCGCGCCGTGCTGACGACAGCCCAGATATCGGGATACTCCCCTTGCTTGGGTGAAGGATGCCAGACGTTGCCGCGAGGGGCAAGTCGGTCGTCGTGGACCTTCAGGGCAGCACCTGCCCCGCCGCAGGCCGGGTGAAAGGCGGCGCCGGGTCCGAGGAGAAGAGGTCGATGAGTTCGCCTACCGAGTGGTCGGATTCCGCCCGGTGACGGAAGGGCCGGTCACGGTTGATGGTGTACGCATTGCGGCGACCGACTCGCTCCTTGATCACGTACCCGGCATGCTCGAGGTCGGTCACGATCATCTGGACGGCCCGCTCGGTAATCCCGGCAGCAACCGCGAGATCCCGAATGCGCACATCTGGATCACGCGCAATGAGCAGGAGCACCCGTCCGTGGTTCGTGAGGAGGGTCCACGCCCGCTCACCATCGTCGCCAGTTCCCACCATTTCCACATCGTCTCGCATCCGGGGCCTTGAAGGCGAGATGAGGCGACACAACCCGCCTAACATATGCAATTGCATTCCGGTACTCGCGTTCCTTCTCGGACTCCTCGCTTCCACGCTTCGATCCGACCTGCGACTCCCGGATGCGGCGTACCAGGCAATCTCCTGCTACCTGCTTCTCGCGATCGGCATCAAGGGTGGGGTGTCCCTCAGCGAATCAGACCCCTCAGAGGTCATCGCACCCCTTGGCGCTGCGATCACCCTTGGGATCCTCATCCCCGTCGCCGCCTTCTGGATCCTGCGGGGCATCACCCGCCTAGGCCCCGTCGATCGCGGGGCCATCGCCGCCCACTACGGGTCGACCTCAATCGTCACCTTCACTGCCTGCCTCGTCTTCCTCGACACTGCCGGCATCGCCTACGAAGGTTTCATGGCAACCATCCTCACCGTGCTTGAGGTGCCCGGAATCATCGTGGGGGTATTCCTTGCCAGCCGAGCAGACTCGCGTCACGCATCCTGGCGCCCCGCCCTGAATGAGGTCCTCACGAGCCGATCGATCCTCCTGCTCGCCGGTGGGCTCGTCATCGGCCTCGTCGCTGGGCCCAGCGGCTACGTGAGCGTCCAACCCTTCTTCGGTGCGCTGTTCACCGGTGTGCTCACCTTGTTTCTCCTACACCTAGGAACCGTCACCGGCGAGCGGCTCGGTGCCGTCCGTTCCGCCGGACCGGGCCTCATTGCCTTCGCCATCGGTTTCCCCGTTCTGGCTGGGACGGCGGGAGTCGCCGCAGGGACCTTGACCGGGCTCTCGCCTGGCGGCGCAACTGTCCTCGGGGTTCTCTGCGCGAGCGCCTCCTACATTGCCGCACCGGCTGCGGTTCGCATTGCGCTCCCGGATGCGAACCTCGGCCTGGCCCTGACCTCCAGCCTGGGCCTCACCTTCCCCTTCAACCTCATCATCGGGATCCCCCTATATCTGTCCATGGCATCGGCGCTCGCCACCATCACCTGAGCATCGACTCAGGTGAACCGCGTATTCTCAAGGCTCCCCACAGACAAAGGAGCCGCAATGCCAGCCGAGACCCGGAACCTGCAAGACACGGTCGTCGTCATCACCGGTGCGACCGCCGGAATCGGGGCTGCCGCTGCGCGCCTCCTCGTCGAGGCCGGCGCCAAGGTGGCCCTCGGCGGACGGCGCCAGGAGAGGCTGACGGCCCTCGTCGACGAACTCGGCGCCGATCATGCCGTCGGTGTCGTCTGCGACGTCTCGGTCCCTGCCGATAACGCACGGCTCGTCGCTGCGGCCGTCGACCGCTGGGGCCGGATCGACTCGGTAGTCCCGAATGCGGGGATCGGCATCTACGGCGGCATCATGGACACCACCGACGAGCGGCTCGCTGAGATGATGGACACGAACTTCGCCGGCACCGTCTGGACCGCTCGCGCAGCCATCCCGGAGATGCTCCGCACAACCGGCGGCGGCGACATCGTCATCGTCTCGAGCGCAGCAGGCCTTCGCGGGGGCGCCGATGAAGCGGTGTACGCGGGCACGAAGTTCGCGCAGGTCGGGCTTGCTGGGGCGATGGATCGCGAGCTCCGCTCACAGGGCATCCGGGTCACCGCCATCTGCCCCGCTGGCGTCGAGACTGAATTCGCGATTGGCGACGGCCGAACTGCCGGCGACCCGGCTCTCGCCGACTACATGAGACCGGAGGATGTCGCATTCGCGATCGTCACGGTTCTCGCCCAGCCACGCCGGGTTCGCACGACCCTGTGGTCGCTGTGGTCCATGGGCCAGCAGGGCTGAGGGCGCAATCGTGACTGCCAACTCGACTCAGCACCCAGACCCGTCCGGGCTCACGCACCGACCCCTCGGGGCGACTACCGCAATCACCGTCTCCGACCTCGGCCTGGGCCTGTGGGCCGTCGCCGGCAGCGAGTGGGGGCCGGGGGACGACGCCGCGTCGCTCGACGCCATTGAGGTCGCGCTCGACGCGGGCATCACCTTCTTCGACACCGCCGACATCTACGCCGATGGCCACTCCGAGGTACTCCTCGGTCAGGCCATGGCCGGGCGCCGCGAGCGCTTCATCGTCGCGAGCAAGATCGGCTGGAATGGCTTCGACCGGGAGGCCAACCATTCGCGCTACGACACTGCTGAGTCGATCGTCCGCGGCGTCGAGACCTCGCTTCAGCGGCTCAACACCGATCACCTCGATGTCATCCAATGCCACATCAACTACACCGAGCCCAATACTGATGCCTTCATCGAGGGCTTCCGCGAGCTCAAGGCGCAGGGCAAGGTGCGGGCGTGGGGCGTGAGCACCGGCGACATCGATCACCTCCGCTACTTCAACGCCGGTGGCGACTGCGACGTCCTGCAGATCGACTACTCCATCCTCAACCGCATACCCGAGCAGGAGATTCTCCCCTACTGCGAGCAGAACGGGATCGGCGTGATCGTCAGGGGCCCACTCGCCATGGGGCTGCTCGCAGACAAGTTCTCCACCGAAAGCAGCTTCCCCGCTGGCGACTTCCGGGTTGCGTGGATCGAGGATCCAGAACAGAACGCGCAGTACCGGAGCGATCTCGCCGTCGTCGATGGCCTGCGGCCGCTCCTGCCCGAGGGCGAGTCCATGGCCGAGTTTGCGCTTCGCTTCGCGCGCAGCCATCCGGCCGTGAGCACCGTGATTCCCGGAGCGCGTGACGGACGCCAGTCCACCGCCAACGCACGGGCAGGCACAGCCCCACTGCTCACGACAACAGAGCTCGCCGGGGTCGATTCGCTCGTGTCGCGCGGCGGCGGCCGAATGATCTGGCCTGCATGAGAACGATCCTCGGGACGGCGCCGGTCGTCTGGCATATCGATCTCACCCTGGAGTGACGGTGGGGCGGACGGGTCTCGTGGCGATGATCCTCGGCGCGACCGCACTGGTCGGCTCCTGCTCGACCGCCAGTCCTCACGCGGCTGCACCCCCCTCGACCAACAGTGCGTCACCCGCTGCTGACTCGACTCCCCCGCCATCCCCCACTCGCCGAAAAGCCGCCGAGATCTACTCCACCACCCGTGATGCCGTGCTCGCGATTCAGGTCCAAGAGGGGAGCCGGCGCGCACTTGACGCGCTCAGCCTCCTCGCGCAACGTGAGCTGGGCGTCAGCGGCGTCTGCCACGCCATCTCGCATGATCTCGGTCATGCTGCCCTTGAGCAGGCCGGTGGTCGGGTGGGCGATGCCCTAAACGACCGGGACGACGTCTGCGGGGGCGGGTTCACTCACGGGGTCATTGAGCAGGCCCTCGCCGAGTCGGCTGATCCGCAGGCCGCCATGCTCACTGTTTGCGCTCCGATGCAGGACGGCTCCTGCTGGCATGGCGTGGGCCACGGACTCATGTTCGCCTCAGGCATGGCGCAGGGCCGGGCGCTCGCAGGATGCGACAACGCTCCAAGCACGCTCCTTTCGAACCGGTGTGGCGAGGGAGTCTTCATGCAGCTCTTCAGCGCCGACCTCGCGGCGCACCACGTCACCGCGAAGCAGGGGCCAATCGCGCACAACCCACAGGGCGCACGCGAGGTTTGCCAGAGCACTCGCTCGCCCCATGATGCCCAATGCTGGTTCTACTCCCCCGTCGTTTGGCTGACGGTTCATCCGGACGATTTCGATGGAGCCCTGTCATGGTGCCGCGGCGCCGGGAGCACGTTTGGCAAAACCATGTGCGCGCGTGGGCTCGGCAGCCGGACGGTCAAGTTCCACCCGGAAGACCTGAGCATCGGCGCTCGGACATGTGGCAAGGCCCGTGACCTCGTCGATGCATGCGTTCGCGGAATGGGCAGCTACTGGTCAGTCCACTGGGAGGGCGCCGTACCCGCGAGCGACATCTGCACCCACCTGCCCCCGGGCCGGGCTCGGAAGCGATGCCCCGTCGTCACCACATGAGTTCTGCGCTCGCAGCAACGTCGCCGTAACATCGAGCCATGGGAGCTCTCACCTCGCACACGGTCATGCCCACCCCTGCGCGTTCCCCATTTTCGGCTCAATTCCCAACCTCCCGTCGGTTCCTCACTCCAATCTCATTCGCCCTGCTCATCACGACCGTCGCGGCGCTCGTGGTTGCGCCGCCCGGTGCTGCCACCCCGTCCGACCCCTCGATCCCCGCGGCGATCTTGGAGACCTACGAGGGTCGCGACCTCCGCATTCGCAAGGACATTGGCTCGACCTCCGCCTACACCCGGCACGCCATCACCTATGAGAGCGGCGACCTAACGATCAGCGGAATCATGAACAAGCCGAGGGGCAAGGGCCCGTTCCCCGTCGTCGTCCTCGCCCATGGGTACATCGATCCGGCCGTGTACGTCACAGGCCAAGGCTTCCGCCGGGAGCAGGACTGGCTGGCACGAAACGGCTACCTGGCCCTGCACGTCGACTACCGAAACCACGCAGGCTCTGACGATGACCCGGAAAGCGACGTCGCCCTACGGCTGGGCTACGCCGCTGACGTCATCAACGCCGGCCTCGCGGTTCGCGGCTCATCCCTCCCCTTCATCGACACAGGCAGGGTGGCCCTCCTCGGACGATCGATGGGGGGCGGCGTCGCCTTTCAGTCCATGGTCATCAGGCCGGGGGTCTACGACGCCGTCATCACCTACGCGTCGACGAGCACCGACATCGTCGACAACTTCAACCGGTGGCAGCGCTTCGACGGGAACCTCGGGCGCCGCATCATTGCCCGATACGGAAGCCCGGAGTCCAATCCGGCTTTCTGGCGGACGATGTCATCGCGCAACTACCTCGCCCGCGCCACCGAGCCGGTACTCATGCTTCATGGGACAAACGATGAGAGCTGTGAGATCGAGTGGGCCCGAGCTACTGAAGGAGCCCTGAAACAGGCGGGCAAGGAGGTCACCCTCGTCGAGTACCGCGGTGCTGGCCACTACCTGTACGGGCCATGGACCGACTCGATCCGTCAGGTGGAGCGCTTTCTCGACAAGCACCTGTGATGTCGGTCGTTCGTCAGGAGATGTCCTTGACGAACACATGGATGAGTTCGAGTTCCTCGCGCGCAGGGACCTCGGTGAGCTTGTCAGCGACGGTGGCGCGGAACTGCTCGAAGATGGCGGCGTGGCCGACCTCGGCAGCCTCCGTGGCCGAGGAGAACACGCCAATCCCTCGGATGATCTGGCGCTTTCGATCTGCCGTCACGAGGATGAGATCCTCATTCGGATTCATAACGCCGAACTCGTCGGCGAACGCGATGTAGTCGTCAAGAACCTCATCGAAGAACTCGGGCTTCGTTCGCATGCTGTACTCGATCACTGCGGGCACGGTGTGCTCCTTCGATGGTGGGATAACTCAGGCTGAGTCTGCCCTACGCGCCGTGGGCGCGGGGACCGGCTGCCGCGGTCGATGTCCTTCGCAGCCACCACAGGCCGATGATCGGCAGGGCCAGTGGGATAAAGAGGTAGCCACTGCCGTAGGTCGACCACACTGTCGCCCTAGGAAATGCGTCGGGGAAGACCAAGCTCGCCGTCCCGACGACGATAACTCCCGATAGCTCGAAGACCAAAGCCGCAGTCGCCACCCGGCGACTTGTGCGATCGGCCCGAGACAGCGCAATCGTCGCGATGATGTAGACAACCGCCGCAAGTGCCGACAACAGGTAGGCAACCGGAGCCTCATCGAATCGGGTGAACAGTTGGACCGCTGACCGGGCCGTCGCCGCAATCGCGAAGATGGCGTACACGACAACAAGCAGGCGGGCGCCGCCCGCGGAGCGCTCAGCCACCGCCGGTCCACACCTGCTGGATTCGCGCGACGAGCACCGGCATAACGAGCCCCACGACAACGATGATCGCCGAGCCGATCCGGGTCTTGTCGCCCCGGGTCCACCACCAAGAGCCGATCGGGATGACCGGGCTCAGGGCGAGGTACCCAACGAACTCGACTCGAGCGAAATCCCGATCGGAGCCGATCATTTGGACGATGCCGCCGATCGCGAGGACGATGAACAGCGCAGCGATCACCAGCTGGCTGGAATGCAGGGCCCGGCTCATCGGCCGGTTGAGCACCAGGTGAACGAGAGCCCAGAGCGCCATCACCAGACTCGCGATGATGGTGCCGGTGGCGTACAAACCCGTCATACGACCATCCTCGCAGACATACGTCCAAGACAACGGTCGGCCCGACGGCCCGAGACGAGCAGGATCCCGTAACTCACCAACGAGTCACTGCGTCAGATCGACGTTATCCGCAAGAAGCATCTGCGGAACGGCGACAAAGCGATGCAACAGTTGTGGCCCTGACTGTCGGATGAGCAACCAGTTGAGGTCAAATCGCTTGTCTGGCCATACTGGTGGGACGTCGTGCGGGTTATCAACCGGAAACTGGCCAACGAGTTTGGCCATGACGCCGTGATGCCAGATGATCAGGGTCGACTCAGGCGTGCTCAGCAGCTCATGGACGAGATCAGCCTCATTGCCGCGTGCATGTCGATCGATAACCTCAATCCCGAGTCGATGGGCGGTCGCCGAGGCGGTCTCCATCTCCCTCTTGCTCCTCGCCTCCGAGGTCGGCCTGGTTGCGATGATCCGCTCCGGTTTCGCCCCATGTGGGTGGGATGCAGAGCGTGCGTGGGCGAAGAGTTCTGCAAGGGCGCCCGACCTAGTCCAGCCACGAACCGGAAGACAATGGTCGTCAATCTCACCGTCCTCATTCACTCCGTGAGGCAGGGCGCCATCACCCGGCTTCTCACCATGGCGAACGAACATGATGATCCCCGGACGGTGTCCAATGCCATCATCATCGAGCCCATGTCATCCGCAGCCGCAGCCACCGCCGCAACACCCGCCACCCGAGGGCGCTGCACTCTGCCGTGAGCCACCCGCAGCGGCGACCGTCAGCAACCGGACCGTGTCGACATGGCCCTGCGGGCAGGGCGAAGGTTCATTGGATGCATCCATAGGACGGTTGACGACATACGTCTCACCGCACATTCTGCAACGGAACTCGTAGGTGGGCACCACCGAATTCTACGAGGCGATCACCTGCGGATCATTGGCAACTGCGGGATCTACCCGAGCACCGGAATCAAAGTCCCGATACCTTCACCTAATGCAGGTTTTGCTGACACGTCGGCGTCACGTCGACAACATGCGCGTCGCGTCGTCCTTCTGTCGTTGACCACTCCCCCACCAGCACCCAGCAATCGGCACACACACTCAGCAATCGCTGACCCATCACCCGGCCGGTCAGGCCTTCATGAACCCTGAAAGGAAATCATGTCCGTCATTCCCCAGTTCCTTGAGCGCAACAATTCCTACGCCGAAGCCTTTTCTGGCCCACTGCCCCTGCCACCCGCCAAGAATCTCGCCGTCGTCGCCTGCATGGACGCACGCCTGCACGTCTCCAAGGTCCTCGGACTTGAGGAGGGCGATGCGCACATCATTCGCAATGCCGGCGGGGTCGTCACCGACGACGAGATCCGTTCCCTCGCAATCTCCCAACGGCTCCTCGGCACGACGGAGATCATCCTCATTCACCATACCGACTGCGGCATGCTCACCTTCACCGACGACGATTTCAAGAAGTCGATTCAGGATGAGACAGGCATCAAGCCGGAGTGGGCTGCCGAGGCATTCAGCGATCTCGCAGTCGATGTCGTGCAGTCGGCGAACCGGATCAAGGCCTCACCGTTCATTCCCCACACCGATTCCATCCGCGGATTCATCTTCGACGTTGCGACAGGCAAGTTGGAGGAGGTCGCACTGTGACGAATAGGGGCGACCGGGTCTGACCCGGTCGCCCCTATCATTGCCGCCGCAACACCGAGCCCACGTCAATGAGCACCATGCTCCAGGTGAAGGGGAACTTCCAGGGAAGCACAGATTTTCCTGATCCACCTCATCCCCTCGGGTCGCACTTGAGTCAGATGCACCCCGAAACCCGATGAGTTGTGCTCTGACTGGGGACTCGTCGGGATTCGGGGTGCATCTGGCCGAAACAGCGCTCCCTCTTCTCAGCACGCATGCCCGGAAACAACCTGCGCGGCGAACACCCCGATGATCAGCGTGCCCCTGACCCCCCTCTCTGTCAACATCACGCATCAGCTGAGACACTCCAAGCGCGAACCGCACCGACGCGACGGCGGGGAATCAGAACGCAGAGGAATGTGACTGCATGGAAGCCCAAGAGGACCGACACGGCGGCCTCGGCAACTGCACTGCTACCACCAGTGGAGCCGAGCTGTACCGCTGTTGGATCGCCAACCGACGACGCCTCGAACAGATCATCGCCCAGATGGAGCAGATCTCAGCCGACGCTGGCGAAATCCTCCTGCGTCAAACAACCCCACCGGAACCACCCCGGACAGTGAAGCGCTGAGCCAAAACAAGTGGGGGCCAAACATTCCCCTAGAAGTGCGGACCGTCATTCAGGCGATACATCAATACCAAGAATTAAGTCGGAGGCACTAAAATTAACTCATGAGTGCCGCTCGAAACCACTCCCACTGTGTTCAACAACGCGAATTACGGCTTGATGAGAGCACTGGAGAGGTAGATGGACAATGACGTCTAACAACAGCACCGAGAGCAAAGATCCGTCGAGAAAATCCGGACCCCTACGTCGCGCGTCACGGTTTTTCTACGAGAAGTCGACCCTGGTCACCGCATTGCTCGCCACCTCAGTCTTTGCCGGCTACCTTGTCTTTTTCCTAATGAGACAGGGCACGGCTTTTGAAGTTGCCAACAGCAGTGTTAGGTCACTAGGAACTTCGTTGGGCTTTGGTCAGGCAGAGATTCTTGCCTTCCTTGCAGAACGTTCTGATCAGATGATTAATGCCTACATAAACTTCAATCAGGTTTGGGACTCTCTCTTTGGTTTGATCTACGGAGTTATGTATGTGGTCTGGGTGTCGTTGTTGTACAAGCCATATTCGCAAAAGGTTGGGATTTTGAATCTGCTCCCATTTGGTCAAGTTGTCTTTGATTGGTTGGAGAACTTTTCCTTAGCCACTCTGTCAAACCAGTACCTTGCAGAAGGCACGATTTCTTCGTCGACCGCTCTACTTGCCTCAACATTCTCAACGATTAAGTGGGTATTTTCCCTACTGGTCTATGGAGTGATTTTGGTTGGCATTGCCATGCGGATAGTAGGGGCACTGAAGAGGCGAAGGCAGCACTAGTAGACCGGCGTCGCGAAGGCACAGGGTGTAGATGTCGGAGTTTGATGCGGGCGTTGCTGGTGGTGAATTGCCAG
>CAMAWO010000121.1 GCA_945861925.1 Bifidobacterium breve | reverse complement strand
TCGACTTGCCCACCGACCGTGGGCCCTCGAGGAGGACGACGGGATCGTCGCGCATGTGGTCGAGTGCGATGGGCAAGATGCGGCGCTGTCGAAGCCCAGACCGCCGGTCAATCACCACTGGACGCTACCATGAATGCGATATTTCGAGGGCTTCTCATGCGATATTTCGAGGCCACTGATTGCGATTTTTTCCAGGGTTGGTCCGCGAGTGGACACGAGCGGGGCCGCCATTTGTCTCAACACCAACCCGGCACTGGTCCGATCGTCAAATCCATTGTTTTCAGAGGCGTGGAAGATGTGTGTTTCATGCTGACGAATGCAGCTTCTTCGGCCCCAGGCCCCTGTCCGGCTACCTGACCAGGCTCGGTTGATCAATATTGACCAGGTTCGTAGAATCGCCTACATGGAATATGTGAAGGTGCAATACGCCAAGACACATCTTTCGGCATTGCTGGCCTCCGTAGAGGCTGGCCAGGAGATCGTCATCTCGCGAGGGGAGCGGCCTGTCGCCCGGCTCGTACCGGTGGAGGAGGCTGGCGCGCGAGATCTCGGCTTCGTCGCCTATCGGGTGCCCGACGGCTTCTTCGATCCCCTTCCCGAGGAGGAGCTCACCGCCTGGGACGGCGGCAAGTGATCTACCTACTCGACACTCATGCGCTTGTGTGGGCGCTCACTGATCCGACGCGCCTCGGGGCGGGCGCTCACGCCGTCATCCATGACCGATCCTCGCGCCTCTTGGCCTCGGCCGCGTCGGCGTGGGAGATCTCAACCAAGCAGCGGCTGGGCAGGCTACCCAACTCGGACGCGCTGGTCGAAGGCTACATGCGACATCTGAACACCCTGGGAGTCGAACGACTGCCGATCAGCGAGGAGCACGCATTGCTGGCCGGGAAACTCGACTGGGCTCACCGCGATCCCTTCGACCGCATGCTGGCCGCTCAGGCAATGATCGAGTCGGCAACGCTTGTCACAAGGGACCCTGACCTCAGGGCTCTATCGGGCCTCGCCACCCTGTGGTGATGCCTGCTGCCTTGGCTCCCAACGGACTAGGCGGCCCTGACCCAGATCAGCTTGCCCTTCGACTTCTTGCACACGACCGTCTTGCCCTGGAATTTCGTCTTGGCTCCTACCTTGGTGCAGGTGGTGCCCGGCTTGCCGGCGGTCGATGAGCCGGTTGAGGCGGCGGAGGCGCTGCCGAGGGTGAGGATGCCGCTGGCGATCTGGGAGTTGTTGTGGTCCATACCGGGGGCGTAGCCGAACCAGACCCGAATCTGCCCATTGACGATCTCAACGCTTGGGTCGAGCACGCTCACGCCCGCCGGGGCGTAGAGATCGGTTGGTCGCAGGCTCCAGTTGATCCCATCGGGGGAGCTGAGGAGTTGGAGCTCCTGCGGCCCTCCGGCGCCGGTTGTCGAGGCGACCATGAGGTAGGTGCCATCGGGCATGACGATAGGGGCGGGGTCGACGAGATCCTGATTATTGAGGATGGGCCCGCTCAGCGCGGTCCAGTTGAATCCGTCGCTGGACGTCGCGATGTGGATGCCGTGCTGCGTCGTGATCGTGTTGTAGTACATGAGGTACGTACCGTCTGGCTTGCGGAGGACGTGGGGTACGCCGCAGCCGACATCGCTGAAGATAGCGCCTGGCTGCGTCGTCCAGCGGACGAGATCCGTCGACGTCGCGTAGCGCAACTCCTTTTTCATGTTCGTGCACCGCACGACCGAGGGGCTATTGGGATTGATCGCGCCGTAGTACATGCGGTAATCGCTTGGCCCCATCTTCACCACCGACCAGTCGAACCCGCTGGGCAGTGTTGCGCCAGCAACAGCCGTCCAGTTTGTTCCGTCGGTTGATGTGTAGGTGCCGGAGGGCATATTCGTCGTATAGAGGTAGTAGGTGCCGGTGGTCTCGTCGAAGTAGACGTCGGGTGACACGCCCTTCGGCGAAGCGGCCGTGGGGGTTGTCACCGCGAGCGTTGCCCCTGCGATGGTGGAGGGGGTGGCGCTGAGTACATCGGCTGCCCCTGCAGTGGGGACGGAGGTCAGGAGGAGCGCCACGGTGGCGACGAGCACTCCGCTGGTCCTTGCAATACGTGACATAGACATGAGCCCTCCCGGGTCAGCGCGACGAACGCTTATGACGCAAAAAGGATAGCAGAAGATTCCTGGAGATTTCCAGCAATGTCAACAAAATCTAGGCGTGGATTCGGGAACGATCGGGATCGTAGAAGGGCCGTAGCGAAAGCGTTACCCGGTTCGGCACGCCGGCCACAGCCTGCGGCCACCTCGACAAGGAACGACGGTTCACCCTGCACTACGTAGGCAGCAACCGACTCGCGGCCAGCCAACATTGCCGATTTCGCGGGATGATTCCCGACTACTGTTGTTGCTTTCACTGAAGCATTTGGACGCACGACGACGATCGCGGGAAACGTATCGCCGCGTTCCATCGCCTCGAGACACGTTGCGACAGTCGGCTAACGCAACGGATCATGCAACCGAGCCTGGTTCGCTAGCCCGGCCGCCCGCGTGCACTCACGCACATTAATCCGTTACCTAGCCTCAGCGGCAGCCGCATAAGGTCACGGCACCGCCTAGACACTGGCCCCCCCTGCCGGGGAGCGCGGTGACCCTTGACTCCGAAGGTCTCCTGAGAGGAGCATCATTCATGTTCATCATTGCCTAGCCTGCATAGTCGAGGGTCCGTCCGTCGCTCTTGTGTACGTACGAGTCTCGACCGTGGCATCCGTGTTGGTTCAGCGCGATCGGTAAACGCCCGTGCGGTGGCCGATGTGAACGATGTGCACGCGCTGTGCTTCGTCGTCGATGCGGTAGAGCAGGCGGTAGGGACCGCGGCGGGCGCCGAACAGGCCGGACAGCTCACGTTCGAGGGGCTTGCCGACCCGGTGCGGCTCGCGTGCCAGGTCGCCGAAAGCAAACTCGACGACAGCCGAGACAACGCGGGGCGGGATGCGCTGCAGTGCGCGACGAACCGGGCCGGTCAACTCGACGTCATAAGCCACGCCGCTGACTCAGTTGTCGCGCTTGGGAACGTCGAACTCGGCCCGGATCTCGTCCTCGCCGTATGTACGTCTGGCCGCGATGTCGGCGTCGGCCTCGGTGATGGCGTCGCGGATGCCGGGCTGCGAGAGCCAGAACAGCGTTTCCTGGATCGACTCCCACTCGTCGGCGCCGATCAGCACCGCGGCGGGCAAACCGTTCTTGGTGATCGTCACCTGGTCGCGCGTGATTGCGACTGAGTCGACGTATTCGTTGAGCTTGTCCTTGACCTTGGAGATAGGTAGCGTCCGCATATTTTCATGGTAGGCCCGAATACCGGCCTAGGCAAGGCGGCGACAAGACTCAGGAAAAGTGCCCGCGAACCTGGCAAGAAGCACCAATTATCAGCGCCCGGAGACTTTTCCCTGCTGGGCCTCTCATGCTCTTACGCCCCTCCGGCATCCGCATCAGGGCAGCCGTTCCGTATGAGGTCTGGCTAACGTGCGGTGTGTGGATAACCATTCTCAGGTGGCTAGTGTCCGGCGCCTGAAATTCAGTGCACTTCGCCCGTTCTTTGAAAGGCCACCCGTGAGCTCGGCCGTAGACCATGACGCACGCGGGATTCAGGCGCTCAACCCTTTCGGCCAAGCCCTGAGCGAATTCCCGGAGATTGATCTCAATTCCGCTGAACTCTAGGCGTGAATTCTCGCGCGGTCCGGGTCGTAGAAGGGCCGAAGCGACAGTGTTGCCCGATACGGCACGCCGGCCACCACGACCTCGAATCCGAGCTGCGCGAGCCAGTCAGCGGTCACTCCCTCAGCGTGGTCGATAGTGGCGAGGCCCACCGGTGCGCCGAGGGTGAAGCCGAAGGCACCGACCTGCAGGTAACCGGTCCAGACGCCGTCCTTGAGTACCGGCTCCCCGCCGTGGAGCACGGGTTCGGGATCATCGAGGAGTACGCCGACGAGCCGGCTCGTCCGATCCGTGCGAAGGGACTCAAGGGCCGCCTTCCCGTTGAAGGTCGTCGGCTTGTCCCAGGCGACAGCGCACACGAGCCCGGCAGAGACCGGGGTGTCGGAGTTGTCGATGTCGACCCCGTAATCGCGGTAGCCCTTCTCGAGGCGAAGGGAGTGCAGCGCGCCGAGGCCCACCGGCTTGAGGCCGAGATCGCCCCGAACTGCCTCAAGGGTTTCCCATATCGAGGCGGGCTGGCGCGCGCCAAAGCCAAAGCCAACGCCAACGCCAGTACTGAACTGACAAGCGCGAGCACCGCGGAGGCCTGCACCGGGCGTGGACATACGACCCTGATCACCTGAAATCGTTAAAAACATTGCAATTCATGAGAAATAGGCTGCCCTCGTATCTACGTACAGTGGAATGTGGGCGTCGCCGCCGTGCTCACTGCAAACGGGCTGCCTGTTGACTTATTGAACCCATCTGCAAGGACGATTGAAAAGTCCGGTGTCTATTGGCAGATGGCCACTCACACCAGAATCCCGCTATGGAACCTCAAAAAATCGTGGGCTGCCCGGGAATGGCAACGGGAGACCGAGTTGGTCGTGACGCTTCGATTGGTGACTTGTATTCCACGAATTCAGTTCGCTTCGCCAGTTCTTTGAAAGGCCGCCCGTGAACTCGGCCGTAGACCATGATGCACGCTGGATTCAGGCGCTCAACCATTTCGGCCAAGCCCCTAGCGAATTCCCACTTCAGTTCTGCGTCTCTCCGAGAGCCGTAATTCGCGACGGCGACAACGCTGCCCTGTTCAATGCCTGCTGCGACATTGGCGTAGTCGTGCCTGTTTCGCCAGCGAAGCGTAGGCACGACCGCAAGTCCGTGCGTTTGCCAGACAACGCCGGCCATCCGGGACATGACGACCGCACGGGCGCGTTGCCAAGGGGGCATACCGTCACCGATCGTGATGTCGGGAGTCAAGAGCATGCGAAAGTCGGCGAACCGCGCCAGATAGTCAAGCGGTCGCTTGATGATCGGAAGGAGGTCGGCACTGTCACGGAAAAAGTGCAAGCCCGTTAGCACGGGATCCGCGACTCGGCCGAGATCATTGAAGGCGCACAGTGCTTCAGGCACCCCGAGTCTCGCCACTCTCGCCAGACAAGGGATGTGCTCCTGACCATCCACCGGATGCCCGAGAGGGTAACCAGGTGGAGCTCCGTCCAGCAGTAGCGCACCCTCATTCGACTTTGAGTGGACCAGCATCAGACTCCCCCGGTGCCGATCAACGCTTCTCGGTCCATCCATTCGGCACTCCGCTGGAATGCCGTATCCATGGCATTCCAGTGAAACCAAAAGCCTCCGGTGGGTGGAATGTCGAGTTCTTCGAAGGAGTCAGCGAAACTGATGATGAGCATTTCTTGGTTGAGAGACGACTTCGAAACCGCGAGAACTCCGTTCGTCAACTCGAGGGCTATCGCGATGTCGGTGGTGTAGCTCCACTCCACCTTTCCAGCCACGACCTTGCGAACGGTCTCGCGATGAATTTTGAAATCGGTAATGCAATCGCCAGCATGAAAGTAGTAGGAATTGTGGTCGGCCTTGCGGATGGCCGCTGCGCCAAGATTTGGATATAGATCGGGGATCCCAAGGCAAATGTGAAAGACGGAATATTGGCCGTCATCCCCCTCCCAGTCATTCAGGTCATCAATATCGCCCCACAATGTGATGGTTCCACGATCGGTCTCAATACTCACGTCCGCACTCCTGAGATGAGAATCTAGGCTGACCCCAAATATCCTTCTCAGTGTTGCGCCGCGGAGTCCCTTCAATATGTTTATTGAGTCCCCATCAACAACGTTTAACACTTCAATCATCGCCAACTCCTATCTCTCAAAGTGAATCTTGTACTCGTCGCCGTATTTGCCAACAATCGTGATGTTCACTGCTGGACCGCCTGACTTCGACGATGGCCGAAGGACCACTCCCGAATCATCGTCAAAGCGACCCATGACACCGTTCCCTCGAGGCAGAGGTTGAATTCGTCCACCAAGTGACAGCGTGTCGAAGAATTCGTTGGCCGTCTTGGCTGGGTCGGGAGATCGAACGACTTGGACGTCGGCGCGGCGGGCAGGTTTTCCGAATCGGCCCTTGTGATCGAGAGGGTACTTCTTTGCGAGTCGATCGATGTTCCGCCTGAATGCCGCTGCCGAACTTGGAGATGTGGCGTACCCGCCGCCGGATCCTGCGCCCACCCAACGACATCCGTTGCTATTTCGAATCTATGTCGCGAGTTTAAAACAGTCGCGAGTCAATTGCAACTTGTTGTTGCGAGTGTGAAACACTCAACTGGTGACAAAGCAAACGGTTGACCCTGCCCTGTTGTACGCGGCCCTGGACGCAGCCCGTCAGGAACGCGGCAATTCCTCGTGGCGCACTCTGGCAAAGGAGATCGGCGTGAGTCCATCCCTGCTTTCAAGAATTGCGAACGGGCAAAAGCCGGACGCGGATGGCTTCACCACGCTCGTCACGTGGCTCAACATGCCGGCTGAGACTTTTGTTCGCGGGGTTGGCGAGCCCACTGAGCCACCAGCACTCATGGCTGAGTTGGCTATCTTGTTGCGCGCTCGCACGGACCTGACCCAACAGGACGCGGAGTATCTGGAGACCATCTTCGCGGCCGCACTAAGGCAGACTCGAGCTTCTGGCTGATGGTTGAGCGGGGATTTAAGGCCCGTGCGAGCCGACTGGCAGTAGAGATCCGGTCTGAATTTGGGCTCAAGGTCACTGATGTCTTTGACCCCTACGAGTACTTCTCGGCGTACGGCGTCCCGATCCTCGAACTGAGCTCACTCGAGGTCTCCGACATGCAGATCGCTCATCAAGGCATCCGCGACAAGTTTTCAGGAGCTCTCATCTCCACTGGTAGCGGCGTCATGGTGCTCGATAATGATTGGCACCCGCGCAATCGGAGGCGATCAACGACGACGCATGAAGCCGCGCACCATATTTTGGAACACGCGTTCGCGACCGCGATCTCTGTGGAAGAGCGCAAGTGTGGGCTTGCGCGCGAACAGGAGGATGAAGCCGACATTCTGGCTGGGGAACTCCTCATCCCATTCGAGGCCGCTAAGCGGCATGCCACGGCTGGTTGGTCCGATTGGCAGGTGGCCGATTTATATGAAGTGAGCATTGAGTTTGCGCGGTGGCGGATGGGCGCCAGCGGTGCGCGAAAGTACGCGGCGAGTGTCAAGAAATATCGATCCAGGTAAGGCAGGCAATCGACGTCAATCAACGATGAACCTCTGCCTTCTGGGACGCCCAAGTACGCTTCCGGGCCCGCTGCTTCCCATCCACAAGGTTCCCTTTATAACGGGCCCGTACGCTGTGAATTTCCTTCGTGCCCGTTGGCGCCCTGAGTTGAGTCCGCATCTGATGCGCTGTGGGCGTTGTTCCAGAATGCCTGCACGAACCAGGTCATGGAACCCTATTCTGGGCCGGCTGAGGAACCGGATGACCTCCGCAAGGGACACCGGGTTATGGTGCGGAACGCTTACCACGAAACGTGCCCAGTGGAGAATTCCCGGACATTCATCTCAATTGCGCAGAATTCTAGGCGTGAATTCTCGTGCGGTCCGGGTCGTAGAAGGGTCGCAGTGACAGGGTGGCCCGGTACGGCACCCCGGCGACCACGACCTCGAACCCAGGCTGCGCGAGCCAATCGGCGGTCACGCCCTCAGCGTGGTCGATAGTGGCGAGTGCCACCGGTGCGCCGAGGGTGAAGCCGAAAGCGCCGACCTGCAGGTAACCGGTCCAGACGCCGTCCTTGAGCACCGGCTCCCCGCCGTGGAGCACGGGCTCGGGATCATCGAGGAGTACGCCGACGAGTCGGCTCGTCCGATCCGTGCGAAGGGCCTCGAGTGCCGCCTTCCCGTTGAAGGCAGTCGGCTTGTCCCAGGCGACAGCGAAGGCGAGTCCGGCAGAGACCGGGGTGTCGGTGTTGTCGATGTCGACCCCGTAGTCGCGGTAGCCCTTCTCCAGGCGAAGTGAGTGCAATGCGCCGAGGCCCACCGGCTTGAGACCGAGATCGCCGCCGGCTGCCTCAAGGGTCTCCCACACCGAGGCCGCCTGATCAGCGGGCACGTAAAGCTCGTAGCCGAGTTCGCCGACGTACGTCACACGAAGGGCGAGCACACGGGAGTAGCCCACCTCGATCTCCTTGCCGGTGAGATAGGGCCATGCCTCGTTCGACAGGTCATCGGGGCTCACTCGGCTCAGCAGCTCACGTGAGTTCGGGCCCTGCACCGACAGAATGACCATCCCTGCGGTGATGTCGGTGACGGTCGCAAACTCGCCTTCGCGCAACTCATCAAGAAGCATCCGCTCGACACGACGGTGCGAGACATCGGACACCACGACCATGAAGCGGTCCTCGTCGAGCCGGGTCACCGTGAGATCAGCCATGATGCCGCCACGCTCATTGCACCACTGGGTGTAGACCACACGGCCGATCGCGCCGACGACATCATTGGCGCTCAGCCGGTCGAGGATGTCGGCAGCGCTCGGGCCCTGGACGAGGAACTTCGACATGAGGGTCATGTCCATGATGCCGACAGCCTCACGGATCGTTCGATGCTCCTCCGCGATGAGTGGCGTCCAATAGCCACGACCCCACGTCCACGGGACATGGGCGTTCTCGCCGGTTGGCGAGAACCACTCGGGGTACTCCCAGCCTGCCGAGACCGCGAAGTAGGCGCCGGCCCGTGCCCAGTGCTCGTGCAGGGGAGTGCGCCTGATGCCGCGAGCGCTGTGCTGATGGAAGGTCGGGAACGCACCGTCGCCGAAGAGAACTCCGAGTTGCTCGACCGTGCGTTCAGTGCGGAATCGCAGGCTGTTCTCAAAGGGTAGTGCGCGCTCGATCGAGAACGCAGCAATGTCGACTGGACAGATGCCATCGACGATCCAGCTCGCCATGGTGCTGCCCACTCCGCCGCCGAGAAGAATGCCGACCGAGTTGAGCCCGGCCGCGACGTACATCCCTTCGACCTCCGGTGGTGGGCCGAGCATCGGGAGCACGTCGGCGGTGAAGCTCTCCGGACCGCAGAACAGGGTGCGGATCCCCGCGTCGGACAGGCTCGGAATTCGCTCCATCGCCTTTTCAAGGAACGGTGTCATCCGCTCCCAGTCTGGGGGGATCGTGCCGAAGGCGAACTCCTCCGGGGCTCCCTTCGGGTACCAGGGTGCGGCGACCGGCTCAAACAGTCCGACGAGCATGCCATCGCCCTCCTCGCGGAAATAGCCGTAGCAGGCAAGGTCTTCGATAATCGGCAGATCACGATGGACGCCTGCCATCGGCTCCGTGAGCAGGTAGTAGTGCTCTGCTGCCTGCAACGGGACATCGACTCCGGCCTTGCGTGCGAGCTGCCGCGTCCACAAACCGCACGCGAGCACGACCGTATCGGCTTCGACCGTGCCCGAGTCGGTGGTAACGCCGGTGATGCGCCGACCGACCCGGGTGAAGCCGGTGACGGCAATCCCTTCGACGATCGTTGCGCCGCCCATTCGGGCGCCCTTCGCCATCGACGTCGCTACGCCGACCGGGTCAGCCCGACCTTCGTCAACAACATATGAGGCGCCGATAATGTCGTCGATTTTCGCGAGCGGAAAGAGCTCGCCGACCTCCTTCGCCGAGATGATCTCGTTCGGGACCCCGTAGCCGATTTGGAAGTCGCGCTCCCGAATGAGCGTCTCGAAACGCTCCGGACTCGTCGCGACCGAAAGGTGGCCGACGGGACGGAATCCAGTGGAGTGACCAGTCTCCTCCTCGAGCCGGGCATAGAGGTCGCGTGAGTAGCGAGCCATCCACAGCGATGTGTCATCGTGATAGCCGGCGCTCGTGATGAGCCCGGCCGCATGCCAGGTGGTGCCCGCCGTGAGCTGGTCCTTCTCAATGAGCAGAACATCGCTCACCCCGAGCTTCGTGAGGTGGTAAGCGATTGAGCAGCCGATGACACCGCCTCCGACGATGACAACTCGGGCGCGTGCTGGCAGGTTCTGTGACACCGGGTGCTCCTTGCGGTTGTGTTCTCTATGTTCTCTATGGCCAGGCAGGACGGTTACAGGGTG
>CAMAWO010000120.1 GCA_945861925.1 Bifidobacterium breve | reverse complement strand
CACATAGTAATCGCCGAGTGCTGCCCAACCGAGTGAATTGAGGAGTTGGTCGAGGTCCTTGCCGGTTGGGAGTGGCACCTGAACAGCGGGAATGATGCCCTGCGCCCGGGAGAACTCGATCACCTGCGCGACGGCATCGTCGACGGTACCCAGGGGCTTTCCGAGTGGCAGGGCCGAGTTCGCCCGCTGCGTGATGCCACTGGAGGCCCGTAGCAGCCAATCGCCGTGGCTCACTGTCACCTCAGCGGGCCAAGTGTCCGCCATCGCGGTCTCAAGTTCCCGCACCCGCACGCTCAACGGTGCACCCATGCCAGCCCGGGCAGCCCGCTTGGGTATGACGCGCCAATGGGTGACGCGCGCAAGCGCAAACACAATGATCGTTCCATCCCGCTTCTCGATGCGGTGGTTGTCAAGCAGGGTCCCGACAATGTCCCTCGTGTGACCTGTGTCGTCGAGTACGCGTACCGTCACGCGCAGCCCTACGCAATGATCCAATTCGCCGATAATGTGCATTATGTCAATTCATCCCAATCGCAACGGTACGCTAGGTTCGCGCCCATGCCCAGCAAGCCAGACCCGCACGGCGAGACTTTTGTCCTGCATCGCTGTTCAAGCTGGAGGTACTTGCGGGCCTCGGAGGCCCGCAAGAGGTAGGTCTCGTCATAGATGACGACGAACGAGTCGTAGCAGCCCTCGTCGCGGCGGGCTATCGGGTCGAGCACTTCACCGGCTAATCGAGCCAACGCGCCACGCCACCTGAGTCGGGCTGGGCCAGGAGCCCAGCGGCGACCCCACCGAGAAATGCGGCGCCGAGCGCGCCTGGCTCCTCCAGCTCGCTCACCCGGTAGTTGCCAAGCTGGCGCTTCTTAGCCTCTGCGACCATAGCGTTATGAATCCAGCCCCCCGCTACCACCGACGACAGGCGCGGGCCGACAGCCTCGTCCATCTGCCCGAGCGGTTCATCAACGATCCGGGTGAGATCCTCGACCGCGACCCGCCACATGAGCCCCGGGGTCACGCCATCGGTAATCCCGCTGATCGACAGGGACTCGTTGTCCAGATGCTCGATCCGCGTCGCTATCGCCCCGCGCGTCGTGGCAATTGCCTGCTCGCCTAGCGCCAGCCGCGAGGCCCGCTCCGTCGCGCCAAGAAGCGAAGCGACCCGCTCGAGTGATAATCCGGTCAGTCGGCCGGCGAGGAGGATCTGGTGTCCGGGAAGGACGCCCCAGCCCACCGAGATATCTAGATCGGTCAGGTGCTGCATCTCGTCGCGCGTGAGTGTTCGGGCGACCGTGCGAATAAGGGCCTCGGCCGTGCCCATCGAATCGAAAAGCGCACCATCTCGGCACGCTCCGGTAATAAGGCTTGCGGTTTGATGATCATGGCCAGCGACTGTGAGCGCCGCCCCTCGCAGGACATCAGGTATGTCGCCCGAGGCGGTCCCGACCCGCTCCCCCGCCCATACGTGACGATCGGGCATGAGAGGACCGACGATATCGGTTGCCGTCTGCCAGGTTGCCCGTTCATGAACGTCGAACATCCCTGTTCGTGACGCGAGGGAGGATTCGGTGACCTCGTCGCCCCCGAGCGCCCGCACGATCCATTCGCCGACGCACAGGTGACGAACAGCGCGATCGGCACCGGGAATATTCGCTTGTAGCCACATAATCTTCGCGATCGATGGCTTCGAGTTGAGCCTGACCCCGGTCGCGCGTTGGAAATCGGTGCGGTCGATGCGGTCACGCAATGATTGGACATCGCCTCGTGGGTCAAACCATGCGAGGGCGGGAGCACATGGGTTCCCGGCGCTGTCGAGGAGCACCCCGGTCTCTGCAATACCGGTGACGCCGATGCCCCGTATGGCCTGCCGACCGGGGGATCCCAGCCGCTCATCCCCCGCAACCTCGGCGCAGACGGCGATCGTGACCTCAGCCAACGTGTGCGGGTCAATATCAGCGTGAGCACCATCGCGACGCCACGGAGTCGGTCGCGATGCCAACGCAATGACCGTTCCGTCAAGGGACACGGCAACGGCTTTAACCGACGTCGTCCCAACATCGACCCCGACGAGGATGTCTGCACCCATGGCGCCACTCCATTCTGTGCGCAGGTACAGCGCAGCCATCGGGTGAGTCGTTCCATCAATAGACTATCTATTCCTACGATCAGGGAGCAGCTCGTGTCAGATGTCGCCGCCCGCTTGAACCGACTGTTCAACCCCGATTCCAAGCGATGCCTTGACATCGCGGTCGATCATGGCTTCTTTGGCGAGGCGGCATTTCTGCCGGGTATCGAAGACCTCCGATCCGCGGTTGACACCCTGATCGAGGCCTCCCCTGATGCCATTCAGCTCACGGTCGGTCAGGCCCGCCTGCTCCAGGGCCGCGGTGGCCGAGAGCGCCCGGCGCTCGTTCTCCGCACTGATATCGCCAATGTCTACGGCAGTCCCCTCCCCGACCATATGTTCGACCTCACCATTCCCGAGCCCGGCCTCGCGGGCGTGCGCCTTGACGCAGCCTGCGTGGTTGTCAACCTGTTCGACCTGCCAGGGCAGCCGCGCGTCCGCGAGGCGTGTATTCGGGCGGTTCTCGATGCGAAGCGGGACTGTGAGCGGTACAACATGCCACTCATGGTCGAACCGCTCGTGATGAAGGACTCAGGCACCGGTGGCTATGGCGTCAACGGCGACGTGAGCAAGATCGTGCCGCTGGTTCGCCAAGCCGTTGAACTCGGCGCTGACATCATCAAGGCCGACCCCACCGATGATCCTGATGACTATCACGAGGTCATCAGGATCGCGACCGGCATCCCGGTGCTCGTGCGAGGCGGTGGACGGGTTGCTGACGCGGAGTTGTTCCATCGTACCGAGGCAGTCCTCGCGCAGGGGGCCTCCGGGATCGTGTACGGGCGCAACATCATTCAGCACCCGAACCCTGCCGGCATGACGCGCGCCCTCATGGCCATGCTCCATGAGGGCGTCGATGCCGCAGGCGCACTCGCACTGTTGGCCGCAACGTCGTGACGCCGCGGCCCGTACGCATCGGCGTCGTCGGCGGCGGACTCATGGGCCGCGAGCTCGCGGCGCTGTGCGGGAGGTGGCTGCACCTAGTCGACCATCCAGTCCGGCCAGAAGTGGTGGCGGTCGCTGATCCGAACCCCGCGGCTCGCGAATGGTTCGAGTCGGTTGCCACCTGCACAACATTTGCCAACGACTGGCGCGCACTCGTTGACGATGACTCGATCGACGTTCTGTACCTCGCGGTCCCGCACAACATCCACGAGGAGCTCTACATCGCCGCAGCCGAAGCCGGCCGAGATTTCCTCGGCGAGAAGCCGTTCGGCATCGATCTCGCAGCCGCTGAGCGCATCGTCGCGGCAATCGATTCGTCCCGGTCCTTTGTCCGCGTCTCAAGCGAGATGCCATTCTTCCCAGGCGCGCTGCGAGCCTTCGATTACGCCGCTTCCGGCGCCCTCGGCGACATCATCGACGTCCGGTCGCAGTTCGCGCACTCGTCCGACATCGACCGCGGCAAGATCATCAACTGGAAGCGTCGCGCCGAGACCTGCGGCGAGATCGGCGTCATGGGCGATCTCGGTATGCATGTCGCGCATGTGCCGCTGCGCCTTGGGTACCTTCCGTCATCCGTGTACGCCCTGCTCGATGACATCGTCACGACTCGGCCGAGCGCTAGCGGCGGCGTTGTCCCGTGCGACACCTGGGACAACGCCCTCCTCGCCAACCGGGTGCCCGCTTCGTCTGCAAGCCGAGGATTCACCATGCTCTGGGAGACCCGGCGCATCGCCCCCGGCAACATGAACTCATGGTCCTTCGAGGCGCTCGGCATGGATGGCGGCGTTCGCTTCAGCACCCGCACCCCCACCACCCTTGACCGCTTCACCAGACGCGACGGCGAGCAGGTCTGGGAGCAGGTGCAGCCGGGAAATGTATCCGCGTGGCCAATGATTTCCGGCGGGATCTTTGAATTCGGCTTCGCGGACGCGCTCCTGCAAATGTGGGCCTCATTCCTCGCCGAGCGCGAGGGGGATCTCGGGTCAAGATTCGGTACCGCAACCCCGCAGGAAGCGCTCGACTCCCATCGTGTGTTCGCGGCCGCCCTGCTTTCTCAGGCGAGCGGCTGCGCCGAGCCGCTCGCCTGATCGCGATCACGGCTAACGCTCAAGGAAGGGCGGCAAGGTCCTCTGGTCGAGGGCACGAGCAGACCAGATTCCGGTCGCCGAATGCGCCATCAATCCGCCGCACCGGCGCCCAGTACTTGTCGCGACGCAGTGACTCAACCGGGTATGCCGCGAGCCGTGCGGGGTACGGGTGGTCCCACTCACCAATGAGGCAGTCGGCCGTATGTGGTGCATTGCGTAGCGGGCTGTCGTCCGCGGGCCACTCACCTGACGCGACACGATCGATCTCTGCGCGGATGCTCATCATCGCCTCGATGAACCGGTCGAGCTCCGCGAGATTCTCACTCTCTGTCGGCTCGACCATGAGCGTGCCTGCGACTGGAAACGACATTGTCGGTGCATGGAAGCCGTAGTCGATTAGTCGCTTAGCGATGTCGTCAACGGTGACACCGGTGGCTGCCGTGATCCCGCGAATGTCAAGGATGCACTCGTGCGCAACTAGGCCGTCAACGCCGGTGTAGAGCACCGGATAGTGGCCGGCGAGCCGCCGGGCAATGTAGTTCGCCCCGAGGATCGCGACCTGGGTGGCCTTGAGCAGTCCGTCTGGGCCCATCATTCGGATGTAGGCCCATGGGATCGGCAGGATTCCGGCGCTCCCCCACGGTGCGCCGCTCACCGGACCCACTCCCCCATCGGCGTGGCCGCGGCCGGTCGGACCCGCCTCTGGCCGAAGGGGATGCGAGGGCAGGAAGGGTGCGAGGTGTTCGCGAACGGCAGTGGGACCGACTCCGGGACCACCGCCACCATGCGGAATGCAGAAGGTCTTGTGCAGGTTCAGGTGCGAGACATCCGCTCCGAACTTCCCCGGCTTCGCTAGCCCTACGAGGGCGTTGAGGTTCGCGCCATCGACGTACACCTGGCCGCCGGCGTCGTGCACCATCGCGCAGATGTCGACAACGGCCGACTCGAACACCCCGTGGGTCGAGGGGTAGGTGATCATGAGCGCCGCGAGGGTAGCGCGATGCTCGTTGATCTTCATCCGCAGGTCGTCGATATCGACATTGCCGCGCTCATCGCACGAGATGACCACAACTCGCATCCCCACCATGACCGCCGACGCTGCATTCGTCCCGTGCGCGCTGCTCGGGATGAGGCACACATCTCGGGACCGCTCGCCCCGTGAGTGGTGGTAGCCGCGAATCGCGAGCAGGCCCGCGAACTCGCCCTGTGACCCGGCATTCGGCTGAAGGGTGACGGCGTCGTAACCCGTGATGTCAACGAGCCACGACTCGAGTTGGCCGATGACCTCGAGGTAGCCCTCCGCCTGATCGAGCGGTGCAAACGGGTGGATTCCGGCGAACTCGGGCCAGGTGATCGGTTCCATCTCGGTTGTGGCGTTCAGCTTCATCGTGCACGACCCGAGCGGAATCATCGATCGATCGAGTGCGATGTCACGATCAGCGAGACGGCGCAGGTACCGCAGCATCGAGGTCTCACTGTGATGGTCGTTGAAGACGGGGTGGGTGAGGAAGGGCGAGGTGCGTCGCAGCGGAGCTGGCAAGCCTGCGTCGACAGGGACCGCGGCAGCGACCTCGGTAAAGCGCAGGGTCGAGGTATCGCTGGAAACGATTGCGTACGCGCCCCAAACGGCCTCAACGTGCCAGTCCATCGTGAGCTCGTCAGTTGAAACGGAGACGGTGTCCTCGTCGACGAGCCTGATGTTCACGCCGGCAGCGAAGGCGGCCGCGACGACCTTGTACGCGACTCCCGGAGTGCTCACCCGTACCGTGTCGAAGAATTCGCTCGAATGCACCACTCCCCCTGATGAGACGATGCCCGCTGCGAGCACTGCGGCTTGGCGATTGGCTCTGCGTGCGATCTCAGTGAGTCCCGTCGGCCCGTGATACGCGGCATACATGGCGGCGACGACCGCGAGTAGCACCTGTGCAGTGCAAATGTTGCTCGTGGCCTTCTCCCGGCGAATGTGCTGCTCGCGCGTTTGCAGGGCGAGGCGATATGCGGGCGCTCCGTCAGCATCGACGCTCACCCCCACCAACCGACCCGGCATGCTCCGCTCCAGTCCGGCGCGCACCGCCATGAACCCAGCATGCGGGCCGCCGAAGCCGAGGGGCACTCCGAAGCGCTGCGCCGAGCCAACGACGATGTCAGCGCCCATCTCCCCGGGCGGTGTGAGCAGCGTGAGGCCTAGGAGGTCGGCCGCCACGATAGCCAGTGCTCCGCGCTCGTGGGCCGCGTCGATTACGGGCCGCGGGTCGCGGATGCTTCCGCTCGTTCCCGGGTAGCTGAAGAGAACACCGGCGAAATCTCCCTCAGGGAGACCGGTCTCAGCGACATTTCCCAGGTCGGCGATGACGAGGTCGATGCCGATCGGCTCGGCTCGGGTCGCTAGGACCGCGAGGGTCTGCGGATGGGTGTCTGCATCGACGAGAAAACGCGTGATGTCGCGTTTTGCGCTTCGAAGACACAGGGTCATGGCCTCAGCGGCCGCGGTCGGCTCGTCGAGGAGTGAGGACCCGGCAACCGGCAGGGAGGCGAGGTCTTCGATCATGGTCTGGAAATTGAGCAGGGCCTCGAGCCGACCCTGCGAGATCTCCGGTTGATAGGGGGTGTAGGCCGTGTACCAACTCGGGCTCTCTACGACATTGCGCAGGATGACCCCGGGAGTCTGGGTATCGCTGTAACCCAGGCCGATCATGTTCACGCATCGGGTGTTGCGACCTGCGATGCCCTTGAGTTCCTCTCGGGTGGCACGCTCGCTGATCGCCTCTGGGATACGCAGTGCCGACCGCCACTTGATAACGTCCGGCACCACCGCCTCGGTAAGGGTATCGAGTGATTCGTACCCAACCACCTGAAGCATTCGGGCAATCGAGGATTCGTCAGGGCCGATGTGTCGGGCCGCAAAGTCAGCACCCTGATGCGTGCCAGCCGTCTGGTCATTGGTCATCAATGATCCCTCTGATGAGGTGCGGATGCACCAGTGGAGTCAGCCACGCGTTCGCGGACTGTTCTCCCCCTCTGTTGCCCGCAGCATCCTGCGACCTGAGAGATTCACCTCGACGCTGGGTGCGTCGCAGCTTTCCCCGTCGGTGGGGAACGACCAGCAAGCCGGCAGTTCCCGCCTTCCAGAGGCGCCTACCCCGACCGGTCCACCTGCCTGAGAGATTGTTGGGGAGAATTGCTCCTTCGGCGGCTACGCAAGGGGTGCGCAGCGCTCTCCCGACCGGGGTCCATCAGCATTGCCACTATACCGGTGATCTGCCTTCGGTGCGCCGTGTTCTCAGCCTGCGGCGCGACGCGCTCTACGAGTGGACAGCTCATCATTCGCTGAGTTCGGCGCGACGGTGTCGCCGTTCGGCTGCTCCCCCGGCAAGGTCGCGAGCGTGCCCTCGACCTCGCGCCAGACACTGCCCACCGCTATTCCGAACACGCCCTGCCCGGCACGAACAAGATCAATGACCTCATCGGCACTCCGGCATTCATAGATGGTGGCGCCATCACTCATAAGGGTCATCCGGGCGAGATCCTCGCCCGGGCGGGTAGCAAGGTGAACGACGGCGGCCCTGATATTCGGCAGGCTGACACCGGTGTCGATGAGGCGCTTGACGATTCTCAGAATGAGAATGTCGCGGAACCCATAGAGGCGATGACTGCCGGATCCCGACGCTGCTCGTACCGTCGGCTCGACGAGGCCGGTCCGCGCCCAGTAGTCGAGCTGCCGGTAGGTGATACCAGCAGCTGCGCACGCGATAGGCCCCCGGTAACCGATACCGGCGGGAAGGGGGCGAAGTTCCGCGTCATCGAACAGTGCGCCCTGCGGATTTTGGGCGACGACCGGACGATCAGCGTTCACAAGCAGCCTCCTCGGTAAAATCACGAGACTCGAGGACGGGGTGCCGCGTCGAAATCTTGCAGTACTGACGTTACGAAGGGCCAAGGGGAGAGGTCAATCCGACACACGGGCGTGTCCGGTACCGAAGTCTGAACCTCAGGCTGAGGGTTCGAGTTCGCCACGCTCACCACTCGGCCTCCTACTGAAAGTCCTCCGGTGAAATCTGGTCGAGGAATTCGCGGAACTTCTCAACCTCCTGTTCCTGGGGCTCCTCGCCCGGTAATTCGATGCCGGCTTCGTCGAGCACCTCCTCGGCCCCATAGATCGGGACGTCAGTGCGCAGGGCAAGAGCGATGGCATCGGAGGGCCGGGCACTCACTTCAATACCGGACTCGAAGACGAGAAGTGCGTAGAAGACGCCGTCTCGCAGTGCGGTGATACGCACCTCGGCGAGCGGCGCTCCCACGGCGGTAAGGACATCACGAAGCAGGTCGTGGGTGAGCGGACGCGGTGGCACGACTCCCTGCTGGGCGTAGGCGATAGCGGTCGCCTCGACAGCCCCCACCCAGATCGGCAAATACCGTTCGCCATCCTTCTCGCGCAAGAGCACGATCGGATTGTTCGAGGGCATCTCCATTCGGACGCCTACAACGTCAAGGGACTGCACGCGTCAAGGGTAACCCCTACCCCTTACTCCCGCGCACCAGTTCTGCTCGCAGCAAAGTTGCGTGCAACTGGATGAAGAGGGCGGCGAGCTCCCTGACTGTCTCCTGTGCGAGGGCCTGTCCATCCGGATCCCTCGGTCGTACGTATGGGTTGGCAATCTGTTCGATGAGCCCGCTGTCGCGATCCGCGACGACACGAAAGGAGCGGAGGTGCCGGGGTTCAACCCCAAAGCCCGCAAGCCGCCCGATCACCGTTGCGATGGCGAGAGCGTCCTCGTCGTAATGCCCTGCAGGCGATGCCCACACCAAACCTTGGGACTCCAGTTGAGCGATGCCCAGCTCCGCAAGGCCCACCTCGCCCGCGAGTTCGGCCCTTGTCAACCGCACTCGCCCGGCACCTGGGCGAAAGTCATCGGGGCGAAGTCCGGTGCCCGCCACGGGCGCCGATTCGTCAGCACCGTCCTCGAGCTGCTCGCGAATCACCTTGAGGGGAAGGTACTGATCCCGCTGCATCGTGAGAACGCTTTTCAATTGAAGGACATCGCGTTCGGCGAACCTGCGGTAACCGGAGGCGGTTCGCTCAGGAGCAATGAGGCCCTCCGACTCGAGGAATCGGATCTTGCTGATGGTGATGTCAGGGAACTCGCGCTTGAGCAGGCTCAACACCTCACCGATGCTCAGGGTCCCAACAACCCTGCTGCTTGCCGGCTGGCTCATGGACCCGTCTCGACGCCGACCAGGAAGACGAACCTGAATTTCCCGATCTGGATCTCGTCACCGCCGCCGAGCTGGTGATCCGCGACCCGCTTGCGGTTGATGTAGGTGCCGTTGAGACTTCCGGCGTCTCGAATGCTCCAGCCCTGCGCGCCGCGCCGGATATCAGCGTGATGGCGACTCACGGTCACGTCATCGAGAAACACATCGGCGTTCGGCGAGCGTCCAACCGTCACGAGATCAGCCGCGGCATCGAGTGGAAACTCGGTGCCCTCGCCGGGCCCGCGAAGGACGATGAGCATGGCCGAGCCGGATGTCAGCGCGCCTCCGCGACCCGAGCCCACCGGGCTCAAATGTCCGGATCCGCCCTGCCCAAACGTGCCCGTGATGGCCGTGATCACACCGGTGTGCTCAAGGCCACCGTCCAACGGGGCACCGCAGGACGCGCAGGAGGTGCTATGACGCTCGACCTGCTGTCCGCACGAGACACACTCGTTCATAGTCTGAATCTACCCTGTGACGTTGGCATCGCGGGTGATCCGGCGCATCCGAGCGCGTCACCAGAGAATTTACGGGGCCGTGATCAGGTTCTCATACTCCGCAGCGGTGAGCAGCCCCGCAGGCATCTCGATGCCGCTCACAGTTGCGCGCACGAGCCAACCTGCACCATACGGGTCTGAATTCACGGTCTCGGGAGCGTCGTCGAGGCCCTCATTGCGCTCCGTCACGACGCCGTCGACCGGCGCGTAGATGTCGCTCACGCTCTTTGTTGAC
>CAMAWO010000119.1 GCA_945861925.1 Bifidobacterium breve | reverse complement strand
CCGCTGCGGTCCTGTCGAAGGGATCCATCGCCGTTTCGGGCTTTAGACATCGAATCCCACCATTTCGTCGCGGGCTCGACGTTCGAGAGCGTCGAGGTAGCGGTTGAGGGCGCTGAGCCGCACCCGCATCACGCCGCGCACCTTGACGGATTGCAGGTCGCCGTCATCAATGATTCGGTAGACGGTGGCGCGGGACACTCGCAGCGCGTCGGCTGCTTCCGGGATGGTGAGCACCGGACGCTCAGCCATGTCGGCCCACTGGACGGCCGAGTGAATGACGGGCTGAAACACCCTGCAAGGTGTGGACGCGGTGAGGCACTAATCCAGTATGTAGTTAAACCCCGGTTGGGTTGCAAGTCCAACACGCCCAAGGCTCCATCAGGGGTCGTGAAGTCCTCCGAGTACGGGTGGCTGATCAAGGCATCTCCCTATGTGTCGGGAGTTGACCTCGGAGATCTGCAAATCAGCACGCTGGCAAGGGGTTTTCCCTTGGTGCGCCCGGAGGGACTCGAACCCCCAACCGTCTGATCCGAAGTCAGGTGCTCTATCCATTGAGCTACGGACGCCTTCGCACGAATTAGCGTTGGTACCTCTCACCTTTTCAGTTGACACTGACCTGTCATCTGCCAAGTCACCACGTCAAATCCTGTCACTACCCGTCACCAGAGGACCGCACTCTTGTGGGTTTCCCCACTTTCGCCCGACCCCCCTGTCACCAAGGTCAGATGGCGAAGGTACCCCCGATGGGGGGTGACGTCAACGCGGGGGACTATCCCACCGGGACCTCCTGCCACCGCTCGACCAGCGCCACCTGCCCCCGGCCGACCAGCCATTCCTCGATGGTCAACCGGGACCAGACCGGCGTGCGCCCCATGTACAGGTCGGTCATGGAAAGCCAGATGCTGCCGCATGCGATGCGTGCGGCACGTCGATCGACGGCGCGGCGGCGCGGCGGGTGTGGTGGAACACGGTGTTCCACGACGCCGACCTGAGCCCCGAGCATTCGGGTGCGCTGGTCGAACTCATGGACGCCATCGCCGCCAATGCGAGACGACTCGGTGCGCCCGACACGGTCGTGTGCCAAAGGCGCCAGACCGACCGGAGCAGATGCCCCGACCTCGCACCCCGACGGTGTCCACGTCCGAAGTACGTGCGTGGGCCATCACCAAAGGCATCGAGGTCAACCCGAAGGGACGCGAACCCGAGTCGCTGCTCGACCGCTACGTGAACGAACACGGGGCGTAGCCGCCGGGTCGTCGTGGCATGTGCAGCCACACCGAGACCGTCCAACGCTGTCCCGGAAGCGCCAATAGATGGCCAAAACAGCAATGGCCCTGCACACTCTTGCCAACGATCACGCGATCTGGAGCCGCCCTTAGGCCGCCGGAGCGTTCCCCCTGACATGGCGAACACGATGCATTCGTCGAAGCCCGAGCACGACATCGCTGAAGGACACCCGACCTCGGGGTCGACCTTCCACGATCAAGGCCCACCCCCACACACCCGGGCAAACGACCAACCGATTCTTGGAACAGGGACGAGCAAAGAGCCATAAATCGGCGAACAGTTAGAAAGCCCGCACCGGGCGGGCGCCGAGCGCAAATGACTTATAGGAATGAGTTCCTGTCCCCCCCGTTGAGAAGCTCTGGTTGAACGCTAGGGCGGCATCGATCTGCGAGGAACTCCAGTAGTAGCCAGAGTTGAAGCCGCCGATGGCGGCGCGATTCGTGTAAATATAGAGGGCGTTGAGTTCATCCTTGGATGCAAGGGACCAGTCGGTCATTCCGCCTCCTGTGTAGGAGCGGGCGACATTGCCCGCGTCGCCGGGATTGCAGTCGGGCAGCATGATGGTGGTGTTCGCGTAGCCTGACCCGATCCCGTTTCCAAACGCGCCGGGGATCAACGAGTCCTTCCCGCTCCCCGTGCACCAGGGGAACCCTTGTCCGGTGGAGGAGAAGTCAGAAGTCGTTTGAAGAGTGCCACCGCATGAAGTACCCGTCGCCTCCTTGCATGCACTCGAGGAGTTTGGATTCCACATGTTCGGGGCGGACTCAAGGTATTTGCATGTTGATGCCGTGTTCGCCCCGCAGCTGAACGTGCCCGGCGATACGTAGAACACCACACCGCCCCCCGGACCGGAGTTACCTAGCGCGCACAACCCACCATCGGCACACGATGCACCTTGTGGCACTTCGTCCTGCACCGCCCCCGATGAGTCAGTCGTGGACGAGCACCCCGCCACCGCAGCGGTGACGAGCACCAACCCCACGGTCAGCAGTTTCAGTCGTGTTCCCATAGCCGTACTCCGACCTCTCACGATGGAGATGCGAGTCATCCCGATGCCTCTTTGACGTACGATATCAAGTCAAGGTTCCCTGAAAGGCGAGATGGTTACGAAGCGCTAGCACGGACCCGTCAGACACACCGGTGCGACGCACTTCAAGGCCGGTTGAAGCGCCGCGAGAGGTCCGTCTGACCCGCACCACTCACAGCGTGCGGGCCAAGCGGCAATGACTTCCTAGTCGTCGGCCTCGACGACGCTTGCGCCCTCGGCTGCACGCTGCACCGCAGCACAGGCCTTTTTCGCTGCGGCCATCGTGTCGCACGCCCCGCCTACGGCGACGATCTCACCGGATCAGCCTCATGCCCCGTGCTCACCGCGACGAACAGCTCCTGGAACGGCTCGCACGCACCCGGCGCATCAGCGACCGCGGGCATGACCGACAGCGGTACCCACCGGGCAGCGACAACCTGCACGTCGACGGTGGGCTCGTGCGCCATCGCCGGCCAGGCTGCGACGCCAACGTCCACCGCAACCCCGACGCCGTCCCCGACCGCGACGTCGGCGTAGGTCCCGCTCCCGGGTGCCTACAACGGCACCCGCACGCTCCTCGCCTACTACCCCGCTTGGGCCACCCACGCCCGCAACTTCCAGGTGTCTGACATCCCGGGCGAGAAGCTCACCCACATCAACTACGCCTTCGCAAACATTAAGAACGGTCAATGCATGCTCGGCGACTCCTACGCCGACATCGACAAGGCTTTCGCCGGCGACACGTGGGATCCGGGCGCGCTGCGCGGCAACTTCAACCAGCTCACCAAGCTGAAGGCTGCGAACCCGGGACTCCCGACGATGATCTCGATCGGTGGCTGGACCTAGAGCGAGAACTTCGCATCCGCCGCCGCGAGCGACCAGTCCCGCAAGGCCTTCACGTCATCCTGCGTCACCTTCATGAAGCAGTACGGCTTCGACGGCGTCGACATCGACTGGGAGTACCCGGTTTCCGGCGGGCTGAATGCGGGCACGGCGGCCGACAAGCAGAACTACACCGCCCTGCTCACCGAGTTCCGTGCAGCGTTGAACGCCCAGGAGACCAAGGACGGCCGGGACTACTCCCTCAGCATCGCCGCGCCGGCCGGGCCGACGATCATCCCGAACCTCGAGTCGGCCAAGATCGGCGGAATCCTCGACTGAATGAACCTCATGTCCTACGACTTCCACGGGTCATGGGATCCGATCACGGGTCACAACGCACCCATGTCCGTGGGGTCGAAGGACACCGCAGCCGGCTTCAGCGTCAAGGACGCGGTCGACTCCTACATCAAGGCCGGCTTCCCCGCGGCGAAGCTCGTCCTGGGCGTCCCGTTCTACGGACGGGGCTGGGAGGGCGTCGGCCCGGCCAGCAGCGGGCTATACCAGAGCGGCACGAGCGCCTCGGTCGGCACGTGGGAGAAGGGCGTGTTCGACTTCTCCGACATCAAGGCGAACTACCTGCCCAGCATGACGCGGCTTCGGGATGCGGACGCGCAGGTGCCCTACCTATACGACCCGGCACGAGGCCTGTGGATCAGCTACGACGATGCCCAGTCGATGAAGATCAAGGCCGACTACATCACAGCGAAGGGCCTTGGCGGCGCGATGGTCTGGGAGATCACGGGCGATCGCAGCGAGGTGCTCCTCGACACGCTCGTCACCAATCTCTGACGCCTCGCGCAGCCGACACGGCCCCTCCTCATTGAGAGGAGTGGCCGCGTCGGCTCGATCTCGTCCACAGGTCCTCGCCATTCAACTGGGAGCCCCGACGTCGATTGTCGGCACCCGTGGGAGACTTCATCGTTCGATGGCCATCCCAGCACCACAGCCTTGGAGTTCCCGACGTGACCTCGATCGAAAAGAAGACCCTCACCGCAACGACAGGTCTCGCGCTCGCCGCCACCGGAGTGGTCTTCGGCGACATCGGCACGAGCCCGCTCTACGCCCTAAAGCAGACCCTCGCGGTCTCCGGGAGCAGTCGTGAGGCGGTGCTCGGCGTCGTCTCACTCATCTTTTGGGCGCTCATCCTCGTCGTGTCCGTCAAGTATCTGCGCTTCGTGATGCGAGCCGATAATCACGGCGAGGGCGGAATCCTCGCCCTACTCGCCCTCCTACCCGAAAGGGTTCGGTTAGCGACCGGTGGTCGCCGCCTGGCCCTGCTCATCCTCATCCTCATCGGCACTGCCCTCCTTTTCGGTGACGGTGCGCTCACGCCAGCAATCTCCGTGCTGTCGGCCACTGAGGGACTCGCGCTCGTCAATCCAAACCTTGAGCATTGGGCGGTCCCGCTTACGGTTGTCATACTCGCGGCCCTTTTCGCCGTGCAGTCACGCGGAACCCATCAGATCGGCCGAGTCTTCGGACCCGTCATGGTGCTGTGGTTTGTCGTGATCGCCGGGCTCGGTATCTGGCACATCATTGGCAACCCTTCAGTGATCGCCGCACTCTCGCCCACTTACGGCATCGCCTATCTCGTTGCCAACCCGGGACTTGGGTTCGCTATCGGCGCGGTCGTGATCCTCGCGGTCACCGGCGCCGAGGCGCTCTACGCAGATATGGGTCATTTCGGCATCCGGCCCATCCGACTCGCCTGGGCGTTTCTCATCGCCCCCTCGCTCGTGCTGTGCTATCTCGGACAGGCAGCCGTCGTCATCAAGGACCCCTCCGCGGCGGCTGACCCGTTCTTCTCCCTTGCTCCGAACCCCACCTCCGCGTTGTTTCTGGTGATCCTGTCGACCGCTGCAACCGTCATCGCCTCTCAGGCCCTCATCACCGGCGTGTTCTCCCTCTCTCGGCAGGCTGTCCAACTCGGCTTGCTTCCCCGCCTCACGATCCGCCACACGAGCAGTGATCACGAGGGCCAGATCTACGTGCCAATCGCGAATTGGCTGCTCGGCGTCGCGAGTATCGCGCTCGTCGTCGCCTTCGGCTCGTCCACATCACTTGCCTCCGCGTACGTCCTTGCAATCGCCGGCACGATGACCGTCACCACGATCGCCTTCCATCGTGTTGCTCGCGACGTCTGGGGCTGGTCGGCACTCCAGGCGGGGCTCCTCACCACCGCATTCCTCATACTGGACATGGCATTCCTGATGTCGACTATCACGAAGATTTTCGACGGCGGGTGGGTGCCCGTTCTCCTCGCCGGGCTCGCGCTCATCATCATGCTTGTCTGGCGCAGCGGCCAGCGAATCCTCGCCGACCATGTGGCGCACAACGCGCTCAGTTGGTCTGCCCTCACCGAGTCGTTGTCCTCGGGGACCATCGCTCGGACACCGGGCGAGGGCGTTGTCCTCGCCTCGCATCCAGATCAGGTGCCTCAAGCGCTTGCGGCGAGCATTCGGCTGGTTCGAGCCGTCCCAGAGCGCCTCATCATTATCACGATTCGCACACTCCCAGTCCCTACCGTTGCAGGGGATGCTCGCCTCACCGTGACGACGCCATCGAACGGGATTCGACAGGTCGTGGCCGACATCGGCTTCACCGAAACACCATCCGTCCCCGAACTCCTCGCCACGCTGCCCGAGGCCGCTTCATTGGATCGCACCTACTACCTCTCTGACCGGGCCTTCCACGCCACGCCCGCTGGGGAGATGGGCAGGGTCCGCGAGTCGATCTTCGCCTTCCTCCATCGCAATGCCGCGAGGCCCGCGCAGTTCTTCGGGATTCCCGACGGTCAGATCGTGACCCTCTCCACCCACATGGACCTGTAGTCGAAGGACCGACCCGGTGAGATTCGCACCTTCGGCGAGTGATGATGCCCACATCGCGCCGGGCTGCACGTTAATGTCGCGAAAACTGCGGAGGGTGACGATTTCACGGCATTAACGTGCAGTCCGGGCCTCAACGGCAGGCACGGACGTCAGCACGATATGACGACGATGCCTGCCATGCCCTCCAGCGCGGCGAAGTCGTCGTCCTGCGTCACCACCGGCACGCCGTGGCGCACGGCAGTGGCCGCGATCCATAGGTCATTCACATTGATTCGGCGGCCGGCCTCAGCCAATTCGACACGCAGTCGCGCCCAGATTTTCGCGACTGCGTCATCAACGGCCAGCGTCTGAACATCTGCGAGCATGTCCAAGGTTGCCATCCGCCGAGCCCGCGTCTGTGTATCGCGGGCAGCGAGCACTCCTGCATACAAGTCCGCGAGCGTCACCACCGAGACCGCAGATTCTTCGGGCAGCCGGTCCATAGCGAGCGGCCGGCCCGTCTCCGAAGCGATGAATACGCTGGTGTCGAGCAACCCACGCGAGGCCATCAGATCTCACCAAGGTCATCGGTCGTCTCACCCGCGAGGCGGGCAAGGTCGTCGCGCAGGCCGGGGTCGGCCTGCGCGGTCGAGAGCCGCCTCACCAGATCCGCTCGCGCGAGCCAAGTCCTCCGCTCGACTGCAATGGGCACCACCCTCGCTACCTGCTTGCGGTTCACCGTGATCACGATGTCTTCCCCCGCCTGCACTCGCTTAAGCACGCCTGCTGTGTCATTACGCAGGTCTCGGGAGGCAATTTCAGTCATGCTACGACCGTAGCATGACCGTCGCATATCGGGTGCGGCCATGTGGCATCGGACTGCGTTCGTTCACCCAGCGCCTAGCGTGTTTTTCGGCCTGCACGCGCCGCTCGCAAGAGAAGGTAGACGTTCAGGCACTTGTGGTAGAAGATGGGGACATGAGCATGAACATCAAGAGCGCCGTCGCGCATCAGATGGCCAGGGAGTTGGCGGCAGTCGAGGGAACCACCGTGACCGATGCCGTCACCGGGGCCCTGCGCCTCGCCCTAGAACGCCATGCCCATGATGCTGCCGTCGATCGGCGACGGCAGAAACTCGAGTCCTTCATGCGCCAATGCGGGGAGGTCGTCGCCCACGACGTCGGGCCGTCCATCTGGCAGGTAGCTGATGACCTCTTCGACGGGCAGGGCCTCCCACGTTGATCGTCGATACCTCCGCCGTCATCGCGCTCGTATTCCAGGAGGGGGAGGCGACGGAATTCGCGCGAGTGCTTGCCGAATCCCACATCACACGTATCTCCGCTGCCACGTACCTCGAGGCCGGGATCGTCCTCGACAGCCGTCAGGACCCTGCGCTCTCCCGACAACTCGACCACCTGATCGACTCGGCCGAGATGGTCATCGAGTCGGTCACCGCCGAGCAGGCGAGGGCCGCAAGGGTTGCGTACCGCGATTTCGGCAAGGGCTCCGGCCACTCAGCGCAATTGAACTTCGGTGACTGCTTTGCGTACGCGCTCGCGGTCGAGCACGGGGAACCCCTGCTCTTCAAGGGGGCCGACTTCAGCCGAACTGACGTCACGCCTGCCTGGCTGCCCTAGCTCAAACAAGGTGAGCGCGCCGGTGTCGATATGGGCAGGCGTAGGCGACTCATCCCTTGCGAAGAAGGATCACCGCTCGTATCGTGTCGCCATGTCTCAGACACAATGGCACGACCCGAAGAAGGCCCTGTGGGCCGTCGGCCTCGTCGTGCCCAGCCTCACCTTCATCGGCATCGGCATGCACGCCCTCACCGGTTGGGGGGCGTGGCTGTGGATCGGGCCGCTGTTCGTCCTTGGAACGGTGCCGATCATTGACCTCGTCGCCGGGCGCGACACAGAAGGCCCGCCTGACGACGCGATCGCAGCACTCGAGGCCGACCGCTACTACCGCTGGGTGACCTACCTGTACCTCCCCCTTCAATACATCGGGTTTGTGCTCGGCTGCTTCGTCATCGCCCGGGGCGGGCTCAGCACCTCCGAGAGCGTCGGCCTGGCCATCACCCTCGGATTCGTCGGCGGCATCGGCATCAACACCGCCCACGAACTCGGTCACAAGCGCGAGGAGAACGAGCGCCGGCTCGCCAAGGTTGCCCTCGCGCAGTCCGGCTACGGCCACTTCTACATTGAGCACAACCGCGGCCACCACGTCAGGGTCGCGACTCCCGAGGATCCCGCGAGCTCCCGACTCGGTGAGGGCTTTTACCGCTACTGGTGGCGCACCGTGACCGGGTCTCTTGCCAGCGCTTGGTCGCTCGAGTCACGCCGCCTGAGCCTGCGCGATCGCCGCGCCCTGCGCTGGGACAACGACATCCTGAGCGCCTGGCTCCTTACCGCAGTGCTCTGGCTCGGCCTGCTCGCGTGGCTCGGTATCGGGCTACTCCCCTACGTGATCATTCAGGCCCTCATTGCCATCACCCTGCTCGAAGCGGTGAACTACCTCGAGCACTACGGCCTGCTTCGTCAACGCGTGACGAGCGGAGACCGCGTCCGCTACGAGCGCGTCGATGCCTCCCACAGCTGGAACTCAAACAACGTCGCCACGAACGTCCTGCTCTACCACCTGCAGCGTCACAGTGATCATCACGCGAACCCGACCCGCAGGTATCAGGCGCTGCGTGATGAACCGGCCGCCCCCGTGCTACCAACCGGTTATGCCGGAATGATCCTGCTCGCGCTCATCCCGCCGCTCTGGCGCCGAGTGATGGACCCTAGGGTCGCTGCCCACTACGGCGGCGATCTCACCCGAGCGAACCGAGGCATCGCGCCCGAGCCCGCCGAAGCCACTGCTGCAACGCAGAGACTCCGCGATCCCTCGGCAGTTGCCTGCCCGGGCTGCGGCTACACCTATGTGGCGGCGCTCGGCGACCTGCACGAGGGAATCGCGCCGGGCACTCCTTGGTCGTCAATAGCTGATGACTGGTGCTGCCCGGACTGCGGAGTTCGCAGCAAACAGGATTTCACCCTCGCGGCGAATCTGCCATAGCGGTGGCGGCGTGCCGAGCCGTGCAGTAGCGTCCGGCCATGGCCCTTTACTCATGCCCCCAGTGCTCGATGTCCGTCAACACCAATTGCGGTGCCTGCGATGCACCCCTCGAGGACCGCAGCCTCACTCGCGATGACGGTTCCTCGGTAAATGTCTCCGAGTGCCCGAACGGCCACGGCAAGATCAAGTCGCCGATGTGCTGCGGCACGGACATGGCCTGCGCGGTCTAGCCGCCTGCTTCAGTTCCCCCGTCGCTGGCCCGCGAGTCCGGTATCCATCTCAGAGCGAGCCTGGAGAACAGCAGGCAACTCGCTCGTCTCGGGGATGCCGACCTGCCAGAACGCTCCGCCCGGAGTCCAGTCGCTCTCCCTTGCTTGGACCACGATGACGCTTGTGCGGTCATGGGCCCGTGCCTCAGTGAGCGCGGCAGCCAATTCGTCCGTTGAGTTAACCGTGACAGCCCTCGCGCCGAGTGCTTCGGCATGCGCGCGGAAGTCAACCCGGACATCGCTGCCCGGCCCGCGTGAGTCGCGGAGCATGTTGTTGTAGGAGCGCCCGCCCTTGCCCACCTGCAACCGTTCGATCACCGCATAGCCGGCATTGTCGAGGACGATGAGGATGAACTTCTTGCCGGAGAGCACGGAGGCATAGATGTCACTGTTGAGCATGAGGTAGGAGCCGTCACCGACGAGCGCGAACACCTCGCCCTTCGTGCGGGCGAAGGCCACGCCCCAGGCGCCGGAGATCTCGTATCCCATGCAGGAGAAGCCGTATTCACAGTCGAAGGTGGCGATGCCCTTGCTCATCCAGTTCACATTGAGCTCCCCCGGCAGGCCACCGGCGGCGGTGATCACGTAGTCATCAGGGGTCGCGGCATCGTGCACTACCGAGATGACCTGCGCGTAGCTCATCGGCAGCACGCCGTCAGCAGCGCATCGCTCATCGACGAAGTCCTGCAACTCGCTTCGAAGCGCACGGCCACGCGTCGACCATTGCTCGGGTGCGCACCAGTCGCCGAGGAGGGCCGACAGTTCGGTGAGACCCTCGCGCGCATCCCCGACGACCGCAACGGCCACGTGCTTGACGGCGTCATATCGGGCGGCGTTGATCGAGATGATTGGAGTCGATGGGCGAATAACCGTCCACGAGCCGGTCGAGAAATCCTGCAACCTTGTTCCGACC
>CAMAWO010000118.1 GCA_945861925.1 Bifidobacterium breve | reverse complement strand
CTGCTGAGCCTGCGCAACGCGACCGGCGATGGCATCGCTGCCGGACAGGTCGACCTCACCGGCGATGGGCCCGTCTGCGCGACCGTGCTCCGCGACCTCCTCACCAACCCCGACTGCGCCGTGACCATCCGCCGCCTCGTGACCGACCCGACCACCGGACACCTCCTCGACTACGGCCGCCGCACCTACGCCATCCCCCAAGCACTCCGCGACTACATCACCGCACGAGACAAAACCTGCCGATTCCCCGGCTGCAGACGACGATCCGACCTCTGCCAAATCGATCACGCCCAACCCTGGAACGGCGGCGGCGAAACCACCCCAGCGAACCTCGGCGCCCTCTGCACCAGACACCACCAACTCAAAACCCACGCCGGATGGACCATCACCAACAGCACCCCCAACGGCAACTGCACCTGGACCTCACCCCAAGGCCGGCAATACGACCACCACCCACCACCCATCGGCACCGCGGCCTAACGGCGTCACCTCGTTGCCAGAGAGGGTCGCGCCCGGTCTGCTCACTCACGTGAGGGCCTCTCATCGGTCGTCTTTAGGTGTGCAGGTCTGGGCTGACTGTCAGCGGGCGTCGCTCATCGAAGTGAAGTTCATACCGTCCACGATGACCGCCGGCATTGCGACGTTCTTGGCGTAGTCGGCCATCTCTCTCGGGAGAGTTCGTGCCGGCACAGTCGATGCCGTGATGCGATTGAGCATCGAGAGAGGCGAGTCATTGAACCTGAAGTTCGACGATGCCCCGATGATCTCTCCGCCACGCACGACGTAGACGCCATCGCGGGTTAGCCCTGTGAGAAGCATCGTCTGCGGGTCGACAGTGCGGTTGTACCAGACGCACGTGAGCATCAGCCCATCACCGAGACGGGCGGCAAGGTCGGTGATGGAGTCCGCGCGATCGCCAACTCCATTGACATCGAGGCGGATCGTGTCAAGGATCGGGGTCGCGCGGATGGCCAACCGCGCTGCGTCGGCTGTAGTTACGATGAGGGCGCCAAGCTGGCCATCTCGAATCCAGTCCGTGCGCTCGAGCGGGCGGCCATTATCGAAGACGCTCGACATCCGGCCAGAGGTCGACACGATCGAGAAAGGTGAGGCAGGGACCAGCGGGTCATAGGGGTCACTCGTGACATTGATGCCCGGCGCGGCGACGCGCTCGTGGATCCGCGTACCAGAGGCAGCCGCTCCGTTGTGGAACGCCGATCGACCCTCCGCTGCGTCCCTCGCGCCGGCAGACCAGTACAGATCGATGACGAAGTCGCCGGTTGCCGATGGCGAGAGCAGCGCACAGTGTCTGCCGGGAGCTACGTCGATGCTCACCCCCTGCCAGTCGAGCGATTGGCTGATGTCCGATCGAAGGTCCGTCCAGTCATCCTGAGCGAGGACGACCGCCGCAAAGCCGTGCCAGGTGCTGCGGGTGCGAGCATGGCTCTTCGCCGTGATCTCGAGGCGGTCGGCCGGGGCGCAGAAGCGACGTCGGGCGCCGGCGCTCGTCGCGAGCCAGGTCGTGGTTGATTCACGTTCGAGATATCCGAACAACTCGATACTTTTCGCTCGGCCCCATGTGATGAGCTCCCCAAGATGTTTCGTCGGCGCAGTGAGGATCTCGGGGGAAAGCATGACTGCTGGGGTATCGAAGTCGTCATCGACGCTGGGCGGCGGGAACGCTGAGGCATCCTCCGCGGGTGAGGCGAGAAGGGCGGCGGCATCTGCGGCGAGAACGGTGTCGAGGAGGCCAGCCACGTCGCTCACGCTCTGCGTGACCGACGCAGCCGACATCCCACCTCGCCGATCCGCGAATGCGATTGCCGTGACGGTGATATCCGTGGTGCTGCCATTCGTCGTGAGCGAACTTCGGGCCCAGCGCTGATTCAGGTGGCTCGTGATCTCGACGATGATGTGACAGTGAAGCGAGGTCGAGGCGGCGAGAGCGAGTTCGGCGAGGACGCCGCCGGCACCGGCTTCGAATGCATAGACGTCACTTTTGCTCATGCAGCGTCCGATGCGTTGAGGATGACGACATTCTCGAATGCTGCCGATGGGCAGCCGTGGGACACGGCGGCAACCTGTCCGGGCTGCGCCTTGCCGCAGTTGAGCGCGCCGCCGAGGACATAGGTGGACGGGCCGCCAAGGGCCACGAGCGAGCCCCAGAAATCGGGCGTCCGGGACTGGTAGGCGAGATCGCGCACCTGGCCGGTGATCACTCCCGCGCTGATTCGGTAGAAGCGCTGGCCGGTGAACTGGAAGTTGTAGCGCTGCATGTCGATGGACCAGGACTTATCTCCTTCGATGTAGTAGCCGTCCTCGACGCCCGCGATGAGGTCCGCGGTCGACGTGTCGGTGCTGCTTGGACGCAGGCTGACATTCGGCATGCGTTGGATGGGGGTGTGCTGTGGTGAATCGGCGTAAGAGCAGCCGTTACTCCGGGGCAGGCCGAACTCCCCGGCCATCGCGCGGTCCAACTGATAACCGACGAGCACGCCATCGCGGATGAGGTCCCACTCCTGAGCGGCGACTCCCTCGTCGTCCCAACCGGTCGTCGCAAGGCCGAATGCTGTCGTCCGATCTCCGGTGACGTTCATGAGGTCTGACCCATAGCGCAATGTTCCGAGTTGGTCAGGGGTGGCGAAGGAGGTGCCCGCGTAATTCGCCTCGTAGCCGAGCGCTCGATCGAGCTCGGTCGCGTGTCCGACGGACTCGTGGATCGTCAGCCACAGATTGGACGGATCGAGAACGACCGTTGCGCAGCCGGGTTCGACGCTCGGGGCAGCGAGCTTCTCGGCGAGGAGTGCTGGCATTGAGTCGATCTCCGCATCCCAGTTCCAGCCATCACCGCGGAGATATTCGAAGCCGCGGGCAGTCGGTGGAGCTAACGACCGCATGGTGTCGATGACCCCAGAGCGGTCGTTGCAACCAAGGGCGGTGATGTCCGCATGTACTCGCGTCTTGCGCTGGGAGACTCGAGTGCCGGCCGAGGTGAGGAGCAAGGTGGCCTCGTCGACCGCCATGAACGAGGCATCCGTGTGCTGAACGCCGTTCGCGGCGGCGAGAAGGGATTCTCGGGCGCACAAGAGTGCCTCGACCTCGGCGTCCGACACCTCGAAGGGATCCTCGAGGCGGGCCGATTCCCAATGACCAGCATGGACGGGCTCCGGCGCGAGTAGGACAGGGTTTGCGGCAAGCGGGCGGCTCGCGCGCGCAAGAAGAATGGCATCGCGCACCGCCCGGTCGAGATCCTCGGGGCGGTGCGAACTCGTTCCTGCGAAGCCCCAGCACCCATCAACGAGCAGTCGGACTCCGAATCCGCTGGAACGGGACAATCCCGCGGACTCGAGTTGACAGTCGGCCGTCGACACATGGCGCACTCGCGTGCGCATCATTCGCGCCTCGACGTGCTTGGCTCCGAGGGACCAAGCCTTGTCAATGGCGGCCTCGAGAGTTGCGATGAGGTGCGGGTCGTCGAATCTCAAGGATTCACTTGTCATGTGTCGTCGTTCAGCATCGCCTGAAACCAACCTCCCGTAGCAACGTATCGATGTGGGACGCGCGCGGAGTCTGCCATCGCTTCGCTCATCTAGGGCAGCACGCTATCGTTCGGGGTCTGAAAGGGGACGCCAATGGCTGGAGTTGCACTCGTCACCGGTGGTAATCGCGGCATCGGCCTGGCGATCGCCCTTCGCCTCCGTGAGGCTGGATACTCTGTCGTCGTCGGAAGCCGCTCGGGGGCAGCCCCAGAGGGACTCGCCGCGGTCGAACTCGACGTGAGCGATCCCGCCTCCATCCTCGCGGGATTCGATCGCATAGAGACCGAGTTCGGCCCCATCGAGGTGGTCGTCGCAAACGCCGGAATCACCCGCGACACACTGCTCATGCGAATGTCCGATGACGATATCGACGACGTACTCAACACCAACCTTGGCGGCTCCATCCGACTGGCGCGCAGAGCCCTTCGCTCGATGCTCAAGGCGAAACACGGTCGCATCATCTTCATCTCGTCAGTCGTCGGGCTCATGGGATCCGCAGGACAGGTGAACTACGCCGCAGCGAAGGCCGGCCTGGTGGGCGCGGCTCGATCCTTGGCCCGCGAGGTCGGCTCGCGGGGCATTACGGTGAATGTCATTGCCCCTGGTTTCGTCGACACGGACATGACCGCAGAGTTGGGGGAGGAGCGGAAGGCCGAGATTCTCGGTGCCGTGCCCCTTGGCCGGTATGCTCAGGCGGCTGAGATCGCCGGGGTCGTCGAGTTCCTCGCGGGCTCCTGCGCCGGGTACATCACCGGGGCAGTCATCCCGGTCGATGGAGGACTGGGGATGGGCCACTAGATGAAGCATCGCGGAGCCTAGATCTGTCTCGGAGACGCTCAATCCGCCTACGCGTTTGTCTGCTCGACACGAATGAGGGAGACCCATGGGACTACTGGACGGCAAGCGGATCCTCGTCACCGGCGTGCTCACCGATGCGTCAATTGCCTTCTCCGTTGCTCGCTTGGCGCAGGAACAGGGGGCCGAGGTGGTCCTCACCTCCTTCGGCCGGACCATGGGTTTGACGAAGCGATCATCGGGCCGCCTCCCGAACCCCGCACCCGTCATTGAACTCGACGTCACGAACGACGAGGATCTTGCGGCCCTTGCGGATCGGGTATCCGAGCACGTGAGCGGACTCGACGGCGTGCTCCACAGCATCGGCTTTGCACCAGAGGCCGCCCTCGGAGGGAACTTCCTCAACACCGCGTGGCCGGATGTCAGCACCGCGGTACAGGTGTCGGCCTACTCGCTGAAGAGTCTGGCAATGGCGGCAAAGCCACTCATGGGTCCCGGTAGTTCGGTCGTGGGTCTGGACTTCGACGCGACGGTTGCGTGGCCCAAGTACGACTGGATGGGCGTCGCGAAGGCCGCGCTTGAGAGCTGTTCACGCTATCTCGCGCGCGATCTGGGCCCGGATGGCATACGAGTCAATCTCGTCGCCGCGGGCCCGATCCGGACGATGGCCGCGAAGAGTATCCCCGGGTTCGACGAGTTCGATGCAGTGTGGTCGAGCCGGGCACCCCTTGCCTGGGATCTCGATGACCCAGAGCCTGCGGCCCGCGCCTGCGTCGCACTGATGTCCGACTGGTTCCCAGCTACCACTGGCGAGATCATCCACGTCGATGGTGGGGTGCATTCCCAAGGTGCCTAGCCGACTCTTGCTCCTGCGCCATGCGAAGTCCGATTACCCTGCGGGCATCCCGGACCACGATCGTCCGCTCAACGAACGCGGACTGCGCGATGCACGAGCGGCTGGTGCCTGGATCGCCGAGCACAGAGATGAGCTCTTCTCAGGCGAGGCCATCGTGATCGTTTCCTCCGCCCTCCGGGCCCAGCAGACCTGGGGGTGCATCGAGGCGCACATGCCCGGCCTTCATTGGTTAACTGAGCCGCGCCTCTACGACGCAGCATGTTCCACGCTCATGTCCATTGCTGAGGCCAGCGAAGCTGATACCGCCCTCATCGTTGGTCACAATCCGACGATCGAGGAGACCGCGCTCTTTCTGGCGGCAGACGATGGCCGCGGGCTGAAGGAGCGGATTCGTTCGAAGGTCCCGACCTGCGGGTTGGTGGTGCTCGACCTCTCCGCGTCTGATCCTTGGGCTAACGGATCCGCTGACCTAGCAGCGTTCGAGGTCCCGCGCGGTTGACAGACCGTGCGGCAAGTAAAACGGGCGTCACGTCAAACGGGCGTCACGTCAAACGGGTGGCGCTGGAGTGGAGAAACCGGTGATGGCGTCGGCCTCCTCGATCTCCTCGCGCGTGATGCCGAGCACGTAGAGCACCGAGTCAAGATAGGGCACTGACACCGATGTATCCGCTGCGGCGCGCGCAGCAGCCTTGCCATTAAAAGCGACCCCGAGGCCAGCGGCCTTGAGCATGTCAACGTCATTGGCTCCGTCGCCGATTGCGATGGTCCTGCGCATGGGAATCCCATACTCGGCGGCGAAGGATTCAAGCGCTCGCCTCTTGCCGGCCCGATCGATGATCTCCCCAACGACCCTTCCCGTGAGGAGCCCGTCCTTGACCTCGAGGGTGTTCGCGCGGACCTTGTCGACGCCGAGGTCTGAAGCGAGGTGTCCGACCACCTCGATGAAGCCTCCTGAGACGAGGCACACGCGATAGCCGAGGTTGCTCAGCGTCCTGCACAGGGTGCGGGCGCCCGGTGTGAGCGTGATCCTCGATCTGACCGTGTCAAGGGCGGACTCGGGTAGTCCCGCAAGCAAGGCGACACGGGCGCGCAGGGATTCGGTGAAATCCATCTCGCCAGCCATGGCACGCTCGGTAATGGCCGAGACCTGCTCCACCACCCCGGCCTCCTCCGCGAGGAGGTCGATCACTTCCTCCTGGATCACCGTCGAATCGACGTCCATGACGACGAGATGTTGTCCGCGCCTATCGAGACCATCAGCCTGGACCGCGATATCCGCTCCAATGCGCCCGACGCCTGAGGTGAGAGCGTGCCGCAGTTCGTCGACCTCGGCGCCGGAACTCTCGAACACGACCGCCGTCACCGGATACGAGGCGATGCGGCGGATCCGATCAATATTGCCGCCACGATCGGCGATCACCCGGGCGACCTGCGCAATTGCCGACGGCCTGAGGGGGGACCCGAGCACCGTCACTGTGATCCGGTCACGACGGTGGGCGCTGTCCTCGCGGGCCCCGGTCACGGTGGCGACCTCCATGTCGAGCTCAGCCGCGACGAGCCGAACGGCCCTGCGCAGATCGGCGAGCAGCTGATCATCTTCGGCAGCATTGATAGACAGAAGCACAGAAAGAACGAGTCGGCCGCGGACGACGAGTTGCTCGATATCGTCGACGGTGACCGGGTAGTCATCGAGGGCCGTGAATAGTTGTCTCGTCACTCCTGGCTGATCGAGGCCTGAGAGGGTGACAAGAAGGGTTTGAAGGCTCATCGGGCTTAACGCTAGTGCGTTCGGGTGAGCGACCTGCGGATAAGGTCTCGCCTAGCGGTTGGCTTGGTGATGGGGATTGGTACTTATCGGACGCAGGAGGAGGAGGCGGGCGGGTGACGGAGGTGGTGTCCTGCATCGATGTGAGCGTCCGTCGTGGCACCAGACTCCTCCTTGATTCCATCACCTGGCAGGTCGAATCCGATGAACGCTGGGTCGTCATGGGACCGAATGGCGCCGGCAAGACGACCCTCATGCAGATCATCGCAACCCGGATGTTCCCGACGACGGGCGATGTGAGGATTCTTGGCGAGCAGCTGGGCGGATTTGATCTCGCGGAACTTCGGCCCCTCGTCGGATGGGCGAGCAGCGCACTCGCACTTGACATTCCACCAGGGGAGTCAGTGTCGGATGTCGTGCTCACCGGCGCGTGGGCCGTTACCGGACGCTGGCGCGAGCGGTACGACAGCATCGACGACGAGCGGACGGCGCGCCTCCTGGCCGCCTGGGGGATCGACCAGCTCGCGAACCGGACGTTCGGCACATTGTCCGAGGGGGAGCGGAAGCGAACGCTCATCGCACGCGCTCTTATGGCGAATCCCGAGCTCCTCATCCTTGATGAGCCGGGAGCGGGCCTAGACCTCGGCGGGCGGGAGGATCTCGTCGATCGACTTCGGCTGCTCGCCTCCGATCCGCGATCACCCGCCCAGGTGCTCGTCACCCATCATGTCGAGGAGATCCCTGCGGGCTTCACCCATGTGTTACTTCTGCGTGCGGGCCAAATCGTTGCTCAGGGTCCGTTCGACAGCACGATGACCGCGGCCCACCTGAGCGAATGTTTCGGCCTGCCGATCCGGCTTACTCGGATCGGCGATCGGCTCGCCGCCCAGCGGTCCGACTAGAGGATGACCGAGCTCCTTATCGCGATGGCGGCGGGCGTCCTCGCCGGGGCGATCAACGCCATCGTCGGATCCGGCACACTCCTCACGTATCCATTCCTGCTCGCAACAGGGCTTTCTCCCATTGTCGCGAACGGTACGAACAATGTCGGGCTCTCGGTGGGCGGGGCGGCATCGGCCTGGGCGTATCGCGGGGAACTTGGCCCCCGTATGCGGGTGCTCGCGCTACCAATGTTCTTCACCGTCTGCGGGGCGGTCCTAGGCTCCTCGCTCGTGGTACGTCTACCCGAACGGGTGTTCACGACCATCGTGCCCTGGCTCATTCTTGCAGCGGTTGTCCTCGTCGCCGTCCAGCCGATGCTCAACCGCTGGCTTGCTCGCCGCAAGGATCACCTCGTCAAAGCGGGGAGGGATCTTCCGGCGTGGACCGGATTGCTCGGTATATATGGCGGGTACTTCGGGGCTGGACAGGGAATCATGTACATGGGAATCCTTGGTCTGCGCTACGACGCCGATATGCAGCAGGCCAACGGTGCGAAGAATCTGCTTGCCGCTTCGGGAAACCTGATCTCAGCGGTGGTGTTCATCGCCGCAGGAATGTGGTCGTGGACGTTCGCGCTCGCAATCGGACTTGGCTCCATTGTGGGGGGGTACGTGGGGGGTCGCTTCGCACGCCGGATCCCCGCGCCTGCGCTGCGGTTCATTGTCATCGGCGTGGGGGTCTATGCGGCGGCATACCTCTTCATCGCCTATTGAGCTAACCGCCTATTAGGCTGAGGAAAGCATTGGGCAATCGCCGATGCGATTGCGGAGGTTGACCCGATGAGGATGATGACATGCTGAAGCGCGTCGTCGCCGGGTTCTTCGCACTCTTGCTCCTCGCGACCGCGGCAGCGGCCATGCTCTCGGGCGGCTGGGTATGGTCGACATTCGGTACCGATGGCATCGTGAGCACGCCGATGGGACGGCTGACCGGAGGTCCGACAGGCCAGGCAATCGTCATCGACGTGGAGCGGGTGGGCGGTGACATTCCATATCTCCCCGTATCCGGAACGGCCGCCCTCATCGCGACCCCAGCGATAGGCGCGCCCGGCCCGCCCGAGATCTTCATCGCACATGCACCTGCGGAGACTGCCAATGACTATTTGACCGGAGCGAGGTACGACGTCGCTCGACGCAGCGATGGCGGCTGGACACTCACGCCCGTTCCGGGCTTTCGGGATCTCGATCCTCCGCAGGGCGCGAACTGGCAGACGAGTGCGGGTGGCCCTTCGGCACGACTCTCGCTCGAGACACAATCCCCGACGACCGTTGTCGTGATGAACGCTGACGGATCACCGCCGGTCGACGTCCTCCTCACCCTCGAGATGGACGTCCCAGATGCCGTGGTGATTGCCGTGGTCATCGCAATCATCGGTCTTGTCACGCTCATCATCGGGCTGGTCTTGCTTCGTGCTGCACTCGGTCGCGGTCGGTCCAGAGGGGTCCATGAGGCGGAAGGCCCATGACTGAACCCTCCGAACGCATCGTCACCCTGCCCAACCTCCTGAGCTTCGCCCGCATCCTGGGCGTTCCGGTATTCCTCTGGCTCATCCTCGTCCCGCAAGCCGATATGTGGGCACTGGCGGTGCTATTTTTCGCGGGCTTCACCGACTGGCTCGATGGAGCGATCGCGCGGGCCACCGGTCAGACGACTCGGCTCGGAGCGATGCTCGATCCGCTCGCTGATCGCCTCTACATCGCCGCGACCTTGCTCGGCCTCGCGATGCGATCGATCATTCCCTGGTGGCTCGTCGCACTCCTTGTCCTGCGGGAACTCATGCTCCTCACCCTCGTCCCATTGCTGCGCAGGCGGGGGGTTATCACCCTTCCGGTGACGGTGACCGGAAAGGCTGCAACCTTCTGCCTCATGTGGGGGTTTCCATTCCTCCTGCTCGGATCGGTGAGCGGCCCGATAGGCACGGCGGCCATGGCGTGCGGCTGGGCTTTCGCGTTGTGGGGCACTGGCCTCTACTGGTGGGCTGGTATCGGCTACGCCACGACGACGTTGCGGATGCAGGCGAAGGTTTGACTAGTGTTCCCTCGCAGCAACGTGCGATGCTCAATCAGGTGGGAACCCGTCCCAGTCGACTGTTACGAAAGGACCTACCATGGTGCCGAATGACTTGCGATACACCGCGGAGCACGAGTGGGTGCGGATGACTGCCAGCGGACTAGCGGAGTTCGGCATTACCGACTTCGCGCAGGCGGCGCTCGGTGACATCGTCTACGTGAGCCTCCCGGCCGTTGGCGACTCGCTTTCGGCGGGACGCACCTGCGGTGAAGTCGAGTCAACAAAGAGCGTGAGCGACATCTACGCGCCGGTCGACGGCGTCGTGGCCGAGTGCAATGAAGGCCTCGACGA
>CAMAWO010000117.1 GCA_945861925.1 Bifidobacterium breve | reverse complement strand
TACGCCCACTACCAGCCATGGTTCCAAGCACACCGACGCCGACGCGAACTACTCACCGAACTCGAAGCACTCTCCCTGGAGATCATCGAAACCGAACTCCGACCAGCGTCCAACCCCAAAAATCCCAACCCCAAACCCCTACGAAAAACACCAGCCACCTAGGCTGGGTCGAACGCGATATGGAGGGGTCAATGCGGATCATCAACGTCGAGCAACTCAAAAAGGTGCTCGGGGACCTGCCGGAAAACCCGCGCGTCGTTGCCTCGGGGAACTTCGCGACCCCGACGGTGCTCCTCGGCGCTGTCGACGAGGTGGTTGCCGAGTATCGACTCCACATGCTCAATGCGCAGAAGGGTCTACCTGACCGGGAGGGCGTGACCTATGAGTCGGCGTTCGTCGGCCCTGGCATGCGAGGCAGCGAACGGCTCGACTACATCCCGTGCCGCCTAAGCCTGGTGCCGGTGCTCTTTCGCGATCACTTTCATCCGGATGTCGTACTCCTGCATGCATCCTCCCGCCGGTTCGACACCGTGAGCCTCGGTACCGAGGTCAATATCCTGCCGTCGGCCATCGAGTCGGCGAGGGCGCATGGCGGCCTCGTCATCGTCCAAGCAAACGAGCAGATGCCGTACACCTACGGTGACGCGCAGATCTATGAGCACGAGATCGACTATCTCGTCGAGGTGGATGAGACGCTCCCTGCCCACGAGCGGGGCGATCTTGGTGATGTCGAGCGAGTGATTGGCGACCGGATCGCGGCGCTCATCGAGCCGAACTCCACCCTGCAACTCGGGATTGGAGCGGTCCCCGACGCCGTCCTGGCTGCGCTGACCCACATCAAGGGGCTGCGCATCTGGACGGAGATGTTCAGCGATGGGGTGCTAGATCTCCATAGGGGGGGCGCACTTGATGACGAGGTGCCGCTCACCGCATCCTTTATCTTCGGCTCGCGTGAACTCTACGACTGGCTCCACCTCAATCGCGGCGTGCGCATGATGCGCACGGAGGTCACGAATGACCCGGGGCTCATTGCACGTCAGGCGCGGATGACGAGCGTGAACGCGGCGCTGCAGGTTGACCTCTTCGATCAGGCAAATGCGAGCCGGGTGAAGGGCCGGATCCACTCTGGTTTCGGCGGGTCGACCGACTTCATCGTGGGGGCGCTGCACTCGCGGGGTGGGCGGTCATTTATGGCGCTGCCCTCGTGGCATGCGAGGGCGAATTGCTCGACCATCGTGCCGCGGATCACCGAGCCGGTGACGAGCTTCCAGCACAGCTTTGTAGCAACCGAACAGGGCATCGCCGGATGCTTCGGCCTTTCACAGGCGGATCAGGCGCGCAACATCATCCACAGCGCGGCGCACCCTTCCGTTCGCGACGAACTCGAGGAGAGTGCGCGGGAGTTCGGCCTCTTCTGACTGCCCGCCACCCGAATAGGCTGAGCGCATGTTCCAGAAGAAAACCGCCCCGCTTCCCCCCGGCAAATACCGCATGGGGGGCACCCACTTCAAGAACGACAAGGCCTTCATTCGGACGGCGGTGCGCGATGTGCGTCGCCTCGTCGAGTACTGCGACCTCAACGCGGAGTCCAGCCTCCTCGACTGGGGCTGTGGTGCCGGTCGGCTTGCGGTTGGGGTCCGGGAGGAGATCGGTCGCATCCGTGACTACCACGGGGTCGACATCCAGCCCGAGCTCATCGAGTGGGCCGATGTCAACCTTGCGGGCGAGGGTTTTCGATTCACCTGCCTCGACGTGAGTAACGAGCGCTACAACCCTGATGGCTCTCCGGAGCGCACGCTTGCGGCGGAGCCCGGCAGTGTCGACGCCTTCTATGCCTACTCGGTTTTCTCTCATATGAATAACGTCGACACCCCGGCCTACCTGCGCCTCATCGGGGAGGCCTTGGCGCCCGCCGGCAGAGCCCTCGTCACCTGCTTCGTCGAGGAGGATGTGGCCGCGTGGGAGGAGAATCCTGGAGGCTATGGACCCCTCGAGTGGAAGGGACCAATGCACTGCACCAGATTCGAGCGCCCACACTTCGAGAATCATGTGCAAGCCGCCGGCTTGGCCGTTGATCGTTTCGAATATGGCCGGGAGACCGATGGCCAGAGCCTGTACGTCCTTCGCCTTCGATAGCCCCGGGCGAATTCACTCCCTGTTCATGGAGGCGCGCCCATCTCGGATACCGAAGCCGGAGTGGGCCATGGGCTATGGTTCGTTTGTCGCAGGTCCGGCTTAGGACCACGCGCCAGAACAACTTCGCCACTTCAACGTCGCTTCGAGAGGTTTCATTATGCGCCTGTTCACATCCACTCGCCGCCGCTCAGCCGCCGCCGTGATCTCCATCGCGACCGTGTGCGCGTTCGGCGCCGGGGTCGTCGCAGCACCGGCAGCGAACGCAGCCCCGGGCGACGCAGTCTCCTACGGCCTGCATGTACCGCAGATCGCGAACGGACTCGTGCCTACCGTGCCGACCGGGACGATCCGCCTGTGGGATGTCGGGATCTCGTGGGGCAAGGTACAGCCGTCCTCCTCGAAGTACTGGTGGACCGGCATGGACAAGGCCATTGCGAACTCCAACAAGCTCAACGCAAAGGTCCTGTACGTTCTCGGCTCGACGCCGACTTGGGCTGCCTCGGACAAGGGGCAGGGCACCTACCCGAACAAGGGTGCGGCCTCAATGCCCTCGTCGATGACGCTCTGGAAGAACTGGGTCACCGCGGTCACCAAGCGCTATGCGGCATCGATTGATGCTTACCAGATCTGGAATGAGGCGAACCTCAGCACCTTCTGGATGGGTACCCCCTCGCAGATGGCTGACCTCACGAGCGAGGCCTACAAGATCATTCGCAAGAACGACCCGACTGCGCAGATCGTCTCGGCGAGCAGCACCGTCCGGCTTACCTCGGCCTACAACAAGTTCTTCCCGGCGTACCTCAAGAGCCTGAAGAAGCTCAAGTGGCCCGTGACCGCGTTCTCGGTTCACCTCTACCCGAACAGCCTCGGTACCCCGGCTGATCGAGTCACCTACATCTCCACGGTCCGCGCATCGCTCGCCGCGGCAGGCGCTCCAGCAAAGCCGCTTTGGGACACCGAGGTGAACTACGGACTCGCCGGCCCGGGCTCGTCGAACCCCAAGCAGAACATTGATGGCGATAAGGCTGCCGCGTGGGTCTCGCAGACATACCTCGACAGTGCCCGTCTAGGTATCGACCGCACCTACTGGTACTCGTACACGCCTTCGACCTACAGCCTCCTCGGGATCCAGATGTACCCCGGCACTGCTGGTGCGCTTGGCTACGCGACCACCTACGGCTGGATGGTCGGCGGCTCGGTCACGTGCGCGACTGCTGCGGTGAACACCTGCACCATCGTGAAGAACGGTGTTTCCTCGACGGTCGCCTGGGCAAGCACCGGCTCGGGGCCCTTCGTCGTGCCGGCTGGGGCCACGAATTCCGTGACAGCAGCAAATGTCAGCACGCCAGTTGTCGCTGGTACATCCATCACGATCGGGAGCATGCCCACATGGTTCGGAGCAAGTTAGTCATTGCCGCAGCGTCACTCTCAGTGTTCGCACTGGGGTTGAGTGCCTGCGGGTCATCGCAGTCAGAGGCGCCTGCCTCGCCGGCAGCACCCTCGGTGCCGGGCATCCCCGCGAGCCTCGTGGGGATGCAGGTCGAAGGCGTGGAGGTCGAGGCATGGCCGTCAGCACCTTTTGGCGCCCTGCGCCTTTGGGACAACGGCACCGCCTGGTCGCAGATTGAGCTTGCCAAGGGCGAGTTCAAGTGGGACAACCTTGAGGGTGCGCTTGCGAATGCAGAGTCCAAGGGCCTCACCGACATCCTGATGGTGCTCGGCACGACTCCTGAGTGGGCGGTCAAGAAGGGCGAGGTCAAGAAGGGGCAGGACCACTACCCGCAGCCTGGCGCAGCGAGCGCTCCTGCGAACCTGCAGGACTGGGACGACTGGGTTACCGCAGTTGTCACGCGCTATAAGGGTCGGATTTCGAGCTACGAGATCTGGAACGAGGCCAACCTCAAGAACTTCTACGATGGCACCCCCGAGGAACTCGCTGAGATGACAGCGCGGGCGTACAAGATCATCAAGGCGACCGATCCCGAGGCGCTTGTGGTTTCGGCGTCGCCGGCGCTTCGACTATCGGCACGCTTCGATGCCTTCTATCCGAAGTACCTTGCGGCGCTGGCGAAGGCCGAGTGGCCGGTCGACGTTCTCTCCCTCCATGCCTACCCGAGTGGCGAGGGGAATCCGCAGATCCGCGGGCAACTCATCGAGACGTTCAAGTCGGCGGTCGCTGAGGCGGGTGCACCGGCGGACATCCCGATCTGGGACACCGAGCTGAACTACGGACTTGCGGGCCCTGGCGACATCCCCAAGACCGACATCACCGGTCCGGCGGCAGCCGGCTGGATCGTCCGCACCTACATCGACAATCTGCGGTTCGGCATTGAGCGCGCTTACTGGTACATCTGGACCCAGAAGCCCTACCCCCTTCTTGGCATCCAGGCGTACCCGGGTTCGGATGGCGAGCAAGGCTTCTTCGCGATCGACAACTGGGTGGTCGGATCGCAGTTTGAGGGCTGCACCGACACCTCGGGCGCTGTCACGTGCAATTTCAGTCGCGACGGCCAGAAGTCGGTCGTGGCGTGGGCAGAGACAGGCGATGTGGCCTACACGGCGCCGGCCGGTTCGCAGTTGGTGTGTGATCCGCTCGCGAACTGCCAGGAGGTTCTCGAAGGCGCGTCGATCACCCTCACCGAGGTCCCCGTTCGCATCTACGTCCAGGCATAGGCTGATGCGGTGGCCGGTCTGCGTATTGCGACCGGCCCCGCTCGGCTAGGCCAAGGCGGAGGTGATTGATGGCGCTTGAGGATCGACAGGTCGAATTGCTGCCCGTGACTGCGGCAATCGCGCCTGCCTCGCGGATCGGTTGGTCCGAGGCGCACGCACATCGTGATCGCCCGCATATGCGCAGGGATCCTCTGCGCGTCTATGCGACGCGTGCAGTACTGCTCGATGCGGTGGTGATCACCATCGCCGGGCTCACCGGCTTCATTCTTCGGTGGGCGATTCCGTTCAATGTCGAGATTAATGACCCGACGTATATCTCGCTGCTGTTCATCGTCGTGATTTCGTGGCTGTGCGTGCTGGTCCTGCGAGGTGCCTACGACACTCGGATGCTGGGCGTTGGCTCGGAGGAGTTCAAACGTGTGGTGTCGGCGACCGCGACAGTGTTCGGGGCGGTCGCCATCGTGGTGTTCGTGCTCAAACTCGAACTGTCGCGTGGTTTCGTCGTCATCACCTTCGTCGTGGGGCTCACCCTTCTCCTCGTCGTGCGTTGGGCGCTTCGCGGCTGGCTGCGTCACGAGCGGCGCTATGGCCACTTCCTGCATCGGACGATCGTTGTCGGTGCAGAGCCGACAAAGTCCGAGATCGTCGACATGCTCGATCGTGACCCGGTTGCCGGGTTCACGGTCGTTGACGTCGTCGATGAGCCAGCCGCGGATGTCGACGATGCGGGGCTTGAGGCCTGGCTCGACGAGGTGATGACCCGCATCTCCCTTGAGGATGCCGACACCGTGGCGGTCGCAAGCTCACCGGCACTCGGCCAACGGGTCGTGCAACGCCTGGCCTGGCGTCTGGAGGGGCCCCGCGTCGACCTCCTCGTCGCCCCTGCGATCGGCGACGTCGCGGGACCCCGGGTGAGCATGCGCATGGCGGCCAATCTTCCGCTCCTGCACCTGGACGAGCCGCACCTGACTGGGCCGAAGCGGGCGATCAAGCGTTCGCTCGACATCCTGTTCGGGGTCACCCTGTTCATCGTGTTCACCCCGTTCATGCTGGTGGGCGGCATCGTTACCAAGCTCACGAGCCGAGGCCCGGTTTTCTACACTCAGGAGCGCGTGGGGCGGGGCGGCCAACTCATCACGGTCCTCAAGCTGCGAACGATGCGGGTAGGCGCCGACCAGGAACGACACGCGGTCATTGGGGCGCCTGATGCTGATATCGCGGCGCGCTACAAGTCCGATCCGCGCATCACCAAGGTAGGCCGGTTCCTGCGGCGCTGGTCGATTGATGAGATGCCCCAGGTGGTGAACGTCATCGCCGGCTCCATGTCCCTTGTTGGCCCCCGGCCTGTCCTCGTGGATGAGCTGCCACTCTTCGCAGATGCTGACCATCGGCGTCACCTCACCAAGCCGGGCCTCACCGGCTTGTGGCAGGTGTCAGGGCGCAAGAGCGTCGACTGGGAGGAGCGCATGCGCCTCGATCTCGACTACGTCGAGCACTGGTCCCCGGCCCTAGACCTAGTAATCGTCGCAAAAACAGTAAAGGCAGTGTTAGTGGGCGAAGGCGCCTACTAACGCCACAACCCAGCGCCCGCAGTTTGGGCGGGTTGCTGCTGCTGCCATCAGTTGATCCGGGTGTTGGAGCGACGTCAACCCGCCCGAAACGCTGGGTGAGGCGCTGAGACCGCGAGGCTTCATATACTCACTGAGTGCGCCAGCCTTCCGTGAAGTCCGTCGTCGGTCTGGCCGTGGCGCTCCTCGCCGGCGGTTTCGTCCTGTGGATCCAACTCGCCTTCCTGGTGTCCCTCGCCACCTTGGGGGTCGGAGCTGGCGGATTCCTGACAAGCCTCAACGGCACGGTTGATCAGATCACCGCGGGCCAATATCCGGGTGCCCAGGCTGACTTCGCACAGGTGGAGTCGGCAGCGTCAAAAATCGCTGCATCAGCAGAGGGCCCACACCTAGGCGTGCTGAGCATTGTTCCCGGGGTGGGGACAGCAATAGACAACTGGAAGCGCCTCGGTGGAGCGACAGCCGACATCGTCGGGAGTACGGGTGAGCTGCTCAGCCTGTTCGGCGACCTGTCGGGTGAGAACGGGTCCCGCAAGATCTTCAATGACGGGGCGATCGACGTGGCAAGGCTGCGCGAGTTGCCGCCCCGAGTGGCTGCCATCAACCTAGGGATAAAGAGCAGCGCCAAGGCGCTCAGGGATATTCAGACGAGCGGTCCCATGGCAGGCACGTTGGCGAGAGTGCAGCGCAAGGCGCTGGGGGAGGTGGCGCCCGTCCAGAACGCAATCAGCGTCCTCGTCGACCTCGCCCCCCAACTTCCGGACGCTCTCGGTGCGAACGGGGTGAAGCGCTACCTCATTGCAATCGGCAATCAGGCCGAGATGCGCGCCTCGGGAGGCGCCCCACTGTCGCTCGTCCTCGTGGAGTTTGATCAGGGGCGAATCTCGATCCCGATCAAGGGCCAGACGAGCACCCAACTGTTTCCGCCAATGAATGCGAAGGTCAAGTGGTGGGGACCGTCGATGAACCCCTTCTTCCCAAGGAATCCGCGCAAGGAGCCGATGGTGGTGACGAATACCCACCCGTCCCTCACCTTTGCTGGACGTGAAATGGCTGGCGCCTGGGTTGGTGGGGGCTTCCCCGAGGTCGACGGTGTGATGACCATGGATCTCACGGCAATCGCAGCGGTCCTGAACTCGCTCGGGCCCATTCAATCGGAAACGTACGGTGAGGTCACCGGTGATCAACTCGGGAGGATTCTCCTGATAGACGCCTATGAGCAGTTCGGCCAAGATGAGGCCGCGGCCCGCCAGGTCGCGAATCAGCAACTCCTCGACGACCTCCTCACCCAACTCTTATCGGGTGACGATCTCGTCACCGCAGCGAAGGCCATTGCCGGTACGGCTCCAGGTCGGCACTTTCAGGTGTGGCTGCGTGATCCTGACTTTGAGTCGGTCATTCTCAAGAGTGGCGCCGGCGGACAGGTCGTTGATCCGGGTTTGGGAGACTGGTCAGCGGTTTATACGCAAAATGGCAATCAGAGCAAAGTGGACGTCTTTCAGGAGCGAAACGTGTTTGTGTCGGTGCAGCTTGCCGATGACGGTTCGGCCCGAGTCACCCAACAGATGAATGTCACCAACGCAACTCCCCCGGAACGCCCCGAGGGACCTCCTGAGCGAGTTGGCTACGAGACAAGTTGGCTGAAGAATGCGTACATCATGTATGTGCCCGACAAAGCCAAGAACTATGTTCCCAACTATCCGCAGGGGTTTGCTATCAGGTCCTTCAAGAACCATCAGCAGTACGGCCGCGGCTTCGCGAATGACGGGAACGGACAAAAGATCGTCCGTATGGTCGGCTGGACGCCGCCGGGGGGACAAACCACCGTCTCGGTCTCCTACGACCTGCCCTCCGGCACCTTCGGAGGAGGCGGAGGCCTGCTCGTGTACTCCCTTAGGGCCGAGCCGCAATCCCTCTTTCGCAACTCAACCCTCACCGTTCGGGTCACCGCGCCCGAAGGATGGCAGCCGGAACCAGAAGATGGAATGAATGTCACGGGCAGAACCGGTGAGGTCAGTGCCATTCAGGATGCACCGGTTGACGTCACCATGAGCTTTACGAGGTCATGATGATTCCGAAAATGGTCGTTCCGCGCTCCAAAGGACAATGTCTGACTCTTGCTGTTGCCACGATCCTGGCGATCGCCCTGCTCTGGGTGTTTCCGCCGGTCGGGTTTGTTGCATGCGCAGTCATGCTCGTCATGGCGCCGCCGTGGGGGCGCGGCCTAGCGGAGCGCGGGTTCATCTCACTGCTTCTCGTTCTTGGCGTCACCGCCGTGGCCTTCCCTCGCGCGAGCAGCCTGCCGATCACTCCGGTGTCTGCTCACGCGGCACTGAGCATTTTCACCGCGGTCGCCGTGGGTCTGAGTCTCGTTGGCCCGGGGCGCATGACGCGGTTGATCAAGCCAACCCTGCAAGACGCACTCATCGGCATCTTTACTGCCGGCGCGGCACTGTGGCTTATGGGTGCCTACATCGGGCGCAACTCGTACGAGATCGTGAGTGGACTGTTTTTCACCGGCTGGGACAACCAGGGACACTTCACTCCCTTCGCGAACACGATTGAAGTGGGTAGCACCACCTGGCCAACCTTCGATGGCACGATTGCCTGGAATCAGTGGTACCCCTCGCTCCACACGACGATGTGGTCGCTCGCGCAGTTGGCGAGTCAGACCGGTTCCGAGATTCTCGACCGACCGGGGCTCCTATGGCCCTATGTCCAATGGACGAGCATTAGTTTCGCACTCAGCCTCGCTGCCCTCGCATGGGTCGCGAGCGACCTCACCAGGCGCTGCACCCCGCTGGTTGGGGTGCGAAGCAGATTCGTCCGGCGATCTGCGCCGGCCATTGCAGTGCTGGCCTTTGCTGCGTTCGCCCTGCTGGGCAGTCCAACCCTGCTCTTCAACTCGGGCTTCACCAACTTCATGATGGCCGTGGCCGTCACCACCTTGACGGCCTACCTGTCGGCGCGCTCGTGGCGGAGTGCTCGTGAACTTGGGTGGATCCTCATCCCGCTAGGCGCGCTGGCGGTGAACGCCCTGTGGACCCCACTGGTTCTTGGACTCGTCCCGTCTGCGGTGATCGTGCTCATCGCCCTTGGGCGAACCCGGATTTGGCTTGCCCCGGTGTGGGCGGTCGCAAGCGGCGTGGTGGTCCTCGGCACCGTCTACCTTCAGGGTCGGGCGATCGTTGTGGACGACCCCGGAGCCACGAGTAGCTATATGGAGGATCTCGGCGCCATCGGCGCAGGGATGACGCCGTTTAATGTTGGTGCCGCGATCGTGAGCCCGATCATCGCGGTCCTCGTTGCCATCGTCCTGCTTCGCAGTGATCGTCGCCCCCTCGCCATTGCAATCGCCGGCCCGAGCGTCGCGATCTGCGCCTTCCTGTGGCTCACCATGGGTGCGGCCGACTCTGCTGGGCTTTCCCGTCTCGGCAGCTACTACGTGCTCAAGACCCTCAACGCGCTCCTTCTCGTGAACGCACCGATGCTCGCCGCTGGCGCGGGGATCGGTATCGCCCTCGTCATTGCTGCGATGAAGCGAAGGGTGCTTGATCCCAGCAGTGCGCGAGCCGTGAATCGCTTCAACGCCGTCATCGTGGGCTGCGTCATCGGGCTCGTCGGCGTCACGAGTTTCGGCTATGTGGGGGCGACCCCGACCGGGTACCCATCAGGATTCGGTAGCGCTCCCGGTATCGCTGCCGGAGCCGCCCGTGCAGGTAGCGCCGACAATTACCTCGTGGGCGAGGCGATCATCCGCGCCCGCGACGCGGCGAGCCCCTACCCGGGCAAGACAACGATGCTGTGGGACGGGTCGGGGGTGTTGGTTACTCTGTGGGTCGCATCGTTGAACCGAGTGCTCAGCAGTAGCGATCAACGGTTTTATATCAAACTCCCGGCCTTCCCGTACGAGGATGATGCTGTGAGCTACGTCGACTTTGCTCTTGGTATCAACCCCAAGTTGGCCATGTCGCTGCTCTGGTT
>CAMAWO010000116.1 GCA_945861925.1 Bifidobacterium breve | reverse complement strand
TCCCGACGGTGACACCGCCGGTGTTCGCTGACAGGTCGTAGATTCCGTAGGGGACAGCCTTGGGCATGTCCTTGTCGGGGAAGGCATGGACCCCGACCTTCACGGGTTCGCCCCGGGGCTGCCAGTTGTGTGATCGGCGAGGTCCGGTGCGGCGCTGGCGATCCCGTCGGGCCTACTGCTGATCATGTCGTTCCTCGGCGCATCGGTGGTCGTTGGCGCGGGCGACTCGAATGCGGCCGGGCTCATCGACTCGATGGCAACGGTGACTAGGGGAACCATGGTCCTCGTGACCGGAGTCTCCTTCATTGTGGCCATCGCGATCACCGTCATCACACTTGTCGTGAGGCCTGCCGCGAGGGTGGAGGAGTTACCAGATCTTAAACCCGCGGAGGCTCGCGAGGACCCTCCACCACCGATCGCCGCTGATCCGACCCCGCGACGTGAGCTGCTACGACGTTTGGTTGCGCTCCGCGGACTTAGGCGACCCGATTGAGCACATCTAGATCACCCGGCCGGGCTGCGGTCCGGTCCACCCCCAGGCTCGTGGACGAGTGGAAAGTTGTCCTGTTGCGTTGGAACGTCGTCCGGCATGAGATCGACGCTGCCCCGGCACCGCCACGAAGGAGTCCCTCACGTTCCAGCGCACCATCGACCGCAGCGTCACCGACCTCATCGCCTCGATCAAGATCTACCTGCGCGTGAACAAGGAACACCACAAGCGCCTGATCTGGCACGCCGGCGCAGAATCGATCCTCACCAAGGTCCAACGCGGACGCGTCGCCCCCAGCAAATAGACAATGAAATCTGAAAGACACCACTTGATGGTCCAATGGCTGTTAGGCGAGCAGAGTTAAGGCCCGCGAAGCGACAACACGGGTTTGTTGCGGCGTGTCGCGCGGGTGGAGGTTGTAGTTTCGACCCGCCGCCGTCGGCGCAGATCAGGAGGCGGTCGGCTGTCGGGTAGCGATCTTGTCCAACGGTCTGCCACCAGGTGCGCAGTGGTGCCACGGCGAAGGCGGAGGTGTCGTGGTCGGTCCCGACCGTTACCCAGCCGGTGGTGTCCAAACCGTTGTAGATGCCATACGGGATCGCCTTGCCGAGGTCCTTGTCGGGGAAGTCGTGGACATTGACCCGTTCGGGCTGCCCGGTGGGCTGGTACTCTCGGCCACCGTTCTTGAAGTCTCCGACCAGTTCCTTCTTCTTGGTGTCAACGGAGATCACCGGTTGGCCATCTCGCGCATGCTCGGCGACCTGCCCCGCCAGGTAGCCGAATTGGGCATCACGGTCCTCATGCTGACGACCTTCAGTCACCTTCGCATTCGCCTGCAACCCGAAACCCAAGTCACGCAGCATCTTGGCCACCGTACGGTCCGACACCCGATGACCCGACTGGGTCAACGTCGCAGCCAAGTTCCTTGTCGACTTCGTCGTCCACAGCAGCAACGACATCGGATCCCCCCGGGTCTGCGGATCCACCAGCGCCTTCAACTCCGCCAGCAGTTGCGGGTCACTCACCGACAACCTGTGGTGTCCTCACAAAGGGGCGATCGGAGATCGGGGTGTGGTGATGGGCGAGGGCAACGGCCTAACACGGGGTTGGCAACGGGGTTGGCCACGGGGTTGGCCGGGGACGAGGGGGGGGGCTTCGGGCTGACGTCACGGATGCTGGGTGGTCTGCCGATCGTGAATGACGTCCTGGACCGCTTGGGCCTGCCCGCCCTGCTGGACGAGGCCTGGGGTGAGGTCGATGGCCGGTCCACGTTGACGCCGGTTGCCGCGATCCGGGTGGTGATCACCAACGTGGTTCTGGGCCGTGAACCGCTGTATGCGTTGGGTGAGTGGGCTGCCCGCTTCGACCCGGCGCTGCTGGCCATGGTGGAGTCCGAGGTCGCTGCAGCGGGCGATGATCGGGTCGGTCGGGCATTGGACGTATTGTCGGGCGCTGACCGGGCTCACCTGCTGACCGCGGTCATGACTCGCGCGATTAGCGAGTTCTCGGTGAGCGGCGCACCGCCCGGGCCTCAAGCAGTTGGTTTGGATCCTCACGGTCAGCGCCGATGGTGCCGTCCCGATCACCTACCGCCTCGCGGGTGGCAACACCGTCGATGACCCGACGCACGTCCCGACCTGGGACGGCCTTGTCGCACTGACCGGCCGGGTTGATTTCCTCTACGTCGCGGACAGCAAGCTGTGCTCCCGCCAGGCGATGGCGCACATCGCCGGCCGTGGCGGCCGGTTCGTCACCGTGATGCCCCGCTCCCGCGAGGAAGACGCCGCGTTCCGGCACCGACGCCGTCAGCGGAGGGCTACCGCATCGTCTGGGTCCACCCGACCGCCAAAGCCGGCCGCGACGCCGCCAGCAGGATGGCGCGCACCGAGGCCGGTATCGCCGCGATCGACGCCCTCAACCTCAAACTCGCAGGGACCCGCAACCGCCTGAAAACCCGCGCCGCCGTCGAGCAGGCCGCAGCGGCAGCGCTGGCCGACCCCCGCAGCGAGAAGTGGGTCACCGCCACCATCAGCGACACCACGACCACGACCTACAAGCAGGCAGGACCCGGCCGGCCTGACGCCGCCACGAACTACCGGGAGGTCCTCACCATCCGCTACACGGTGCACGCAGACATCACCCTGGACCGCATCGCCTACGACGCTGCCAGCGACGCCTGCTTCCCGCTCATCACCTGCGACCGTGACCTCACCAACGCCGACGTGCTCAGCGCCTACCGCTACCAACCCAACCTCGAACGACGACACCACCTACTCACAAGCGTCCAAGACGCCGCGCCGATCCTGCTCCACAGCCCAGCTCGGATCGAGACCCTGTCCTGCTGCCAGTTCCTAGCCCTGCTCATCGCCGCCCTCATCGAACGCGAAGTCCGAAACAACATGACCAGCGCAGCGCTGGACACCATCGAGCCCTACCCCGAACTCCGTGCCTGCAAAGCCCCCTCGACCGAACGGATCCTAGAAATCTTCAGCACCGTCGCACGCCACCAACTCCACCGCCACGGCACCCCCGTGCAAACCTTCCAACCCGAACTCACCACCCAGCAACTGCACGTCCTCTCACTCCTCGGCCTACCACCCAGCGCCTACACGCAGCCCACGAAACCAACGAGATAACCCGACCGAGAAGTGCGGAAGGTCAGTCCATATGCGAAAACTTACGTTCTATTCTGTGTCCCCTAAAAAGGAGACACAGTCCAGATCGCGAGACATTAAAAAGTGTGGTCATATTCACGTTCATTTGAAACAAATAACTAACATTTTTATTTGAGGATGTTGTGCACCCGAAGAGGGGAACGTAGCTGTGTTTGGCCTCGGTTCGTCGTCCGCACGAACGGTTAGGCGTTTGAGTGGATTAGCGCTGCTCGCGGCCGCGTCAGGTGCGGCGTGTGTGCTCCTCGTCACTTCCCCCGCAACTGCCGTCGAGGCGCCGCTTACGCTGTCGAACATGGTTGCCGCAAGTTCGGTCGGCACCCCGATCACGTTGACCACGGCCGGTGGGTCGGTGGCCGGTGCGGTGTCATTTGCGGTAACCGGGACTGGCTGCTCGGTGTCGGGGGCAACCTTGACGGCAGACCAGCCGGCGACATGTCTCGTCACTGCGAGCACAGTTGGCGGTGAAGCGCCCGAGACGAGCGAGGCGAAGGCATTTACGTTTGCGAGAGCCCCAGAGGCCACGAGCGCTGTCTATTCACCCGAAACGAGCAGGTCTAAGCCGCAGGCGAAGCCGGCAAAACCGCAAGTGAAGCCGGCCAAACCGCAAGTGAAGCCGGCCAAACCGCAAGTGAAGCCGGCCAAGGCGCAGAGCGCACTGACGATCTCGACCTCACCGACTACAGGCCCTGCGGGCACAGCGGTCACCTTGACGACCACCGGCGGGTCGGGTGGTGGTGTGGTCACGTACGCGCTGACGGCAGGCACCGCGAACACGGCGGGCTGCTCGGTATCGGGGACCACCCCGAACTTTTCCCTCAACTCAACGCAGCCGGGGAACTGCGCGGTGACCGCCACGAAGGCCGCTCAGGGGACCTGGGATCTGGCGACGAGCGCCTCCGTGACGTTCACGTTCACCGCGGTTTCCCAGGCGACGCTAACGATTTCGACTTCACCGACGACGGTGCCCGGGGGTACCGCGGTCACGCTGGCCACCTCCGGTGGGTCGGGGAGCGGCGATGTTTCGTACGCGGTGACGTCGAACACGGCGGGCTGCTCGGTGTCGGTGACGACGTTGACCACCACGTAGCCGGGAAGTTGCACGGTGACGGCGACGAAGGCCGCGAATGGGATCTATGCGGCGGCGACAAGCGCGGCCGTGACGTTTACGTTTACTGCGGTTACCCAGGCGACGCTGACGGTCTCGAATACGGCGCGCACGGGTCCTGCGGGTACCGCGGTCACGCTGACCAACTCCGGTGGGTCGGGCAGTGGCGATGTTTCGTACGCGGTGACGTCGAACACGGCGGGCTGCTCGGTGTCGGGGGCGACGTTGACCACCACGCAGCCGGGGAGCTGTGCGGTGACGGCGACGAAGGCCGCAAATGGGATCTATGCGGCGGCGACAAGCGCGGCCGTGACGTTTACGTTTACTTCGGTTACCCAGTCGACGCTCACGATTTCGAACACGACGACGACCGGTGGCGTGAACACCGTGATCTCCCTAACCTATACCGGCGGGTCGGGTAGCGGCGGGGTGTCGTACGCAGCGACTGGGTCGGGCTGCTCGGTAACGGAGAGCAGTTTGACAGCAACGCGTCCGGCGACATGCGATGTCACGGCGACAAAGGCTGCTAACGGGATCTACGCTGAAACGTCGAGCGCGGCGGTGACGTTCAGATTCGTCTCGGCGTCTCAGGCGACGCTCACGATCTCGAATACGACGTTCTCAGGTCCGGCGGGCACCCCGGTCACCTTGACGACGTCGGGCGGGTCCGGTTCCGGCGAGGTGACGTACGCGGTGACGTCGGGCACGGCGGGCTGCACGGTGACGAATGTCAACAGTTTGAACTCCACGCAGCCGGGCAGTTGCACGGTGACGGCGACGAAGGCCGCAAGCCAGAGCTTCGATTCCCTCACGAGCGCACCGGTGACGTTCACGTTCACCGCGTTCGCCCAGGCGGCCCTGTCGATCACGACGACGCCGGTGACCGCTGCGGCGAACGCCACGTTCACCCTGACGACTGGGACCACCGGGTCCGGTGACGGCGCGGTGTCGTACGCGACGTCCACTCCGGCGATCTGCTCGGTGTCGGGCACGACGTTGACGGCACTGACGGCGGGCAGTTGCATCGTGACGGCGACGAAGGCCGCGGACGGGATTTATGCGGCGGCGTCGAGCGCGGCGGTGACGTTCACGTTCACCGCGGTCACCCAGGCGACGCTGTCGGTCTCGAATACGGTGCTCTCGGGTCCGGCGGGCACCCCGGTCACGTTGTCGCCTGCGGGTGGGTCCGGTGCCGGCTTGGTGTCGTACGCGCTGTCGTCGAACACGGCGGGCTGCACGGTGGCGTCGGGGATCGTGTCCTCGACGCAGCCGGGCAGTTGCATCGTGACGGCGACGAAGGCCGCGGACGGGATTTATGCGGCGGCGTCGAGCACGGCGGTGACGTTCACGTTCACCGCGGTCACCCAGGCGACCCTGACGGTCTCGAATACGACGTTGTCGAATGATTCGGGTACCCCGATCACGCTGAGGACAAATGGTGGACTTGGCGACGGAGCCGTGACGTACGTGGTCACCGGTTCGGGTTGCTCGGTTTCGGGCACCACCTTGCTCGCATCAACCTCAGGTGCTTGTGTGGTAACCGCGACGAAGGCCGCCAGCGGGAACTATGGTGTCGCGACGAGCGCGCCTGTGACGTTCAGGTTCACCCAGGCAAACGCGGCCGAACAAACTGCTCAAGGGGCAGCGTTGACCGCCGCGCAGGCGTCGTCGCTCTCTGCGGCACAGGTTGCATCGTTCACGCCAACTGCGGCTGCTGCATGGAAACCAGAGACGGTAGCTGCGTTCTCAACAGATCAGATGGCTGCGCTAAAGCCCGCGGTTGTGGCGAGACTGCAACCTGATGTGATTGCAAATCTCTCAGCTGATCAACTTGGTGGACTCCGCACGTCGGCGTTCGCCAAGCTAACCGGGGTCCAGACGGCTGCTATCACCGCGGATCAGGTGACTGGTCTCTCAGTTGCGCAGGTCACGAAGGTGAAGGCCTCCTCGTTCGCCAAGTTGGATCGGGACACCCTTGCGGCCATGAGTAGCGATCAACTGCGGGCCCTGACCAGGGCACAGCGTGCTGCCCTCACACCGGCCCAGCGTGCTGCCCTCACACCGGCCCAACGTCGATTGATCAACTGAGGACGACGACGGGAAGGTGACCTGATCGTCTTCCCGTCGGTGCTCCCCAGTCGCAGGCCCACAGCCACATGCACCGCGAGCACGCTTGGCTCGGAAAGGCCCTTATTGGGTCGGTGAGAGCACGCAGGTGGTCGGCGCCGAGCCGTGTGAACGTCATTCATTCTTGGCGGGCCAACCTCGCCGATCCTGCTGTTCATCACAGAGACGGGCGTCAACATCTGCGCCAACTGCTACCAAATACTGCGGTCGCCTCATACGCACACAGGGCGCCCGGATATTCCCCCGCACGCCTTCCGCCACCCGGCATGACTCTCGCCGACGGGATGGATGCGTCCCTCGCGGAACTCAAGCATCGGTTGGGACAGAGGTCGATCCAGGCAGCGGAGATCTACCTGCACGCGACGGTCGATCATGGTCGAAGGATCGCCGAGCGTATGGACGATCTGGCCGGGGAGCCAACCAGCGTCCGCCCAATCGTCCGCAGGGCGAGGACCCGTTGATGAATACAACTCTTGAGTTAAATAGCTTGAGGGGTGTAGTCGGGTGTTTGGACGGCCAAGGTCGATCTCGTCGATGACAGGCTCACGGCCCTCGACGAGAAGTCGAACGAGCTGGTCGCCGCCGCTCCGGAGGTACTTGTGGAGTAGGGGCCGAGACTTGGGCGACCTCGGAAGCGACCGCGTCACACCACCTTCCAATGTTGAATTGCCCACCGCTTCTGAGGTCTTCGTTGCCGATTCCGCTGGCTCCACTCCACACGTGCAGGAGGAGCCCCGGCTCATGGAGCGCTTGAGCGTCACCCCGGGCGGCCGCGACCTCGTGCGAGCGAGCCGCGACGTGATCGAACGGGCGCAGCCGTCCGATGCCGAGCGCCTGCTCCTGGGCGACAGGTGGTACTCGAACCTGACCGAGACGAACTGGTATCACTTCCTGCGCGCGGCGGGATGGAACCAGGCCGTCGACATGCGGGAGAACGACCAGCGCTGGACCGACGTCCGCGGCATGCGCGTCACGGCCGGGACTCCGCACTGCCCGGCCACTCCCGACTCCTTCGAGAGGATCATCAAGCCGTGGGGCAAGAAGGACGACTTCCACGAGTTGGTGGCCCGCCGGCAGGACTGGGCCCTGAAGTTGCACGCCGAGGACTCGGCCAGGGGCACCCGCCGGTACATGTGCCCGGCACTGGCCGGAACCCTGCGGTGCCCCCTGCGCCCGGCATCGCTCGTGATGCCCGCGGACCGCCCCCTCGTCGAGAAACCCCCCGGCCGCCGCGACCGCGCCGGACTGCTGCACGGTCAAGTTGACGGTGACCATCGCGTCGACCGACTCGAACGCCCGGGCGCGGCTGTGGCAGTCCCACTACTGGGGAACGCCCGATCAGACCCGGCAGATGGACCGGTGCACTTCGGTGGAGCAGTACTTCTCACGCATGAAGGACGCCAACGGCAACGACATGAGCCGCGGCTTCGTCCGCGTGACGGGCCTTGCCCGGGTGACGCTCGCCGTGGCCCTTCAGGCCGTCGCGACCAACATCTTGAGAACTCGAGACGTGGGCCGTGAAGTACGGTGACGAGTGAGCGCCCGGCCACCCACTCCTCCAGCCACGCGACCCCTTCGAGGTCATGCACCTCCCGGCCGACGAGGCCCGGGAACTGCAGGAGTGGCGCCGCGAGCGAGCCATGATCAAGGGTGCCGAAGCCGCGTGACCCCTCCGAAACGAAAGCCCTCCGGATTTCCGGGGGACTTTCGCGGTCCAAGCCGCGGATTTTCGCGGTGACCTCGTGGAGCGGGTGACGGGAATCGAACCCGCACTGTCAGCTTGTGAACCGGTGTTCCTCCACAGGCTAATCACCCATGTTTGCAACGTGTTTCTCCTTCGCCGTAACCTGCGCGTGGAGCACACGTGGAACACCGGATGGCGTAGAACAGCGGCCAGGGGTCACGTCCGGACACGAGGGGGCACATGTCAGGCGATCGGTCGTTCGGCGCGATCGAGAAGCTGAAGTCGGGCCGGTACCGAGATAGGTACCGCGTTGATGGCCGCTGGATCAATCTCCAGCTCGCCGCCGAGGTCCCCGCAGCCGTCCTCACCGAACTGCTCCACTTCGCGCCCGGAACTGCGACCCGCGTGACCCATGACGCCGCAGGGGACGGGGCACGCTACGCCGCCGACATCGCCCTCAGAAACGATCACCAACCATGACGAATAGCAACACCCACGGGGAGCACCGGAAAGCTATTCGACAGAAATTCAACGCTCTACCTGCACGCGACGGTCGATCACGGCCGACGGATCGCCGAGCGCATGGACGAGTTGGCCGGGGAGCCAAGCAGCGTCCGCCCAATCCGTTGCAGGGCGCGGGCCCGTCGCTGAATACAACACTTGAGTTATATAGCCTGAAGGGTGTATCTTGACGAGTGTCTGGACGGTCGAGGTCGAACTTGTCGATGACTGGCTCGCCACCCTCGACGAGAAGTCGTATGAGCTCATCGTCGCCGCTCTGGAGGTACTCGCGGAGCAGGGGCCGAGCCTCGGGCGACCGCTCGCCGACTCGATCGTCGGGTCGACTTACAGGAACATGAAGGAACTGCGAACAGGGTCAAGCGGTCGATCGGAGGTGCGGATCTTGTTCGCCTTCGATCCTGCCCGGAAGGCAATCCTGCTCGTTGCCGGCGACAAGGCAGGCAACTGGCAGAAGTGGTACCGCACGAACATCCCGCTGGCCGATGAGCGCTATCGACAGCACCTGGACCGACTGAAAGGAGAGCGCAATGCCCAAGACTCTTGATGACCTTCTCCGCGAGCGACCCGTCAGTCGGAAGGCCGTAGACGCGCACAAGAAGCGTATGCTCGAGGAAGTCCGGGCGTATCGGCTGCGCGAGCTGCGGGAGGCGTCGAACCTCACTCAGGTGGAACTTGCCGAGAGACTCGACGTGAGCCAGAACCGGGTCTCCCGCATCGAGCACGGCGATATCGAGCGCGCCCAGGTCGGCACGTTGCGGAAGTACGTCGAGGCGTTGGGTGGGACCCTCCACGTCGAGGTCGAGTACGGAGACGAGCGGATCCAGATCGCATAGTGCGGCCGAGGTACTGGGGAGCGGCGCTGCGAGCTCGCCGCGTCCTCGGCCCTCGAATGGGGCGGAGGAGGCCCATTTCAGGGCTTTTCAAGGAGGTACAGGCCGGTCGCCGTGGAACAAACGTGGAACACCGTGGGTATTTCGGTGGAGCGGGTGACGGGAATCGAACCCGCACTGTCAGCTTGGGAAGCTGATGTTCTACCACTGAACTACACCCGCCAGCGTCGTGCTCCGCCAATTACGGCCCATGCCGTCCGCAGTGGAGGTCGGTAGGTTGCATCCATGGAGATGGTGATCGGCCCACGCACCGGATTGCTCAGCACCGATGATCTCGCCTGGGCATATCCGTGGCCGGCTGAGGGCCGCTGGGTGCGCGCAATGATGGTGACCACTCTCGACGGCGCGCCAGCGGGGCCCGATGGTCGCAGCGGGTCGATCTCCTCGCCGGCCGACCGTGCGGTGCTCGTCGAAGCACGCCGGCTGAGTGACGTCGTCCTCATCGGGGCTGGAACGCTGCGTGCCGAGCGCTACAACCCGATGCGAGTCAAGCCCGCCGACGCTGCGGAACGTGAACGGCTCGGCCTGGCGCCAGCGCCGGTGGTTGCGGTGGTGAGCGCATCGCTGGATCTCCCGTGGTCGGATGCCTTCTTCTCGGAGTCGGCGGTGACTCCGATCGTGGTCACGGTCGATTCGGTGGAGGACGGACGTCTCAGGGCGGCGCGGGAGCACGCCGATGTCATTGCGCTGCCCGGCTCGTCGGTCCGTCCCGATGAGCTGATTCGAGCGCTCGAGTCGAGGGGACTCACTCGCATCGTCTGCGAGGGCGGCCCGCGGCTGCTTGCCGGGCTGTCGGGCGCAGGCCTCATCGACGAGGCCGATATCTCGATTTCACCACTGCTTACCTCGGGCGGTCAGGTGCTCGCGGGCCCTCCCTCCGCATATCCGG
>CAMAWO010000115.1 GCA_945861925.1 Bifidobacterium breve | reverse complement strand
CGGGAACACCCACGGCCAGGCGGTGATGCCGGCGAGGGCTGCGCGCACGTCGGCCACGGTTGCGCAGGTGCCAAGCAGCATCGTTGTCAGGTCCACGGCGCTCATCAACTGGTCGGGCTCCACGCCATCGGGGCTGGAGTACTCGCAGGTCCCCGGGTGGTACTGCAGGCCAACGTACAGGCCCTTCTCGTTCATACCGTCAGTCCATTTCTGGACGTCCCCGAACCCGTTGATGCCGACCGCTCCGTACCCCGTTGTCCACGTGTGACCGGCACCGGTCGGGGCCACGCTTGATCCTTGTTGCCCTCTGGGTAGTACAACCAATTGGGCGGCCATGAGACTTGGGAACTCCATCGCCTAGCCCACAATCACTGCGGCGTCCTTGGAGGTGAGTCTGAAGCTGGTGCACATGTCGAGCCCATTTCGGCAGACCTGCTCTGCGGTAGGACTCTATCGAGGACTGGTTTGAGCGACAAAGATTTGACCCGTCAACTAGACAGCGCGGGTTGAACGCGCCACCAGGTAGCAGGCGAAAACGCCTACGCAGTGCCTCCCGGAGACGACTCCATCGTGGGCGGGTGCGCTGTTGTTTCTACCGACAGGGAGGAGCCGGCGCGGCGGGATCCGCCGAGGACGACGGTTGATCGGTGGTTGGCGTCCAGGGCAGCGGAGAATATGGCGCGGGTGCCGAGAGTTCGATCAACCACTGCGCGTAGAAGTCACGCAGTGCCTGCGGAACGGACGTCGGCAGATCGATGTCGTCGACGCGGGCCAGGCGCCCGCGAATCATGGTCGCCAAGACCTTCCGATGGAAGCCGTGGGAATAGCAAGCTCATTTGGCCCCGGCTATGCATGGCGAATTCCAGCGAACGTCGCAACTTTGATTTACGAATGCGTCAACTGTGGTCGGGCGAGGACGGTGGCTGGGTACTCCCAGTTCAGGCACATGCGCGGGCGCGTTCGATCACGCCGGCGACAACCGGACTCGTCGCTCCCGGCGTGCGCGCGTACGCGCTTCGGCGCGAGAGCCAGCACCTCTCGCCCGCGTGCGACCAGCGCCGGCAGCTCGTCCTCCGGTCGGCCCAGCAGCTGCAGGCCCACCAGCAGCGCCACCTCGAACACGGTCCCGATGGCTGGGCCCGGTGCGCCTGCTTCGATCGTGCGCAGCGTCTTGCCGCTGATGCCCGCGCGTTCGGCGAGCTCCACCTGTGTCCAGCCCAGCGCCTGCCGGGCGTGATGGACGTCCTGGCCGATCACCATCGGCGCATCGAGGACAGCGGGGCGGGGCTTGATCCGGGTGCTGCGTCAAGCTTTGGGGAGGGCATCTGCCGGGGGCAGGAGTGGGAAGCTGCCGTCGGTGCCGTAGGCGATGACCACATTGTCTTGATCCTTGAGGATGACCGGCCCAGCGGGCGCTGGCTTGCCGTTGAAGTAGACGTGCACCTTCTTGGCACCATTGGTGACGTCACCGCCTAGGCGATTGCGGTCAAACGCGACGCCCCAAGCGGTCATCACCTGGGCGAGCTCGTATGGGTATGGGTTGTCGGCTTCCATGTGGATCACGCCGTCGGGCGTGTGGGCGTGCAGCGAACTGTGCCTGCCACTCTCGTCGAAGCCGAGATCCGATGGCACCTGCACCTGCTGACCGTCACGATAGACCGAGAGGAGTACATGCGCGTGGTAGGACTCGTCACCCACGGGCGGGAAGCCGAACGCTGCGATGCGTTCGCTGAGGCCCGCGGCCTGCGCCGGCCAGGGCGGCGGCGTCGTCAACAGGCCGTCCGAACTCGCTACTTGATCCGGTGCCTCGCTGCCACCACGCCCGACCATAACCGCGATCCCGGCGGCCACCACCACAAGCAGCGTGCCACCAACGGCAAGGCGAATTCGGCGCTTCTTACGCGCTGCCGCCTGCTGGGCGACCTGCAATGTTCGGGCCCTTGCGGCTCTGGTGGTCACGTATTCTCCTGATCGTTGACTCCGGCCTCACCGACAGGCGGGGACGGTGGACTGAGTGGTCCGACGCCATAAGTCCCTGGGGCCGCCATCAAGATGACCATCGATCTACACAACCGCTCGTGCCGTCACCCTACATAATCTGCCCCCGTAGGCCGGTCGGTGGCTCGGTGACTCAGGAAAGTTGTCCGTGTGGCCGGCTGCTTGCCGGGTCGGTCGCTGATGATGGTCATGCGCACCCAGGCAGCGGTCATCACCGATTGAACGGCGAGCGTCGTGATCCGCGGACCAAGTAGCACTCAGAAACTCAGTCGCGGCCCTGTCGAACTTGTGGTCCAGGTCGGACCGTGATCACCTGACGCATCGGGGCACGCCAACGCCGCGAATGCCGAAGCCAACCTCCAACGACGATCGGGTTGGGCGCGCCGGCCATGGCGACCTGTCGCACGTCGCTCAGGCGTTTGGGGACCTCGGACTTGGAGTTACCCGGTTCGAAACGTTCGACGGTTTACGGGCGTGAGCAGCTACCGACAAAGTCCACCGAATCCGCTTACAACCGCGCGCCATATCGAGAAACCGGGGCGTGCCCGCATTCGACGTAAGGGTCGCTTCCCCGCCGGAGCGCGCCGCCCGCGATGAGATTCCTAGCCGGCTGCCAGTTGGCCCGCGAGTTCGACAAGCCGCACGCGCGCCGATTCGAGTTCTTCTGCACCGCGTTCACGCTGGTCAGCGAGCGCGAGAACAAAGTCAGCGAGTGTCCGGTGAACGGTGACCACGGACACTGACATTCCAAGGCTCACGCCCAGTATGAGATCGAGTACGGGCGTGCCGTGATCCCACGTCTCGGTCGGTGTGCCGGCGTCGTAGATCGCTCCTCGGGTGTTGACAACTACAGCGGGCCTTCCCGCCATTGGCCTACCGCTCCCCTCGAAGTCTGAGGTAACCCCTGGCACGTGGATGTAGTCCACCCACACCTTCAGGGTCGACGGCAACGAATAGTTGTACATGGGAGCGCCAATCAAGACTACGTCCGCAGCGAGAAGTTCCGCGATGATCCCAGCCTGAAGCAACTCAGATCCCGCCGGCAGCGTCAATCCCGGAGGACGCATTTCCGCCGGCCAGTGGAGCCAGGAATCTGGCAGGTGCGGGAGCGGCTCCGTATGCAGGTCTCGATAAATGACCCGATGGGCCGTCCCCGCCGACACCCAGCTCTCAGCACTCAGCAAACAACTGGGTCAGCGAACGCGACCGAGAGTCAACCAAGTCGCAGGAAGAGTCCAGATGGAGAAGTGTTGGCATCGCCACAGACTAACGGAAATTGGACGCGCATTAATAGGTCGCGCGTTCAGGCCAGCAGCGCATTGTCCCGTGCCAAGAAGCTTGCAGGATTTTGGCGGGTTCAACGGTGGGGATCGTTGGGCTCCCTAGGCCTAGGTGAATCTCGAGTGGTGTGTTCCATGCGATGGCCTCGTGCGGCCTGATGGTGTTGTAATCGACGCGGTATTCCTCCGCGTGTCGCACTAGGTCAAGGACGTAGTCGATGGGTTGGAGGTAGAGGCGCTCGTATTTCAGGCAGCCGAAACCGCGCTCCCTGGACCCGTTCTGGTCAAGTGACTTCACGCGGGTGCGCACGTGCCGTAGTTCGGCGTGCTGGAGGATAAACGTTTCGAAACGGAATGCGCGAAACGGTCCGCCGATGTCGGTAACTAGGGTCAGAACGGGCAGGATTTCACGGCTTTGCAGGTCGACGGAACACTCATCGACTAAAGGGTGCCCGAACATGGCCTGGTAATCGGCTAACGCGATCTCCACTGCTGCGATCGCGTCGAGGTGGTTCGCGGTCGGTGATACATGCCGGGGATGTTCGTATTTGCCGACGTAATCACAGCAGCCCGCCAACCGCCACGTGCCACCTTTGGTGGATTCAAATTCCGTGAAATTCAGTTACCAAACCTGATTCGGGCCCGTCGGTGGGGTCAAGAACGCGGCCTTGCGGGTCGCGCCAATTGGCGTCGCTCGCGTTGATAGTCACGCCTTTGCAACAGGTTTTCATCCCGCAGAGCCCGCATAACCGTTGCAGGAGCAACGTGATGCCGAGGCTAAGCCATCACGAATCCGCCGTCATTGCTGATGGCCTGCCCGGTGAGGTAACCTGCCTCGTCTGAGAGTAGGAACCGGATGACCCCCGCACACTCGGCGGCTGTAGTGATCCGCTTCAGCGGCAATGACTGCATGCGTGAGGCCACGACCTCCTCGACGGTGATACCCCTGATCGCGGCCAACTGTTGTTGGACGGCGTCCTGCATCGCGGTGTCGATCATGCCCGGGCACACCGCATTAACCCGCACGTCGGGCGCGAGGGCGTGCGCGAAGGATCTCGTGATCGACAGGACCGCTGCATTGGAAGCCGAGTAGATCGCCGTCCCGGTACTGGAGTTCAGGCGGGCCGCCGTCGAACTGAGGTTCACGATCGCTCCCCCCGGGGGCATGGTCGAGCCGATGCGACTGGTCAGATCCCAGGTGACGTCGACGTTGACGGCGAAGACCCGATGCAAGTCCTCGACGGTGCAGTCCAGGATGGGCTTGATGAGGATGACGCCTGCAGCGTTGACCAGGTAGCGCACGCCGGACGCCCCAGCCACCGGGGCGTTTCGACCTCGTCGCAAGCGAGGAACGAGGACTACGGCACCGTTTGGCATCATCCGACGTGGGCGTGCATCCAGATAGCGATGTCAGGCTACCCAGTCGGTCCCAAGTTGTCAGCGAACCCGGGCAGTGGTGATCGTAAATGGTCGGTCAGGATCGTTGACCAGCGTTGCGCTGGCAGCAAAGGCTCCGAGTGCGCGGCAGGCCGCCGGGTGCAGCCGCTCGGCATGAGATGTGCCATGGACTAGGACCACGCAGGCCCCCGGACGGAGTAGGCCCCCCACTGGCCTCAACGCAGGAGTCAATTGACTCGCTACCCCGACGTAGTACAGCACCTCCGAAAGTATCAAGACGTCCACGTAGCCGGCATACTCGCCGAGGACCGTATCAACGTCACGGAAGTCCGAAACCGCAACTATGACGTTGGAGTATGGGTGAACTCGGTTGCGAGCGAGCGCCACGGCTCGAGCGGAGATGTCGACACCGATGACCGTGCTTTTAGGGTATTGAATCGCGAGCGCAACCAGGTTGTGTCCGGCTGCGCAGCCGATTTCAAGAATCACGCGCGCATCCGCGGGCATCGTCGCAAGTAGTCGCGCTTGCCTGCGCTGCTCATAGGGCATTTGAGCGTAGCTCCACGGATCATCAGCCATCCCGAACATGGCATCAAATACTCGGCGTCGGATCCAGCGGGACCCGCCGCCTGGGAGCAGAGCAAGCAGTGCAAAGCTGGCGCGATGGAAAACTTCTCCTAGCCGGGAGTGGGTCGGTGTGATCACTTCGTCTGCTGCAGTATCGGTTGGCTTCGTGACCTTCGTGACCTTCGTCGCCGTGAGCCAGCCCCCAGCAATTGCCGCGAACTGGGTAGCCCGCCAAGCGACGGTCGCCGCGATTGCTACGGCTACCGGGGTGTCGATGGCAATCAGGCCGATGATCAAGACGGCGTCCGCCCAACCCAGGGCGAGTGCCGGAGCCGGGGTCATAGTGACAAGCCGGGCAAGGATCGCTACCGCCACCACTTCGGGGATGCTTGGCGCAGGTGATCCGCCTGTGTGCGCGAAAACGCTGATAACGGCGGCGGTCGACAATCCCAATGCGACTTCGCCGACAGACGCGATGACAGCAGTGTGTGGTCCTCTACGGGCCAAAAGTGCTTGAAGGCTCACGCCCAGAGGCGACGCTCGCAACTGATTGCGCACGAGAAGATGCGCACCCCACGCCGCGGCAATGACGAACACGACGGCTGCCACGGCGGTGGGAACAACTGAAAATCCGTCAACAGGAAAGTGACCCGAGACCGCGAGCACTATCAACGCCGCAATTGCAAGGACGACAAGGCAAATACCGGCAGTCAGCCAACCGGCCAAACTCGGCACAGCCCTAAATGCTAGCCCCGGCTCCATGGGAGGACTTGCCGCATCGATCGCACTGCGCCGCGAGACAGTCGCCGCCAAACACCGCCGGGCCACAACTTCATCGAACGGTCCAAATGCGACACAGTTCCGCCACGATGTCGGTGGGCTGATCGCCCGACGTCGACTCGCGCCCACCACCACCCACGTCAGCGCCATCAGCCCGATGGCAAGGGTGGCCATCACATCGCTGTTCCATGCCACGCGCCATGCCATCCACAACGGTGGTTCATTGCTGACGGTCGCGCCCGCCAGAGCCCAGACAGCAACGGCCGTTATCACCAATCCCAGAGTCGCGATCGCGGCTCGCACGAGTGGGAGCACGCCGCGCTGGCTGATGAGCGGGAGGGCGACTTTGGCGCGCGGGGTGCTCGTAGGAGTACTCATAGGTCCGCCTGTGGATGAGGAGGCGGTGCTGCGGCCCCAACTTTGCGGCTGTGCGTAAACATCGTGTCGATGCCGATCCCACGGCACTCGCTAGTGGGCCGAGGATGTTCAGTTCGTCGAGGGCAACTCGATGAGTACACCCCGAGGAGACGTATTGGCGCCCGCCGACGTGACCGGGGATTCTTTGGCGCCCTCGCCGAGTCGTCGCGAATGAGCTTTCGGACCCCTCCTACTGGGGTGTACCTGCCGACCAAATGTGCTAGCGAAACCTCATCATCGTCGACGCGGCCGACGATCCTCACCACGCTAAGGCATTCCCCCGGTCCGCGTTGGTGAGTCACGACCTCCACCGATTGCATACTGCACGCTCTCACGTGATCGTGTCGATCGTCACAACTTTCAGTGTTGATCCGGTGAAGAACTTCCGCATCGGCCTGAAGGTCAGCTTCGCCAGATTTGAGATACTCCTTGGAATCAGATTACGCATTAGTCAGCATGTCCTTAGTGACGAGGCCAGAATCGGCAGCGGAAAACCCAGCAGATCCAGCTTTGGTACGCGACTACGGCGGGCCGGCCGACTGCTCCCAGCCAGGTCAATTCCGTGCGGGTGTAAGGGCTGACGGCGGCGCATTTTGCCGTGATATCGAATTCCGAGCCTTCGGTTGAGGGGAGTACGACGGGCCACAAGGCAACGAAGATTGTTCCGAGCGATGCGATGAGAAGAAAGATCCATGCGGTATGTGTCAAGTCAAATGGGGCTATTTCTGGGGCTAGCACCACTCGATGGAACTCATCACAAGAGGCCCTCTGGGCTACAAACCGTTGGTAGTAAGGAACTATTTCTTGGGGCCGCCTCGGGTGTGGTGTTTCACGACTTAGTTAACCCCTGTCCCACGACATCGTTAACCCTTAGCCATGTTAAAAAAACAGGGTTGTCGTGGAAGCAGTGTTGGCGGGTCGTTCTCATGCGGCCGTGGCTGAGCAATACGGGATTTCAAAGGTTTGTGTCGGCAATCTCATGATCATTCCAACAGCTAACTGCAGCGAAGCGACTGCGAATTAATCGTTACGCGCAAATCGCCGCAATCACGTGAATTGCACGCCCTACCCAGTTACCACCTCTGATGAATGACCAGTTTCAGAGTCATTAGCAGCTGAATCGGGCCAACCAGGGAGTAAAAGAATATCCAAAAAGTAAACAAAGTCCCGGGACATGGGTTAACGATGTCCCGGGATATCACCGAGCCGCCTCGGGGAACCGTCGCTGCGCTCCTCCCCACCCCGGACCTACGCATTACGAGCCGTTCGCCGGCCCCCTAGGAACACGCTCTTACTCGTGCATATTCCGGCTTACCCCGCCATGTTCGGCCATACCTGCTCCATGTTCCGGGGCATTTCCGGGGAACTTCGCAATCGCCCCGATCTGCGCCGACCTACGCCTTCCTTCTGGGCAAGCCCCGGTCATGAGTCCGCGCTCGGTGACTGCACCGTGACGCCGGCTTCCAGGTCGGCGAGGAGGTCCAGCAGGCCGGTCGCTTCCCAGGTGCGGTTGCGCTGCCCTTGTGATGCCCGGGTCACCACTCCAGCGGTCTCCAGTTGGAGGAGGGCCTCGTTGACCACGGCCTTGGTCCGCCCCGTGACGGCCACCGCGACGGGGACGGAGATCATGGGGTGCGCGGGCATGACATCGATGAGTGCCCAGGCGACGGAATCCGCTCGAGGATTCGCCGTCGCGCGCAGCATCGCCCGCCACTGGTTCTGGAGGGCCTCCACCCGCGCGAGGTAGCTGCTGGCCAGGCCGGCGGACTGGGCGGTCGCCGCAGCGAATGTCGTCAGCCAGGCGTCGACGTCCCCTTGCGCGTAGGCGTCCAGACCCGCGATGTAGCTGCCCTTGTCGCCGGCGAGCACGACGCTGATCGGTGGCACATACATCGGGGTCAGTCCGCGCCGGCGCAGGACAACGTGGATCAGGGCCCGGCCGGTGCGTCCGTTGCCGTCCAGGAACGGGTGGATGACCTCGAACTGCGCATGCACCAGGCCGGCCTGGATCACCGGCGGCAGGATGTCATCGTTGATCACCGCGCACAGGTCCTCCAGCAGTCGAGGGACCTCCTGCGGCGGTGGTCCCACGAAGCCGGCGCCGCAGGGGTTGTAGTTGTTCCCGCCGATCCAGTTCTGGTCCGTGCGCACGACGCCGGCGACGTGTCGCATTTTGAGTTCAATTGGTTCCGTAGCCTTCGGGCGTACGGGCCTGTGTTTCTCCGCTGATTACGATAAATAGTCCGATACCGGACCTTATAGCGTAACCTAGGCACGTGGACGTCTCCGTTAGCGATGCAGCGACTCACCTTGGGCTGGATCCGCGGACCGTTCGGCGCATGGTGGCGTCGGGCAAGCTCGCGGGTCGCCGGGTCGGCCGCGCATGGCTGATTGATGACGCATCGCTGGCTAAGGCACAAGGGATGCCGAGGCGACGCGGGCGCCCACTGTCTCCGGCCCACGCGTGGGCTGCCTTAGATTTGCTCGCGGGCGGTGACGCGGTATGGCTCTCGGCTGTCGCACGGAGTCAACTGCGCGCAGTTCTGAGGAGTGTTCGCCCGGGCGACGATGCACGCTGGTCGGCGCTGCTCCAGCACCGGGCGGATACCCAGCCAGTGGCTGGACATCCGTCGTCCATTCAAAGGCTTCTTGCGTCCCCTGACGTCGTCGCATCTGGACCTGCCGCAGCCAGAGACCACGGACTAGGAGTGGTGACCGTGGACGCGATGCCCGAGGCAATCATCGCTCTCCCAGACTGGCAGAGACTGTCCGAGCAATTGCATCTCGCGCCGACCCAGGACCGATCCCAGGCGCGACTCGTCGCACACTTCCCACGATGGCCGGGAGCGCTAGAAGCGATACTCGGCAGTCACAAGCTGGCTCAGCTCGCCGTTGCCGCAGATCTTCTGGATTCGCCCGAATCACGGGTTCGCAACGCAGGACTCGATGCCCTTGTCGACGCGCAACGAGACGCTGGCCTGATCGGCCGCCTATGAGTGAGCCCATCGAAATTCCCGATCTCGGCCCGAACTTCGATGAGCTCTGGTGCCTCCTGATCGACTTGGCGGACCTTCCGGGAGCGCCGTGGACGCTGGTCGGCGGCCAAATGGTGCTCCTCCACGGGCTTGAGTACGACCGATATCCGCCCGCCGTCAGTGAGGATGCCGATGCCGTCGCCAACGTCCGAGCGAAGCCTCGCGCGATCGCGATACTCGTCGCTGAGCTCAAGGCACGAGGATTCGAGGTCGACGGGATGAGTCCGGACGGCATCGCGCACCGCTACGTCAAACATGCACAGCCGCTTCCGCTGAAGATCGACATCCTGGCTCCCGAAGGACTCGGTCCGCGCACCGATCTGACGACGACCAGGCCTGGGAGAACTGTCCAAGTGCCCGGAGGAACACAGGCTTTGGCCCGGACCGAGCGCGTTGCGGTGCGAGTCGCCGGAACGGAAGGAGTCGTTCCCCGACCCTCGCTGCTGGGCGCACTGGTACTGAAGGCAGCCGCAACCGCAATACCGGTAACGGACACCGCCAAGCATCACCGGGACCTAGCGTTTCTGTGCAGCTTGATCACTGACCCACATGGAATGCGAGCCGCAATGACGAAGAAGGACGTCAAGCGCCTGAAGTCCGCGGGGCGCCTTCTCGACCGAACACACGCCGCGTGGGTGCTCATCGACGAACCCCATCGCAGTGACGGATACGCGGCCTACCAGATCATCGCAACCTAGTCGGCCTCCCGCTCCGCGACTACATCCCCATCCCCCAACCATGGATCGCCATCGCCTGGGCCAGAGTCTGGTCGGTGATGCCGGAGTAGAAACGGCGGACGGTCTCGGGGTCCTTCCACGAGCCCTGTTGCAGCAGCACCTCGGTGTACTTCCACACATGCAGCGCGGTGTTCACCTACCGGTCACGCAGCGAGTGCAGGGTGAATCGCATCAAGTTCATGCTGCTGCCCGGGTGCTCCATCACCCAGCCGAGCTCGGTGGCCGCCGGCGCCCACACCCGGTTGCGGATGTTCTGCTCGCCGAACACTGTGGTGTTTCACGACT
>CAMAWO010000114.1 GCA_945861925.1 Bifidobacterium breve | reverse complement strand
GGAGTACTTCGGAGGGCCACAACAAGGACTTGGCAGCCGCATTGCGTCATCTGCTGCCAACACCGCCTACGGACGAGCGTGGGCGTACGTCGTCGCATCAATCATCACCGGACTGATCTTCTACTTGATCGTGCTGGCGGTTGAACGATGGGCGGCACCCTGGACGGGCCGAGCACGGTCGGCCTGACAACCATCTAGAAGGAGAAACTATGCGCGACATCGCACGTAGCCGAACTGCCCGCCTCATCGGCGTAGCAGTTGTCGGCGCCATCGCACTGTCAGCCTGTGGGGGAAGTAGCACGTCGACAGAGTCCTCCGCAGCCCCCGCGGCAACTGAAGCAGCCGCATCCTCTGCGGCACCTGCCGAGGAGTGCACCACCCCGACTCCGGTCAAACTGCAGCTTCAGTGGTTCGTTCAGTCTCAGTTCGCCGGCTACTACGCGGCCAAGGACATGGGCTTCTACGCCGACGAATGTCTTGACGTCACCATCCTTGAGGGTGGAGTCGACATTGTGCCGCAGACTGTGCTCGCCCAGGGCGGCGCCGACTTCGCACTCGCATGGGTACCGAAGGCACTTGCGTCGCGCGAGCAGGGTGCGCTCATCACCGATGTCGCCCAGGTCTTCCAGAAGTCGGGAACGCTGCAGGTCTCGTGGGCCGATTCCGGCATCACCTCGGCCGCAGACTTCAAGGGCAAGAAGATCGGCAACTGGGGCTTCGGCAACGAGTTCGAGGTTTTCGCCGCCATCACCCAGGCCGGTCTTGATCCCGCGACCGACGTCGAGCTTGTTCAGCAGCAGTTCGACATGCTGGCCCTGCTCAACCGCGAGATCGACGCCGCCGAGGCGATGACCTACAACGAGTACGCGCAGTTGCTCGAGGCGAAGAACCCGGAGACCGGTGAGCTCTACACCGCCGCGGACTTCAACGTCATCGATTACAACAACGAGGGCGTTGCCATGTACCAGGACGCCATCTGGGCCTCGCAGGAGCGTCTCGCTGACGCCGACTACCAGACGCTCACCCAGAAGTTCGTCACGGCATCCCTCGCGGGATGGGTCTACTGCCGCGACAACGCTCAGGAGTGCGCCGACATCATCACGGCCAATGGTTCCAAGCTCGGTGCCAGCCACCAGTTGTGGATGATGAACGAGGTCAACAAGCTCATTTGGCCGTCGCCGGCCGGCGTCGGAATCCTCGTGCCTGAGATGTGGGCGCAGACGGTTTCTGTCGCGACGAAGACGAAGAACCTTGAGGGCGCCACGGTGATCACCGTGGAGCCGGCGGCTGAGTCGTACACGAACACGTACGCCGAGGCAGCAAACGCCAAGCTCACGGCAGCGGGACTCAACACCACCGGCGACGCGTTCGCGCCGCTTTCCGTCACCCTCAAGGAGGGCGGCAACTAGCCGGTCTCCCGGCCGATGATGGCCGAATGACGGTGGGCCGGTGGCAACTGCCACCGGTCCACCGTCATATCCAGTTCAGCGACATCCTCGGCTGCAATGCTCAGTGCCCCGTCACGAAATCGATGAGCTCCTCGACCCGACCGAGGAGGGCCGGCTCAAGGTCGGCATAGGTGCGGACGTGGCCCAGGATGCGGCTCCAGGCAGCGCCGGTCTCTAAGTCCCAGCCCAGCGCGGCGCAGACCCCCTCCTTCCACGGCTGCCCCTTCGGGATGACGGGCCAGGCGCTGATCCCGAGCGCCGCGGGACGCACCGCCTGCCAGACATCGACATACGGGTGCCCGAGTACAAGGACATCGCGGCCGAAGGCAGCGGTCACCTCGTCCGCGATGCGCGTCTCCTTCGATCCGGGGACTAGGTGGTCGACGAGCACCCCAATCCGGTGATCGCCATCAGGCTCAAACTCGCGGACTCGGTCCAAGAGGCCATCAATGCCACCGAGGTGCTCGACCACAACCCCCTCGACCCGCAGGTCATCGCCCCACACCTTCTCGATGAGTGCCGCGTCCTGGGATCCCTCCACCCAGATGCGTGAGCCGCGGGCCACGCGCGCGCGATGCTGAGATACCGCGACCGAGCCGGAGGCGGTGCGCTGGGGTCCGGAAAACTTCGGCGGCGTGACAGGACGCACGAGGGTGACCGCCTTACCCTCGAAGAGGAACGCCGCCAGCCCTAGCTCGAAGGGCCGGCGGCGACCATGCCTGTCCTCAAGGATGACGGCCCAGCCGGTCGCTCCCCTGTCCCAGCCGACGACCGCCCCGCACCAGCCCGAGGCCGCGCACTCGACAACGAGATCCGGATCCGCGACCATGGTCGGCACGATCCGCTTGCGACCTTGAGGGTCGTCGGCAAGGACATCTGATCCGTAGAGGTCACCCAACTAGGAGCCCGAGGACTGCGAGCTTCTCGCGGAGCGCGGGATCAGGCGGCTCGGTGAGATGGGTGCCGTCCGGGAACACGATGACCGGGATCGACTGCGCACCGCCGTTGATCGCGATGGCGCGGTCTCGAAGGGCATCGTCCTTGTCGACCTCGAGGTACACGAAATCGACCCCGAGGGTCGTGAGCAACCTCTTGGACCTGATGCAGTCACCGCACCAATCTGCCCCGTACAACTCGATCATCAGCTCTCCAGGCTCGCCATGACGTGCTTGATTCGGGTGTAGTCCTCGAAACCGTACTCAATGAAGACAGTCCGCAGTTCCACACAGACTTCGCTCTGTGTTTCCCCCACGAATCCGGCCATTCAGCCCTTGCTTTTTAGTTGTCATCAGCCTGTCACTCTCTCACGATGGGGATGCGCGTCGCCCCGATGTCTCTTTGACGAACGATATCCCGTCGAGGTTCCCTGAAAAGTGAAAATGTTTACGAAGGTCTAGCAGCCCCCGTGGAACACACCGGTCCCAAGCACTACAAGGCACATTCAAGCACCCGTGAGGTCCGCCTGACACGCACCACTCAAAGCAATGCGGCCCAAGCGGCCATTGCTTTCTAGTTGTCGGCTTCGACGACGGTCGCGCCGTCAGCGACCCGCTGCACCGCAGCGCACCCTTCCTTCGCCGCGGCGAGCGTCTCGTAGGCCTCGCCCACAGCGACGGTCTCACCGTTCCCGGCCTTCAGCCGGAACCGGAACTTACCGGCCTTGTCCTCCTACACCTCGAACTTCCCTGCCCTGCTGGTTCTCCGTTGTCAGTGAAGGAAAAGGCAGGACCAGCACCAGCATCCACCGTGCCGGTCACGTCAGGGGGTCAGCAAGGGCTAGATTTAATGCCTTGCAAAGCATATGACGCTCCAAAATCGAACCCCACATCCGTGCCAGTCTGCCTCGGGGCGGTCGGCGACTGTCCAGACGTCGTCGGGTTCAATGTCGCCGCCCCACTGTCCTGCTTGCCGTGCGACAGCATCACCGCGGTCATCCCCGTCTCGCCCGGAGTGATCATGAGCGTTCCGGTTGCACCAACCCCGTACACGACTCTCTTAGGATCCATGGCCATCAGGACCCGCGTCGCTGTACTCCAGCCATCCCCAGTCACCTTGCCCGACTTGGCCGCCTTGCAATCAGCCGCCTGCAACGCGCAGTCCAGCCACTCCTCCCACGCCACCGCCGTTGACCCGTTCACCTTGCGGAACGTCAGACGATGCATCCAATTAATCGGATCACCCTCACGGAAACCTGTCAAAGGTGTCAGCCACACACCCTTCATATCCGACATCGACTCAATCGGCCCCCTCGGGTGCGCCACCGCCGACCCCGCCCCACCGACCGACAACGACACCGCGAACGCCCCCGCGCCAACCGCGGCCAACGCCCTACTGCTCAACCTGCTCATGAACACTCCTTGCGGTCAGGGGCCTTCGGCCCGGGCGTACACCTAAACGAAGGCTATCCGGCGGGCGAGAAGCGTAAAAAGTGCTTGCGCTTCCTCAAGTAAGACTCGCCATCACGTGCTTGATTCGGGTGTAGTCCTCGAAGCCGTACATCGACAGGTCCTTGCCGTAGCCCGAGTGCTTAAAGCCGCCATGGGGCATTTCGGCGACGATCGGGATATGGGTATTGATCCACACGGCACCGAAGTCCAAGCCCTTGGCCATCCGCATCGCGCGCCCGAAGTCCTTCGTCCAGACCGAGGAGGCCAGGCCATAGGGAACACCGTTCGCCCAGCGAAGCGCCTCTGCCTCATCGGTGAACTTCTGGATTGTGACAACGGGGCCGAAGATCTCGTTTTGGATCATCTCGTCGTCCTGGCGCAGGTGCGCGACCACGGTCGGCTCGATGTGGAATCCACCACCGCCCTGATGTTTACCGCCCGCGACGACCTCGGCATGCGATGGGGTGCGCTCGAGAAATCCGAGTACGCGTGCCATCTGGCCCGCGTTGTTCACCGGGGGGACGAAGCCATCGCCGCCCGGTCCACCCTCGAAGGTGGTCGCGGTGGCCCGCGCCTGCGCGGTGATGGCTGCGACGAAATCGTCATAGACCTGCGGCGCGACGATCATGCGGGTCGCGGCGGTGCAGTCCTGGCCCGCATTGAAGTAGCCGGCAACGGCCAGCCATTCGGCAGCGGCCTCGATGTCGGCATCCTCGAAGATAACGACGGGCGCCTTGCCGCCCAGCTCGAGGTGAACGCGCTTGAGGTCACGGGCAGCGGACTCTGCGACCTGCATGCCAGCGCGGACCGATCCGGTGATCGACACCATCTGGGGCACCGGGTTCTCGACGACGAGGCGCCCTGTATCGCGGTCACCGCAGATGACGTTCATGACACCGGGTGGGAGCGCGTCGGCCTCGGCGATGATCTCGGCCATGCGGATAGTGGACACCGGGGTCGTGTCACTGGGCTTCAGCACGACCGCATTGCCAGCCGCGATCGCTGGTGCCCACTTCCAGACGGCCATCATCATCGGGTAGTTCCACGGGGTCACCTGTCCGATGACGCCCACGGGTTCACGGCGGATGATCGAGGTGAAACCCTTCATGTACTCACCGGCTGACCGGCCCTCGAGGACTCGCGCAGCCCCGGCGAAGAAGCGGATCTGGTCGATCATCGGGGGAAGCTCCTCGGTCATCGTGACCGCGATCGGCTTGCCGGTGTTCTCGCTCTCTAGAGCGACCAGTTCCTCGCCGTGTGCCTCAAGGGCATCGGCGATCTTCAGCATGGCCATCTGCCGCTCGGCCGGCGTGCTCTCGCGCCAAATCTCGAAGCCGGCGGCAGCCGCCGCGTATGCGCGGTTGACGTCCTGCGCCCCCGAAACCGGAGCCGAGGCGAAGACCTCGCCCGTCGATGGATTCACCAGGTCGCTCGTTCGGCCATCGGCCGCCTCGACGCTCTGGCCGTTGATGAAATTCTTCAGGGTTCGCTGAGTACTCATTTGGGGGGCTCCTCACGCGCGACAAGGTTGCGGAATGTCTGGCAGCATAGTCTCGGAAGGTCGTTTACGGTAGAGAACGGACTTATTTACTGCGGTATTCGTCGACATTTTCCATTATCGCCGCGAATTCACTTGCTATCTGGGCATGTCTGCACAACGATGGGCGTATGGCTGTCCGTGACCGGAGTACGACGCCTGTTCTCGACGATGCCGCTAAGGCCATCATCGAGCAGCTTCAGCAGGACGGGCGCCGGCCCTATGCATCAATTGGCAAGGCGGTGGGCCTTTCTGAGGCCGCTGTCCGCCAACGTGTCCAGCGCCTGCAGGACGCAGGCATCATGCAGATCGTGGCCGTGACCGACCCCATGCAGATGGGGTTCTCCCGGGCCGCGATGATCGGGATTCAAGTCGAAGGCGATGTGGAGGCGGTAGCCGAGATCATTGAAGCCATGATCGAGGTCGACTACCTCGTCGTGTGCGCCGGCAAGTACGACATTCTCGCTGAAGTCGTGGCTGAGGACGATGACCACCTCCTTGAGGTGATCAATCGCCGAATTCGGGCCATCTCAGCCGTGCGATCGACCGAGACATTCGTCTATCTGAAACTGCGTAAGCAGATCTACTCCTGGGGAACACGATGACAACAACGCCGCAGTACGTGACCGAACCGGGCCGCGATGCCCTGGCCAACTCGGCGCGCGATCACCTTTGGATGCACTTCACCCGCCACTCGACCTACTACGACGGCGGGCATGTCCCCGTCATCGTCAAGGGCGAGGGCTCCTACATCTGGGACGATCAGGGCAAGAAGTACTTCGATGGCCTCTCCGGCCTGTTCGTCGTGCAGGCCGGCCATGGTCGCAAGGAACTCGCCGCCGCCGGCGCGCGGCAGGCTGAAGAACTCGCCTTCTTCCCGATCTGGTCGTACGCGCATCCGCGTGCCATCGAGCTCGCCGAGCGCCTCGCGGGCTACGCGCCCGGTGATCTCAATCGCGTGTTCTTCACCACGGGTGGCGGCGAGGCAGTTGAGACCGCCTGGAAGCTCGCCAAGCAGTTCTTCAAGCTCACCGGGAAGCCCACCAAGTACAAGGTCATCAGCCGCGCGATCGCCTACCACGGCACCCCGCAGGGAGCCCTGTCGATCACCGGTATCCCCGATGCCAAGATCCCATTCGAGCCACTCGTTCCCGGCGGCGTGAAGGTGCCGAATACCAACTACTATCGGGCCCCTGACGAGTACCGCGGCGACGAGAAGGCCTTCGGACTTTGGGCCGCCAACCGCATCGCCGAGGCGATCGAGTTCGAGGGTGCCGACAGCGTGGCCGCCGTGTTCGTCGAGCCAGTTCAGAACTCCGGCGGCTGCTTCCCGCCGCCGCCCGGCTACCTCGAGCGAGTCCGAGAGATCTGCGACGAGTACGACGTCCTCATGGTGGCGGACGAGACCATCACCGGCTTCGGTCGCATCGGCGACATGTTCGCAATGAATCGCTACGGGGTCACCCCGGACATCATCACCTGCGCCAAGGGCATGACCTCCGGTTATGCGGCGCTCGGCGCGATGATCGCAAGCGACCGACTCTTCGAGCCGTTCAAGCATGGCCAGACCAGCTTCCTGCACGGCTACACGTGGGGCGGCCACCCGGTCGCGGCGGCAGTCGCGATGGAGAACCTCGACCTGTTCGAGCGCGAGGGCCTCAACGCGAACGTTCTCGCCAACGAGGGCAACTTCCGCCGGACCCTTGAGAAGCTCAGCGACCTGCCGATTGTCGGCGATGTACGCGGCGCCGGCTTCTTCTACGGGATCGAACTCGTGAAGGACAAGGCAACGCGCGAGACCTTTACGGACGACGAGGCTGAGCGACTGCTGCGCGGCTTCCTGTCCAAGGCCCTGTTCGAGAACGGGCTCTACTGCCGAGCCGATGACCGTGGCGACCCGGTCGTGCAGCTAGCGCCCGCCCTCACATGTGGGCAGAAGGAATTCGACGAGATGGAGCGGATCCTCCGTGCCGTCCTCACCGAGGCTTGGACGATCCTCTGAACGAGAACAAGGCGGTGCAACCCGGGTCCACCGACCGGACTCGGGTGCGCCGCTTCCCCGAGAATGCCGTCACCGATCCCGACGCCATTCGCGACGTGCTCGATGCGGGCCTGGTCGCGCACGTCGCGGTTCAAGACGACGAGGGCCAGCCCTATGTCGTGCCGGTCGCCTACGCTCGGCGCGGCGATCAGGTGCTCTTCCACGGATCCACCGGGTCACGGCTGTTCCGCGCGCTCGCAGGAGGCCAGCCAACCTGCCTCACCGTCACCCTCCTCGACGCCCTGGTGCTCGCCCGCAGCGCCTTTGAGTCAAGCATGAACTACCGATGCGCGATGGTGATCGGTGTCGCGCAGCGACTCACCGGCGATGATGAGCTCGACGCCCTGCGTGTCATCACCGAGCACCTGCTGCCCGGGCGATGGGATGAGGCGCGTCAGCCGACGGTCAAGGAGCGGGCAGCGACCTTGACCCTGGCCCTCGACCTTTCCGAATGCTCACTCAAGGTCAGCGAGGGTCCTCCTGAGGACGACCCAGCAGATCTCGTCGATCCCGTGTATTCAAAGATTTGGGCGGGGATCGTTCCGCTGCGAGAGGCATTCGCCGAGCCCGTCACCGATGAGCACACCCCGATGGGAGTGCCGGTACCCAAGTACGTGCGAGCGTGGGAGAGATGACGGAAACGGGATCCAGCACAGACACCCAGCCGATCTCCCTATGGTGGGACCTGCTCCCTGACGAGATGACCACTGCCCTCGGCACGCAACTTGACGGCGACGTCGAATACGACGTCGCGATCGTCGGCGGTGGATATACCGGCCTGTGGACTGCTTATTACCTTCAGCAGGCTGACCCGGCACTTCGCATCTGCGTTATCGAGGCCAATGTCGCTGGCTTCGGCGCCAGTGGTCGAAATGGCGGCTGGGCCTCAGCGCTGTTCCCCGCGTCATTGCGACAGCTCGCCGAGCGCAGCGATCGCGAGACCGCAATCCGGATGAAGCGAACGATGCACGACTCGGTCACCGAGATCGGCCGCGTCGCCGCGGCAGAGGGCTGGGAGATCGAGTGGAGCAAGGGCGGCACGATCGGAGTTGCGCGCTCGGCACTGCAGTTGCGGCGAGCCGAGGAGGAGATCGAAGACATGCGCGCGTGGGGCTTCGGTCCCGAGGACTACTCCCTCCTCACGAAGGAGGAGTCCGTCGGTGTGACGCGGATGACGGACACACTCGGTGCGACCTTCACCCCGCACTGCGCAGCCGTCAATCCGGCCCGGCTCGTGCGCTCCCTCGCGGCAACTGTGGCCTCACGGGGCGTCCGAATCCTCGAGCACACCCCCGCCACCTCGATCGAGTCTGGGGTCGTGCGCACGATCCGAGGGTCGGTGCGCGCACCAATCATCGTGCGGGCGACTGAGGGCTACACGGCTTCGCTCGCGGGGCACAAACGCGTACTCGCTCCCGTCTACTCACTCATGCTCGCAACCGAACCGCTCTCGGATGAGACATGGGCCCAGATCGGGCTCGATGACCGACAGACCTTCCACGACGGACGACACCTCATCATCTACGGGCAGCGCACCGCCGACGGCCGGTTGGCGTTCGGCGGCCGGGGCGCGCCGTACCACTTCGGCTCGCGAATCGATCCAGCCCAAGACCGCAACGCTGGGGTCCATGCCGCCCTGCGCGAGGTGCTCGTCGACCTGTTCCCCTCAGTTGCAGGCGCCACCATCACCCACACCTGGGGCGGACCCCTCGGTATTGCTCGTGACTGGTGGGCCTCGGTCGGGCTCGATCGGTCGACCGGCCTAGCCTGGGCCGGCGGATATGTAGGCGATGGAGTCGGCACGTCCAATCTGTCCGGCCGCACCCTCGCCGATCTCATCCTCGAGCGAGCCACCGACCTCACCACCCTGCCTTGGGTTGATCATCGCTCTCGCCAGTGGGAGCCGGAGCCGTTTCGATGGCTCGGTACGAACCTTGGACTTCAGGTCATGACGAAGGCTGACTCGAAGGAGCATCGCACCGGCAGGCAGTCACGGCTCGCGGGGGTATTCGCTCGCAAGATCGGCCACTGACGGGTCGAAGGAACGCGCCCCTACCCACCCGCCATTAATTGGATCCAATCTGCTACTTTGGCTCCAATCCTGCTTTACCCTCCACCTATCATCCGAATAGCGCACGTTCAAGGAGTCCTCGCCATGCAGCCCCAGTCACCCTTCGCGCTGTTCTCGATCGACCATCTTCTCTCTGAGGAGGAGCGCGCCATTCGCGACGTCGTGCGGTCCTTCATTGACGACCAGGTTCGACCCTACGTCGCTGACTGGTTTGAGGCCGGGAGCATCCCCGCGCGCGAGCTCGCAAAGGGCTTCGGCGAGCTCGGCCTGCTCGGTATGCACCTTGATGGCTACGGCTGCGCTGGCACCAGTGCGGTTGCGTACGGCCTCGCTGCCCTTGAGCTCGAGGCCGGTGACTCAGGCATCCGATCCCTCGTCAGCGTCCAGGGATCCCTTGCAATGTACGCGATCCATGCATTCGGGTCCGAGGGTCAGAAGGAGGAGTGGCTGCCAAAGATGGCGGCGGGCGACGCGATCGGCTGCTTCGGCCTCACCGAGGCCGATCACGGCTCGAATCCGTCCGGCATGATCACCAATGCGAAGGCCGATGGCTCTGACTGGGTGCTCAACGGATCCAAGATGTGGATCACGAACGGTAACGTCGCCGATGTCGCGGTCGTGTGGGCGCAGACCGACGATGGCATCCGCGGCTTCGTCGTTCCGACGGCGACCCCCGGCTTCGTCGCGAACGAAATTCATAAGAAATTGTCGCTGCGCGCCTCCGTCACAAGCGAACTCGTCTTCACCGATGTCCGACTGCCGAAGAGCGCGATGCTCCCCGGAGTTCGCGGCCTGCGCGGGCCGCTCTCCTGCCTGAACGAGGCCCGATTCGGCATCGCCTTCGGCGCCCTTGGAGCAGCGCGAGACTGCCTCGAGACCGCCATCAGCTACGCGCTCGACCGTGAGCAATTCGGCCGACCCATCGCCGGGTTCCAGCTGACCCAGCGGAAGTTTGCCGATATGGCCCTCGAACTTGGCAAGGGAATGCTCCTCGCCCTCCACCTCGGCCGGCTCAAGGATGAGGGCATCATCACGGCCGAGCAGGTGAGTCTCGGGAAGCTGAACAACGCCCGCG
>CAMAWO010000113.1 GCA_945861925.1 Bifidobacterium breve | reverse complement strand
GCGACTGTGGATCACCATCGGCGTCGTGGCGATCCTTTCCCTGGCGATGCACGTCACCCTGCGCCGTCGTGCCACCTACGCCGATCCGATCCTGCTCCCCGTTGCCACCCTCCTCACGATTCTCGGCCTCGTGATGATTTATAGGATCGACGTCGCGACTGCGCTGCGGGCAGAGCGGAATGACGCCCCGCTCCCGACACCCGACGTCTATGCCCAACTCACCTGGTTCTCCGTCGCGGTCGTTTTGTTCATTGCGGTACTCATCCTCGTTCCCGACCATCGACGCCTGCAGCGCTTCACCTACACATTCGGTCTCCTCGGCCTCGTCCTTCTTGTCCTCCCCCTTGCCCCGGTCATCGGCACCACGGTGAACGGTGCCACCCTGTGGATCAGGGTCGGTGGCTTCTCCCTCCAACCGGCGGAAATCTCCAAAATCCTCCTCACGGTGTTCTTCGCCGGGTACCTGATGGAGAAGCGTGATTCGCTCAGCCTCGTCCGATCAAAGTTCCTCGGACTCGGGTTCCCACGGCTGAAAGACCTCGGACCCATCGCTATCGCCTGGGGCGTCTCGCTCGGCGTGCTTGTCTTCCAGCGCGATCTCGGCACCTCGCTGCTCTTCTTTGGCCTGTTCGTGTTCATGCTCTACATCGCCACCCAGCGTCGGTCATGGCTGGTGCTCGGCGGACTCCTCTTCGCGATTGGTGCTGGGCTCTCGTACCTGATGTTCGGCCACGTCCGGGCACGGGTAACGATTTGGATCGATCCTTGGGCCTATGCCGATGACTCCGGCTACCAGATCGTGCAGTCCTTATACGGACTCGCGAACGGCGGAATCTTCGGCGCCGGCCTCGGCCAGGGATTCCCCAACTTCGTGCCATTCGCGAACACAGACTTTATTGTCGCGGCCATCGGTGAGGAGCTCGGGCTCACCGGCGTCTTCGCCCTCCTCCTTCTCTACGCCCTTGTGGTCGAACGCGGGTTCCGCATTGCCATCTCGGTTCGCGACAGTTTCGGGCAACTGCTCGCCGTGGGTCTGTCGATCACCCTCGCCCTGCAGGTGTTCGTCATCGTCGGCGGGGTCACCAAGCTCATCCCCCTCACCGGCCTCACGACGCCATTTCTCTCCTACGGCGGTTCGTCGCTCATCGCGAACTGGGTCATCATCGCCCTCCTGCTTCGCATTTCCGATCGAGCACGTCGACCTGATGTCGCAGAGACGACTCCGGACGAGGCCCTCACGCAGGTCGTGCGCCGCATATGACTCGTCCTATTCTCCGCACTGCGCTCGTTTTTACGTTGCTGTTCATCGCTCTCCTCGTCAACGTCACGATTATCCAGTTCGTCCGCGTCGGTGACTATCGAGATCGTCCCGGCAATCAGCGAGTCCTCCTCGAAGAGTACGACCGCGAGCGTGGGCCGATCCTCGTCGGCTCGGATGCGGTGGCTCGCTCCGTCGAGACCGGCGACACACTTCGCTACCTCAGGACCTACTCGGACGGTCCTCTCTATGCCCCCGTCACCGGTTTCTACTCGATCGTCTACGGGGCGACGGGTCTTGAGCGACAGGAGAACCGGGTCCTCAACGGCAAGTCCGACCTGTTCTTCATTGAGCGGACTGAGCAACTCTTCGCCGGTCGCCAACCACTCGGCGGCGCGGTCGAGACGACGATCGATGATCGCGCGCAGCGGGCCGCTTTCGACGGACTGCGGGGCAAGGTCGGCGCAGTGGTTGCCATCGAGCCCTCGACGGGGAGAATTCTTGTCTCAGCCCAGACCCCGTCCTTCGACCCAGGCGTGCTATCGAGCCACGACCCAGCGGAGATCCGCGCTTACTACGCGGCGTTGAAGGCCGATCCCAAGAAGCCCCTCCTCAACCGACCTATCGTGTCACTCAATCCACCGGGTTCGACCTTCAAGCTCGTCACGGCCGCGGCCGCCTTAGCCTCAGGCAAGTTCACCGCTGAATCCGTTCTCCCCGGCCCTGCGACCTACCGACTTCCGCAGACAAGTACTGATTTGCGGAACTGGAACCGGGGTCCCTGCGCGCCCGGGGGGAAACTCACGCTGAGCGAAGCACTTGCTGTCTCATGTAACACCGCGTTCGCTTGGCTCGGCAATGAACTCGGCGCCGACGCCCTGCGTCAGCAGGCCGAACTCATGGGCTTTGGCACGGGGTTTGAGATCCCCCTGCGTGCCGCGACCTCGCGCTTCCCGCAGGAGCCCGATCCGCCGCAGACGGCATTGAGTGCCATCGGGCAGTTCGATGTTCGGGCCACAGCACTGCAAATGGCCATGGTGGGCGCGGGCATTGCGAATGGCGGCACCGTCATGCGGCCCTTCCTCGTCCAAGAGATTCGCGCACCTGATCTCGCCGTCCTTAAGACCACCGAGCCCGAGGTCTTTGAACAGGCGATGACCTCCGGGAACGCAGCCTCGCTCACCGAGATGATGATCAGGGCCGTTGAGAAGGGGACCGGGTCGAATGTCCGGATCAATGGTGTGAGCGTTGCAGGCAAGACCGGGACCGCGCAGACCGGTAATGATCGTCCCTCCATCGCCTGGTTCGTCGCCTTCGCCCCTGCGAACGCACCCAAGGTTGCCGTTGCGGTGATGATTGAGGAATCCGGGGTCGCCGAGGTGAGCGGAAACCTGCTCGCCGCGCCAATTGCACGAGACGTTATTGAGGCGGTTCTGAGATGATGTGCGACGATCCGTTCGAGGATCAACCTGAGGTGGAGGCATCGTGACGGACGAGTCGGCCCGCATGCTGGGCGACCGGTACCAGATCGGCGACGTCATCGGCCGTGGCGGGATGGCTGAGGTGCACGAGGGACGCGATCTTCGCCTTGGCCGTCGTATCGCGGTAAAGATCCTGCGCCCTGATCTCGCTCGCGATCCCTCCTTTCAGGCCCGATTTCGGCGGGAGGCGCAATCAGCGGCAGCCCTCAACCATCCGAACATCGTCGCGGTCTATGACACCGGCGAGGACACTCTCGCCGCGACCGACACCTCGCCTTCCGTCATCGTCCCGTACATCGTCATGGAATACGTCGACGGCATGACCCTGCGTCAGCTCCTCGCTAGTGGTCGTCGCCTGCTTCCCGAGCGGGCACTCGAGATCACTGCGGGTGTCCTCTCGGCCCTTGATTACGCACATCGGCACGGCATCGTCCATCGCGATATCAAGCCAGCGAACGTCATGCTCACCCGCACGGGCGACGTGAAGGTCATGGACTTCGGAATCGCCCGCGCGATCAACGAGGCCCAGAGCAGCATGACTGGCACCTCAGCGGTGATGGGCACCGCGCAATACCTGTCGCCTGAGCAGGCACGTGGCGAGGTCGTCGATGCGCGCAGTGACCTCTACTCAACCGGGGTCCTGCTGTTTGAATTGCTCACCGGAAGACCTCCCTTCACTGGAGATTCCGCCGTCGCCATCGCGTACCAGCATGTCTCGGAGATGCCAACCCCCCCGTCACAGATCGATAATGGGGTGTCGCTCGATGTTGATGCGGTTGTCATGCACTCGCTGGCAAAGCGTGCAGATGATCGCTATCAGTCGGCCGCCGAGTTCCGGGCGGCTGTCAATCGATGCATTGCCGGATCCCCGATGACGGCGCCAGTCCAAACCATCTCACTGGGCCAGACCCAGGCGATGCCGCTCATTGAGGCGGCTGGCCTCAGCGGCCACGACCGCGCGCGTAGATCGGCTCAAGGCAACTCGAATGTTCGAGGCCGTGGCATCGGTTTCTGGGCGGTGAGCGGCCTCGCCGTGATTGCCGCCATCGTGGGTGCTGTCGTCATCTCTCAGTTCCTCTTCGGCGGTGGCGGCGGCAAGCGGGTGCAAGTTCCGAACCTCGATGGCCTCACCGTTCAGGCTGCCTCCACGGTGCTCGCCGAGGTGGGCTTGCAACTCGGCGCTCAGACGCCCGAGCTCTCCGATCGCCCGGACGGAACGATCATCGCTCAGCAGCCGGCCTTCGGCGAGATGCTCGAGCAGGGTCAGGCGATTAATGTCACGGTGAGTGGCGGGCAGGAGCAGGCGACAGTGCCACAGCTCGTCGGACTCACCTCGATCGAGTCAGCCCGACTAGCCCTCAGTGATGCCAACCTCCAACTCGGCGAGATCAAGCAGGAGGACTCTGAGCAGCCACCCGGCTACGTGCTCGACCAAGACCCAGCAGAAGGCTCCGCCGTCGATGCTGGCACCGCCGTCTCCATCACGATCTCGACAGGCAACCTCGTTGTCCCTGACCTTATTGGTGCGAGTGAGGAGCAAGCTCGCAGCGATATCGTTCAGGCGGGCTTTACGGTCCAGGTGGTGTATCAGGAGTCAGCTGATTTCATCGAAGGCACTGTCATCGATCAGGCACCTCTTCCCGGTGGGCAACTGGCGAGGGGGGCACTCGTAACGATCACGGTCGTGACCGCACCGCTGCCCGTCACGCCCACCACCGGCCCGGGTCCCGACGACTTTGCTCCGGCACCCCAGCCAACCGCTCCGGTGGTTCCGACACCCGAGCCGACACCGGTCCCAACGCCGGTTGCTAGCCCCTAACCTCAGCCTAGGTAGCGCGTGTCACCACGGGGGCTAGACCGGCACTCCTCGCGACGGCGTGCTCATCGCCGCACACCTCGAGCCAGTTCGCGAGCATCCGGTGACCACCCTCGGTCAGAACTGACTCTGGGTGGAACTGCACCCCTTCAACGGTGAGGCTGCGATGCCGGATGGCCATGATGACCCCTGACTCGGTGGTGCCTGTCACCTCAAGCTCCGCGGGTACCGTGCTTGGTTCGACGGCGAGTGAGTGGTAGCGAGTCGCAATGAATGGGTCGGGAAGCCCCGCGAGCACCCCTAGTCCTTGATGGTGGACGAGTGAGGTCTTACCGTGCAGGAGTTCAGGTGCCCGTGAGACGGTCGCTCCGAATGCCGCCGCGATGGCCTGATGGCCTAGGCAGACACCGAAGATGGGCGTCCCTGCACTGCACTCGCCAACGATGTCCATGCAGGCTCCCGCAGCCTCAGGAGTCCCAGGCCCTGGCGATAGGAGGATGCCGTCGAAGGTTGCTGCCTCTTGGGTCGTTATCGCGTCATTTCGACGCACCTCGATCTCGGCCCCTAGTTGCGCAAGGTACTGCACCAGGTTGAAAACGAAGGAGTCGTAGTTGTCGACGACGAGGATTCGGGGCACACCGGTAATCTACGCTGGAGACGTCCATCTGTGTCCTGAGTCGAAGCCTTGGGGCGCGTGAGCTTCAGGAGTGTGTACTGTGCCCGAGTCCAAGGGTCGCAAGAAGGAAACTCGCTACACCCCGGAGCAGACAAAGGGTGAGCGGAAGGTGGCCCGCCTCGGATCACCCTCGTGGCTGGCCCCGACCATGGTCGCCTGCTTCGTCATCGGCCTCGCCTACATCGTCGTGTATTACATCGCCGGTGGGCAGATTCCGGTGATGAAGGACCTGAGTCCGCTCATCAACGTCGGCATTGGTTTCTCCTTCATCGGTGTGGGATTCGGTCTGTCGACCCGCTGGGTCTAATGACACACGTGTAATTGTCCCCAACGGGGGATAACCTGTGGACGAGGCGTCCGCCTCAAGTGTTCAGGACGACCCCGAATGGCGATACGAATTCCATGATCTGGGCAGTACGCCACATGGTTGCCACAATGAGCACGCCGAGGATGCTGAGCACGCCGAGGGTCTGCCACAGGTTCCGGTGGGCTCGAGGCGCATACACGAGCACGGCCGCGACTGCCGCGCCGGTGACGAGGCCACCGAGGTGCGCCCGCCAGTCGACGTTGGGGGCCATGAAGCCGATGACAATGTTGATGCCGAGCAGGATGACCACCTGCTTAATGTCGTATCTCAGCCTGCGTCCGGCAACAATGAGTGCGGCCATGAGTCCAAAGATTGCTCCGCTGGCACCCACCGAGACGGTGCGCATGTCGGAGAAGGCGTAGGACGCAACCCCGCCCCCGAGTGCGGCTAGGACGTAGAGCAGGAGGTACCGACCATGTCCGAGGACGCGCTCGAGTGTCGGGCCGAGGGCGAACAGGATGTACATGTTGAAGGCAATGTGCAGGAGTGAGCCGTGCAGGAAGGCGCCGGTGAGGAGTCGCCACCACTCACCACCAACCGCGATTCCGACCGGCCACATCCCCCAGTCGCCAGCAACCTCGTTTATCCCACCGATGTATTGAAGGAGGAACAGTGCAAGGTTGATCCCGATGAGGGCATAGGTCACCGATGGCTTGGCAATGTACTGACCCCCAGCCACCGTGGTCGGGGTGACAGTCTCACTCGCCGCGCTCGCAACACAAGCACGGCATTGGAATCCGACCGGTGCAGCGACCATGCATTCTGGGCATACCGGACGTCCGCACCGGGTGCAACTGATGTAGCTGATCCGATCCGAGTGCCGGTAGCACACCGGCACCTGAGTTCCCTGCTGGTCGGTCACTGAGGCACTAGTCGCGCGTGATCGTCACCGAGTTGATGACGACGTTCTCCTTCGGACGATCCTGGGCCCCAGTAGCCACCGCTGCGATCGCATCAACGACGTCGCGGGACTCTTGGTCTGCAACCTCACCGAAAATTGTGTGCTTGCGATTGAGATGGGGGGTCGGCGTCACGGTGATAAAGAACTGTGAGCCGTTGGTCTTCGGTCCCGAGTTCGCCATGGCAAGCAGGTAGGGCCGATCGAAGTTGAGTTCGCCATGGAACTCGTCATCGAACTTGTAGCCCGGGCCACCGGTGCCGGTGCCGAGGGGATCGCCGCCTTGAATCATGAACTTTGCGATCACGCGGTGGAAGACGGTGCCGTCGTACAGCGGTTGACTGCTCGTCGCGTTGGACTTGGGGTTTGTCCACTCCTGGCTGCCATCAGCAAGCCCGGTGAAGTTTCGGACAGTCTTGGGGGCCTGATCCTCGAAGAGGTTAATGGTGATGTCACCAAGGGTCGTATGCAGTGTTGCAGTAGTGGTCATGGGTCGATCCTTTCATGACGCTGCATGCGACGCAGAAGCGACTCGCACACCTTGACGCGATATCGGCGCTAGGTAAGACCATGCTCCTGTCGAACGGCCTGCACCACATCGGCCTGCCATGGCTTGAGAGTGTGCTCTGGCATCGTGTCGAAGCCGGCGTAGATCTCCGAAACCACGTCGACGTCGACCCCCGACATCTCCGACAGCACGGTCACCCCGCACAACGGTACGTAGGTCGGTGAGTATCCGCCCTCGTGGGTCATCATGATCCGACCGGCACAGACCTCGTCCGCGACATCCATGAGGACTCTCGTCATCGCACGGTATCCCGATGCGGTCACCGACATCCGTCCGAGTGGGTCGTAGCAACTCGCATCGAAGCCGGAGGGCACGACGATGACATCGGGCTTGAATCGGCGAAGCGCAGGCACGACGACCTCACGCATGGCGTGGAGGTATCCGCCGTTGCCGGTGCCGGCGGGAAGTGGGACGTTGATGGCAAACCCATCACCGTCCCCCTCACCTCGCTCGGACACCGCACCGCTGCCCCGTGGGAAGAGATCATCCTGGTGAAGGGAGATGGTCAGGACGCTTGGGTCGGCGGCAAACGCGGCTTGCGTTCCATTGCCGTGATGAACGTCCCAGTCGACGGTCGCGACGCGCAGAGCGGGGTTGTTCGCCTGAGCGTGCCTGATGGCGATGCTGGCATTCGCGAAGATGCAAAAACCCATACCGGTTTCCGGTCGGGCGTGATGCCCAGGAGGCCGGACGAGGGCGTAGGCATTGATGACCGTGCCGTCAAGGACTGCGTTGAGAGCGGCAATGGATCCGCCCGCGGCGAGGGCCGCGATCTCAAACCCTTGATGACCAAAGGGTGATGTGCCGTCGCCCGCATCACCACCCTTCAGATGGGCGCTTTCGGCCTTGATTCGAGCGAGGTGCTCAGGGGTATGGACACGCAGGATGTCCTCGTCTGTCGCAAACTTTGGGGTGATGCGTGTGAGGTGACGCATGAGGCCGGACACTTCGACGAGGGAGTGGAATCGCTGCTTGGACTCCGGGGACTCGAAATGCTGGTACGGCTGGCTCGTCAGGCTTGCTGGTAACAGCCCCGCGTAGGTGCCCGTGTCATGCCAGCCATACAACTCATGCCACACGTACCCGGTCGTCATGCCACTCCCCTCAGGTCCACGACTTCTCCTCTTGGTCCCAGGCTCCTCCGGGGAGGGCGCCGGGCTTACTGAAGGCGTCGAGCACGTTCTTCATGATCTGTGAGACGTTGTTTGTGTAGTTGAAACAGGGGAGCGCGCTCATCCAAGCGATCGATCCCGTCGAAAACACACCGCCATTGTTCGCTGTGGTGAAGTAGGTCATGTCGGCGCGCACAGTTGGGCTCTGGGTTCCGAGTGTGCCCGGGTGATTGAAGAGGATGTCCTCAACGACGCCTGCGTAGTTATCGGACCAACTCGTCGATGACGCAAGCAGTTTCGTGTGCGGAGGCGTCCCGAGTTCAAGGTCGTAGCGCTCAGTTTCAAGGCCCGCTGCCCCACCGAGGGCGAGCCCGAAATCACCGAACACTTCGCCCTCAACGCCGTCGAAAATCCACGCTACTGACTTGTGATAGCTGTCGGGCATTCGCACGTACGGGTGGCACTCGTCAAAGCCCTGGGTCGTGAAGCCCACACCGGTGAGTTTCTGTGGCGGTCGCGCGCGGTTCCGCCAGATGCCACCACGCTCCGCTGACGTCTGGTGGTAGTACTCGCCCGGCTCGGACTGCCAGGCCCGCATACCTGCCTCGCCCTTACGTACCTCCATCAACTCAGGCTCGCCATCCCGATACGAGATGACCCAATAGAAGCCGTTGCCGCCCAGGTACATGAGCCGACCGCCCTCGGCAAGATAGTCCTCGAGGTCGTTCAGCCCGGCCTCATGCCAGTACTCAGGATGCGATCCGGTGAGCACCACCGAGTACTGCTTGAGGAGGTCGATGCCCTGCTCAGACAGGTCGTGATCGGTAGCAACGTCGTAGTCGTAGCCCTGACTCTCAAGCCAGGCAATGAGTGACAGATCGCGCGGAAACTGCCACGTTGTACCGATGGCCGAGGACCGCCATTTCGGGCGCATGTTGAGGATTGGACGTTTCCACGACGCGAAGCACACCCCTGCCCCGTCCGAGTGATGGTCATATGTCGACCGGCCGTAGCGAGGATCCTGGAAATAGTCGGCTTCCGCCTCCGTCAGCACCGCCGGGTGAGCAAGGATCGCCTGCCCAACGGGTACGTGATGGACGATCATCTCGTTGGCGTAGGCGAGATAGGAGTTCGTTGGCATGAGATAAAGGATCGGGGCGGTGGCCTTGGTTGGTCGGATGAAGAAGGTGATGTGATCCTCGACGTCACCGATCGTGACCCGCGCTGCATAGGCACCGCTGCGCGTTCCCTCTGGGACGGTCCAAGTGACCGTTGGCTCCCATTCGCAATCGACGACAGCATCGTCGTGAAAGGCGATCGCCCCGTACTCCTCGGGAGCAACTCGCCAGTCATCGTGCTTGCCACTCCAGTTGTAACCCGTCATTGCCCTGACTGGCCGCTGAACCCCGCGTCCGTTCAGTCCACTCGGAGTCGTATCGCGGACGACGTCGTCAATACCGTCAGGCCCGTAGCCCTCGGCGGTATCCCAGAAAGCCAGCGGCCCGGGGCTCAACTGCTGACCCGCGTGGACCGCCTTCATCTCGTCGAGGGTGAGCGCTCGATCGAAGACCCCACTCCTGTCGATCTTGCCGTTGTAGACGAAGTCCTTGTAGGCACCCCGTATTGGAGCAGCATTCGCGGCCGCGGCCCACATGAACGGCGTGGTCGCACTCTTCGGCTTGATTCGCAGTTTCTGCTCAACCGAACTGCGATGGTCGAAGGGTGCTACCTTGCCAAGGCGCCCGTTGTAGGGCCCCACGACTGCCTCCTGGTGCAGGAGGGCCTTGCCAGACCTTGGATCGTACGAGGCGGAAACGAAGTACCAGGTGTGGTGCATCAGTGGTACCGGAGAAGTGATCTCGTCAGTGTCCGAGCCATCCCCAACCCAGAATGTGAGCCGCCCCTCTCCGTTGATCCCCAGGGCGTAGCCGGCAGTCTCGGTGAGGGAGAACCGTCCGAGGATCACCTGACGGCCCTTGGCTGGCGTGGTCGGAAAGACGTAGGCATGCAGGGTCATCGGTCCGGTGAGGGCGAGGCGCTCAGCCGGGTCATCAATAACGACCGCGTTGCCGACGTCGACGAACTGCTTGCTCACCGGATGGGCCCCCGAGATGCTGCTCGCGAGGACCTCCTCGATGAAGCCAGGACCATCCGGGTGCTCGTCGCCATGGATGAGTCGGACGATCTCGACGTGCGCCGACTCGGCATTCTCGACGCTGATGTGGAAGGTGATCTCCCCACCGGGCGCGACACTCACCTTGTCGGTGTAGCCGGTGATCGTTGTCGTTGCCATCGTTACTCAACTCCGCTCATGATGCTCGCAAATCATTGACCCGCCGCAGGAAGACCGCATGGTAGGCCTCGTCCAATGAGGGGTACACCTTGTCGTCAACGACGCGCGGCGGAACCCCGGGCATGCCGGAGAGCGCCACGACCCGATAGGTCCGGAATGGTTCTTCGCAGTAGACGGCGTACTTAT
>CAMAWO010000112.1 GCA_945861925.1 Bifidobacterium breve | reverse complement strand
ACCGTCTCCATCGTCACATTGGGCTGTGCCCGAAACGAGGTCGACTCCGAGGAACTCGCCGGACGACTCTCGGCGGCGGGCTGGGAACTCGTCGACGACCCAAGCCATGCGTCGGCGGTGCTCGTGAACACCTGCGGTTTCGTGGAGGTCGCGAAGAAGGACTCGATTGACGCGGTTCTCGCGGCCGCTGATCTCAAGCAGGTATCCGGCGGACCGCGCGCGGTGGTTGCGGTCGGTTGCCTCAGCGAGCGGTACGGCCGGGACCTCGCTGCAGAACTCCCCGAGGCAGATGCCGTCCTCGGGTTCGATGACTACCCCGAGATCGCCGAGCGACTCACCCGAATCGTGGCGGGGGAGGTGCATGTGCCGCATGTCCCTAGTGACCGTCGCCAGCTGTTGGCGATTTCACCGGTCGAGCGTTCTGCCGCCGCGACGTCGATACCCGGTCATGGAGCCAGTGAGGAACTGCCGGCCGGGTGGTCGCCGCCGGTGCTTCGTCGCAGACTTGACGGTAGTCCGGTAGCACCGGTCAAGCTGGCTTCGGGCTGTGATCGCCGGTGCACATTTTGTGCGATCCCATCCTTTCGCGGCTCCTTCATCTCACGGCCGCCGGCCGATGTCGTCGCCGAGATCACCTGGCTCGTCAGCGAGGGTGTCAAGGAGATCGTCCTCGTGAGTGAGAACTCGACGTCATATGGCAAGGACCTCGGCGATCTCAGACTGCTCGAGACCCTGTTGCCTGCAATAGGTGAGGGCACCGGCGTTGGCCGAATTCGCGTCGCCTACTTGCAGCCAGCGGAGGTTCGGCCCGGCCTGCTTCAGGTGATCGCGCGAACAGAGGTGGTGGCCCCCTACTACGACCTTTCATTCCAGCATGCGAGCCCCTCGGTGCTGCGGCGCATGCGGCGGTTTGGCGGGCGCGAGGAGTTCCTCGGCCTCATCTCCACGATCCGCGAACTCGACCCACGAGCGGGTATCAGGAGCAACATCATCGTCGGGTTCCCGGGCGAGACCCCGGAGGACCTTGGTGAGCTCGCCGCTTTTCTCGTCGACGCCCGGCTTGATGCCGTCGGCGTGTTCGGCTACAGCGACGAGGATGGCACTGAGGCGGTGGGCCTTGCGAACAAGGTGGACGAGGAGGTTATCCGGGAACGGGTCGAATCCATCACCGCGCTCGTCGAAGAGCTGATGGCGCAACGAGCCGAGGACCGAATTGGTGAGCCCGTGATCGTGCTCGTCGAGACGATCGAGCGAGACGATGCAGGCGACTGGATCGCGATGGGGCGCGCGGGCCATCAGGGCCCGGACGATGGAGCGACAGTCCTCGCCCTTGAGCAGCCATCAGACGCAGCGGTGGGTGAATTCATCACCGCCATCGTCGTCGACACCGACGGAGTCGATCTGATCGCGAAACGGTCGTGAAGCCCGTCCAACTTGACCCGACGGGAAACTCGGCGAGCATTGCGCCCGTCCTGAACCTCCCCAATGCCCTCACGATGTTGCGCCTGCTGTGCGTGCCGGTCATGGTGCTGCTCCTGTTCTCGGACGATGGTGGAGCCGGAATCGCCCGCGACAGTGCGGCACTTGTCTTCGTCATGGCGTCGATTACGGACCTCATCGACGGAGCGGTGGCGCGCAAATTCGGTCAGGTAACGAACTTTGGGAAGCTCGCCGATCCACTCGCTGACAAGGCGCTCGTCGGGTCCGCGCTCATTGGTCTGTCCATCCTCGGAGATCTGCCTTGGTGGGTGACGATCGTGATCCTTGTGCGCGAAATTGGGGTGAGCCTGCTCCGCATGTGGGTGATCGAGCACGGGGTGATCCCAGCCAGCAGGGGTGGCAAGCTCAAGACGGTGGTCCAGACCATCGCGATCACGATGGTTCTTGTCGTCGTTCCGGGATTGCCCTGGTGGGGTGCGGTGAGCAGCCTGGTCATGGGCGCCGCCGTTGCCCTGACCCTCGTCACGGGAATCGACTACCTCGTGCGTGCGCTTCGACTTCGGTCGGTAGCCCCGGGAATCATCACGGACGACGGCGCGGTGCGTTGAGTTCGGCTGACGGCGTCATCCACCTGCTCCGCGAGCACGGAATGACCCTCGCGACCGCGGAGTCGCTCACTGCGGGGCTGCTCGCCTCGACGATCGCCGAGGTCCCAGGATGCTCGGCGGTTTTCAGGGGCGGTGTCGTGGCCTACGCGACCGACCTGAAGGGCACAGTTCTGGGCATCGACGAGCGGCTCCTCACGCATGTTGTCAGCGAGTCGGTCGCGGTGGGCATGGCCATCGGGGCTACGCGGGTGCTCGGCTCGGATATTGGAGTCGGCACGACGGGTGTGGCGGGCCCCGAGTGGCTGGATGGTCAGTCGCCCGGAACGGTGTGGATCGCGGTCCACAATGCCCGAACAGGACGAACGCAGGCGCGACTTCTGGGACTGTCGGGCAATCGTGAAGAGATCAGAAGTGGAGCAGTCGAGGCATGCCTCACGGATATCGAGTGCGTCGTTCGTGATGCAGCCCCAAGAACGGGGGAGACATCGAGTGGCACGTCGGAATAATGGCGGGTGTCACCGGTGTTGACGTCATCGTTGAGTAGGAAATCTGCTCCCGATGTGGCGCATGTCAGCCTGCCGGGATAGCGTGTGAACGAATGTATGGAAGGGAGGCCGTTCGATGATCGTTCTTCGGCATGTCATTGGTGATGAACTACGTCGCCGGCGGCAAGATCAGGGGCGCACACTGCGTGATGTGTCCGCGGCCGCCGCCGTGTCCCTCGGCTACCTCTCTGAGGTTGAACGAGGCCAGAAGGAGGCCTCAAGTGAGTTGCTTGCCGCGATCTGCGGCGCTCTCGATGTCCCGCTCTCGGATGTAATGCACTCGGTCACGAATCACCTCGTCGAGGCGGAGCACCCTCGTCTCGCTGTGCACGCGAACTAGGCACGCGACAACATCAACGGGCCTTCCGCGCGACACATTCCTTTTGCCGGTCGTCGAGGTGGGGGGCGACGATGCGGTTGACCGATTTCTGGGAACGGATGGACGAGGTCCACGGCCTAGGCTATTCGCAATCGTGGGCCCGCGATGTCGTCCTGTCTCCCTTGGGATGCACGGCGGTGGAGGCAATCGAGCGCGGCATCGACACCAAGGAGATCTGGCGGGCGGTGTGCACGGTCGTTGAGGTGCCGCCCTGGCTCCGATGATCCCCGGCATCCGATCCCGCCCTGCCTACGGTGACGTTATTGTCAGGGCATGTTCGGGCGTGAAAGGCAGCGTGAGCTGGAGTTGTCGTACCTCACTGTCGTGACGTACGGACGGACTGGCAGCACCGCGATCCAATCGGCCCTCAATGCCCTCCCGGGAGTCGTGGTGCGCGGCGAGAACTACGGGGCCATGCGGGGACTGCGCGCGTACCTCCAGTCGGTTGCTGAGACCGCTGACCGCCACCATGCTGGCCGGCCTGACCATCCCTGGTTCGGATCGGCGCGACTTGACCCTTCGGCCGTGCTCGCCGACCTGCGCCGACATGTCGTCGAGTTCATCCTGCGACCCAGCCGCGGCACCCGAGTCATCGGTTTCAAGGAAGTTCGCTACGAGCCGGGTCACTTCGCCACCTACGACCTCCTCCTCGAGTACCTGGTCTTCCTCGGCCAATTGTTCCCCGGTCTGACCTACCTCATGAATGTTCGGGATCCCGCGGATGCGGCCCGCAGTGGATGGTGGCCAGGCAATGACCAGGCGTTGGAGGTGCTCGGCACGACTCGGGAGTGGATGTCGTCAGCCGTCGCCGACCTAAACGACCTCTACGGACACCGGCGGGCGGTGCTCGTCGACTACGCCGACTGGACGGTCGACGTCAACGTGCTCATCGCAGCGTTTGATGCGCTCGGACTGCCGAAGGATGATGCGGCCGTGATGGCGGCTCTCGATGCTCGGCTCACCCATGGGCCGCACGGAGGGCAGGGTTCGCCCGATTCTGCTGGAGGCCCGGGATGACCACCGTTTACGTCGCGCCAACGATGGTGGAAGGCGCCCAGCGCAACGCGCTACGGGTGCTCTCCACCGGGTCGGTGCTTGGGGGCATCGCTGTCGCGGGCGCAATCCCGGCCGGGTCCCTCCTTGCGGCGTCCATCGCCGACTCCGAGGGTGCCGCCGGATTCGCCCAGACGGCCGGGGTGCTGGGCGCTGCCCTTCTTGCCCTGCCGCTTGCGCGAATCGCCCTGTCCCATGGCCGTCGAGCTGCTCTCGCGACGGGATACGGGATCGGTGCAGTCGGAGCCGTCGTCGTGATCCTAGGGGCAGAACAGCGAAGCCTCCCGCTCATCCTGATCGGCTGCGTCATGGTTGGAGTCGCGTCGGCTTCCGGATATCAGGCGCGATACGCCGCTACCGACCTCGCTCACGACGATCACCGGGCCCGGGCACTGTCGCTCGTCGTCTGGGCCGGGACCATCGGTGCGGTGCTCGGTCCAAATCTCCTTGATGCCTCGGGGGCTCTCGGTCTCGCACTCGGTCTTCCGCAACTCGCCGGGCCGTATGTCGTGTGCCTGGTCGCCCTCGGGCTCGCGGCGCTCGTGCTCTTCGTGTTCCTTCGGCCGGATCCCTACCTCATGTTGGTCGAGCGGCGACGGGGGACCGCGGACGAGAAACCCAAGCCGCGATTGCGCGACGGGATCGGGCACCTCTCCGGCAGGCCACGTGCGGTCCTTGGGATCGGGGTGATCGCGATCGGTCACGTCGTGATGGTCATGGTTATGGTCATGACGCCGGTGCACATGGCTCATGTCGATGTATCGCTAAGGCTCATCGGTCTCGTCATCAGCGTCCACGTGGCTGGAATGTATGCACTGTCGCCACTCGTTGGTTGGACGGTGGACCGAGTCGGACGGGTGCCGGTGATCGTCATGGGCATCGGGATCCTTACGGTCGCCTGCGTACTTGCCGGGATCGCTCCGGGTGATGACGTCATCCTTCTCGGTGTCGGGTTGTTCCTCCTCGGACTCGGTTGGTCGTGCACGCTCATTGCGGGTTCGACACTCGTTACCGACGAGGTGGCAGCGCCGGATCGTCCATCAGTCCAAGGACTATCGGATGTCGTGATGAATGCGGCGGGGGCAGTCGGGGGTGCGCTGGCTGGGCTCATCGTGCTCGCAAGTTCCTACGGTGTGCTCTGCGCCGCTGCGCTCCTGCCGCTCATTGGCCTTGGCATTTGGGTCTCACTGCCATCCTCGCGGCGAACGTCCCCGAGGGTCTGAACTCCCCCTGGGCGCGGGCCTGACGGGACATTCGGTGACTCGTCGGCGTGTCGGATAGATTCGAACAGGCGTTCGATATAGGTTGATGGCACGACATCGGTCTGGTTGCTGTCCACAGATTGGGATCAGCTTCTTCGCCACTGTCACAGGGTCGGCATACGTTCTGGGTACCAACATTCGAATTGACTCAAGGAGACGACATGGCAAGCGCCGCCAACGACCGCGAGAAGGCATTGGACTCTGCACTCGCTCAGATCGAACGCCAATTCGGCAAGGGCTCGATCATGCGCCTCGGTGAGGAGGGTCGCGCTCCGATGGATGTCATCCCGACCGGGTCCATCGCCCTTGACGTCGCGCTCGGAATCGGCGGTCTGCCCCGCGGACGGATCGTTGAGATCTACGGCCCGGAGTCATCGGGCAAGACCACACTGGCACTGCATGCCATCGCGAGCGTTCAGAAGGCTGGCGGTCTCGCCGCCTTCATCGACGCGGAACATGCGCTCGATCCCGACTATGCCTCGCGCCTCGGCATCGACCTTGACAGCCTCTATGTGTCTCAGCCCGATACCGGCGAGCAGGCCCTCGAGATCACCGACACCCTCGTTCGATCTGGCGCCCTAGACCTCATCGTGATCGACTCGGTAGCAGCGCTCGTGCCCCGAGCAGAGATCGAGGGCGAGATGGGTGATAGCCACGTCGGACTTCAGGCAAGGCTCATGAGCCAGGCCCTTCGCAAGATGGCCGGCGCTTTGAGTAACACGAACACGACCTGCATCTTCATCAATCAACTTCGCGAGAAGATCGGCGTGATGTTCGGCTCGCCCGAGACGACAACGGGTGGCAAGGCACTGAAGTTCTACGCCTCTGTGCGCCTCGATGTCCGTCGAATCGAGACTCTCAAGGGTGGCACCGAAGCGGTTGGCAACCGCACCCGCGTGAAGGTCGTGAAAAACAAGGTTGCGCCGCCCTTCAAGCAGGCCGAGTTCGACATCCTCTATGGGGAGGGTATTTCCCGCGAGGGCTCGCTCATCGACCTTGGCGTCGACTGTGGCATCGTGAAGAAATCCGGCGCTTGGTATACCTACGACAGCGACCAGCTCGGCCAGGGCAAGGAGAATGCCCGCACGTTCCTCAAGGACAACCCCGATCTCGCCGACGACATCGAGAAGCGAATCAAGGACCACATGGGCATCGGCCCGCGGGTCGATGCACCGGCGGATGAGCAAGCGCCTCGTTCGGAACCGCCGGAGTCTGCGGTGGGGTCCGCCGGTGCGGCTGCCAAGCGCGCCGAGTCCGCCGCGTCAAAGCGGGCAGCGGTCGTTTCCATCGATAGTTAAGACCGGGCGAGGGATCGGGTCGTCATGGGCAGGTCCTCTCGAAGGTTCGAGCGAGCTCGGTCAAACGAATCGGCGGACAACTCGCTCGCCGACCCGCAGCATGAGGCGAATTCCGAGAGTGCAGCTAGAGCGATCGTCCTGCGACGGCTCACCGCATCTGCACGCACCCGTCATGAGCTTGGCGAGGACCTGACGGGCCGAGGATTCCCTGCCGACGTCATCGAGTGCGTCCTTGACCGGTTTGAGGAGGTCGGGCTCGTCAATGACGCGGAGTTCGCCGAGTCGTGGGTGGCCTCACGACATCGGACCCGAGGGGCAGCGAGATCGGTGCTTCGCCGCGAGCTGCGGAACAAGGGCGTGAACGACGAGCTAGCCGAGTCTGCGCTCGCGTCAATTTCGTCTGAAGACGAACTAGTCCGTGCACGGGCGCTCATCGATCGCAAGCTCATAACCCTGCGAAGCGCGAGCCGGGATCACGCTCGGCGCCGACTGGTCGCCTACCTTCTTCGCCGGGGCTATCAAGGTGGGGTTGCGTTCGCAGTCGTGTCGCAGGCACTCGATTTGCACGACGTTCAGATGGACGGATAGGTTCATTCCCTCGAGCGCAACAGCGCCGAAATATCCCATCTCAAGGAGTGCTCATGCCCGGCCTGTCATCGTGGGCAGTACGCCGCCCCGTCATCGCGCTCATCTCTTGGTTGGTCGCGCTCATCGCGGTGGTGGGCCTTGGCGTTGGTGTCGGCGGCACGCTCAACGACTCGTTCGAGCTTCCGGATACCGAGTCGACGGCGGCCCAAGACCTGCTGATGGAGTTGCCGAATGCAGTTGCTGCGACGGGTGCCTCTGCTCGGGTGGTGTGGTCACCGGCAAGTGGCACGGCGGTCGATGAGGCTGCGGTTGCGAAGGTGAAGCCGTTGCTCGACACGATCGCAGCGCTTCCGTCGGTTGATTGCGTATCGACCCCCTTCGGCCCTGGGCTGGGCAAGGCATGCCCGCCGATGCAGGGCGGACCCTCGGAGGCCGACCTCGCGGCGATGCCGGAGGATCAGCGGGCTGCGTTCACCGACGCATCCAAGGCGGCCCAGCAAGCGATGTCGCCGGTGAGTCCTGATGGACGAGTCGCCTATGCCACGGTCTCCTTCTCCTCCGACGGAGGCCAGATCCCAACCCAGGATGCCAAGGTCATCCTTGATGGTGTGAAGGCCCTCAACGGGTTCGAGATCGCAGTGGGTGCTAATGGTCAGGTCCTAGATTTCGCTGGCCAGGAGCCCCCTAGTAGCGAGGGTATCGGAATTCTTGTAGCGATCGTCATCCTCCTCATCGCCTTCGGCTCGATCATTGCGGCTGGCATGCCGATCGTCGTTGCAGTCGTCGGACTGGCAATGGGTCAAATGGCGATCCTCGTGGTCGCCAATTTCCTCGATGTGGCGACCTTTGCCCCGACGCTGGCAGCGATGATCGGACTTGGCGTTGGCATCGACTACGCGCTGTTCGTCATGAACCGATTCCGCCAGGCGGTCCTCACCGGCCACGCGCCGAAGGATGCCGCGATGGAGGCCGTGGCGACCGCAGGCCGGGCAGTCCTGTTCGCTGGTGGGACCGTCATCATCGCTCTGCTCGGCCTTTTCGTCCTGCGAATCAACTTCTTCGTTGGACTATCGGTGGCAGCGTCCCTCACGGTGCTCATGGTCATGCTGTCGGCGCTGTGGATGCTGCCGGCGCTGCTCAGCCTGCTGGGCGCGAAGGCACTGGGTTTGCGTATGCCGTGGGGCAAGAAGCCCGGCGTCGTGCACCCCGAAGGCGTGGCCTGGGAAAAGTACGGACGCGGCTTGCAACGGCGTCCCATTATCCCTGCAGCGATCTCGCTGCTCGTTGTGCTTGTGCTTGCGATCCCGCTCTTCAGCCTGCGGCAGGGTTTCTCCGATGATTCGGGCAAGGCGGTCGGAAGTCCTGGGAGAGTTGCATTCGACCTTATGAGCGAGGGCTTCGGGGCTGGCGTGAATGGGCCCTTCTTCGTGGCGGTGAAGTTGGGGCAGCCTCGCGATATGGAGGCCTACGGCGCGATTGTCAATGGACTGGCAACGGCGGATGGTGTGGCGGGCACCCTCCCGACTCCGGCAATGCTTCCATTGATCGCGGGCAATCCTGGGTCCTTCAGTGAGGACGGAACGGTGGCCTCGATCATGGTCGTGCCAACGTCAGCCCCGCAAGATGAGGCGACAACGCAACTCCTCGACCGCCTTCGCACCGAGGTCGACCCGGCGCTCGAGCAGTCGACAGGGGCGGGCATCTATGTCGGTGGAGCTCAGGCGATCACGAGCGACTTCACGACCGTCCTCACGGAAGCGCTGCCGATCTTCCTGCTCGTCGTCGTTGGATTTGGTTTCCTTGCGCTGACCCTGCTCTTCCACTCACTTGTCGTCCCGCTCACCGCCGCGGTCACGAGCCTGCTGAGCTTCGGTGCCGCAATGGGCATCACGGTGGCGGTCTTCCAGTGGGGGTGGCTCGCCGGTCCACTTGGGATCTCAGGGACGGGTCCGATCATGCCCTTCCTGCCGATCATGGTGTTCGCCATCCTCTTCGGCCTGTCAATGGATTATCAGGTATTCCTCGTTTCGCGAATGCAGGAGGAGTGGGCGCGGACTGGCGACAATGCAGCATCAGTACGTCGAGGCCTAGCGGGCTCGGGCAGGGTGGTGATGATCGCAGCGGCGATTATGGCGAGCGTGTTCCTCGCATTCGTCCCGACGCCTGATTCGACGATCAAGCTGTTCGGTATCGCTCTCGCATCCGCGGTCATCATTGATGCATTCATCGTGCGGCTCATCCTCGTGCCGTCGCTCATGTCGATGTTCGGCAAGGCCAACTGGTGGCTGCCGGGATGGCTCGACCGTATCTTGCCTAAGGTGCAGATTGAGCCAGGTGAGGACGAGGTCGCCGCTGAAGAGGCTCCAGTTCCCGTCAGCGCCTCCGTGTCCGCCGACGGGTAGGCGTCCGCTCGCGTGCGTATCGTCCGCATCACCGACCCGGCTGATGCACGGCTCGCCGACTATGTGAGCCTCACTGATGTGGCTCTGCGGTCGCGCCATGAGCCATCGATGGGCCTGTACATCGCGGAGAGCTCGGAGGTCATCCGGATCGCGGTTGGTGCGGGTCACCGACCACGGTCCTTCCTCATGGCGGAACGGTGGCTAGAGGACCTCGGCTCAGTCCTCGACGAGGTTGGTGCAGGGGCTGACGGTGATGTCCCGGTGTTCGTCGCCGATGCGCAGACCCTGCGCGCCATCACCGGCTTTCATCTCCACCGCGGAGCCCTCGCTGCCATGCACCGTCCTCCGCTTGTGCCCGTTGGCGAATTGATCGGCGGCGTGTGCTCCGGTGAGGGCCCGGTGCGAGTGGTGGTGCTTGAGGACATCGTCGACCATACGAATGTCGGGGCAATCTTCCGGAGCGTGGCGGCCCTCGGCGCGCATGCCGTGCTCGTCTCCCCGCGGTGCGCCGACCCCCTCTACCGCCGCAGCGTCCGCGTGTCGATGGGAACGGTGTTCCTCGTTCCGTGGACGAGGATGACCGACTGGCACGGTGGGGTCGAGGACCTGCGATCGAAGGGCTTCGTGATTGCAGCGCTCGGCCTGGGGGATGACTCCGTGGACCTAGATGTCTTTGCGACGTCAGCCCCGGAGCGACTGGCCCTTGTGTTCGGCACTGAGGGTGATGGCCTATCACCGGCGGCCATCGGATCAGCGGACCTAAGGGTTCGCATTCCGATGGCCGGGGGAGTCGACTCGCTGAATGTTGCTGCTGCCTCGGCGGTCGCCCTGTGGGCGCTGCGATCATCGGCTAGCGTTTAGGGAAACGAGGGTCTGGAGAATTATGTCGCACTCGAATGAAGCCTTCTCGGCTGGCAATTGGACGACGAGCACGGCGACCGAGATCAGCGACGGGGTTTTCGCATACGTGCAGGCCGACGGCACGTGGTGGATCAACAACACGGGCTTCCTCGTGGGCAGGCGGGGAGTCGTGAGCATCGATGCCTGCGCGACAGCGCGCAGAACGACCGCCTACCTGGAGGCGATCGCCGCGGTCACCCAGACCCCGGTGCGCACGCTCATCAACACCCATCA
>CAMAWO010000111.1 GCA_945861925.1 Bifidobacterium breve | reverse complement strand
TTCACGCATCTCATCCCGTTCGCGGCAGGCCACGAGATCATCCGGCAGGGCAGGCGGGATCTCACCCTCGTCCGGATGACACCCGACGTCCTGTACGACCAGATGATCGGTGCGGGCTGCGCCCGCAAGCTGATCTTCTCCTGGGGTGGGAACCCAGGCGTGGGCTCACTGCACCGGTTTCGCGACGCGGTGGAGCATGGGTGGCCTCGGCCACTTGAGATCGAGGAGCACAGTCACGGAGGCATGGCGGCCAGGTATGTCGCGGGTGCGAGTGGCCTGCCGTTCGGAGTGCTGCGCGGCTACAGCGGCACAAGTTTCGCTGATTACACCGACACCATCGCCGAGATCATCTGCCCCTTCACGGGGGAACGACTGACGGCAGTTCCCGCCCTGCGGCCAGACGTCGGAGTCATCCATGCCCAGCAGGCTGATCGGAACGGGAACATCGGCCTGTGGGGGATTCAGGGCGTGCAGAAGGAGGCGGTGCTGTCTGCCGCCCGCAGCATCGTGACGGTCGAGGAGATTGTCGATGTCCTTGACTCGCGGGTCACCGTCACACTTCCGTCCTGGGTTGTGTCGGCGCTCGCCGTGGTGCCCGGGGGAGCGCATCCGTCATACGCGCACGATTACTCCGAGCGCGACAACGGCTTCTACGTTGCGTGGGAGGAGATCGCACGCGATCGGGAGACTTTCACCAGTTGGGCTGACGAGTTCATCGCCCGCCGGCAGTCAGCGGGCGTCTTGTGAGCGAGGCCTCTGCCGACGAGATCATGACCGTGGTCGCTGCGCGGGAACTCAAGGACCGAGTGGTGTGCTTTGTCGGCATCGGACTACCGAGCACGGCTGCGAACCTTGCCCGTCGGATGCACGCACCCAATGCTGTCCTGGTCTACGAGTCGGGAACTATCGGTGCTAAGCCGACGAGGCCGCCACTGTCGATTGGTGATGGTGAGCTCGCGGACACTGCTGACGCGGTTGTGTCTGTTCCGGAGATTTTCAGCTACTGGCTGCAGGCTGGGCGCGTTGATGTCGGATTTCTCGGTGCAGCGCAAGTGGATCGGTACGGCAACATCAACACGACGGTCGTCGGCGACTACCGCATGCCGAAGGTTCGCCTGCCCGGTGCCGGAGGCGCTCCAGAGATTGCCGCAAGTGCCAAGGAGACCTTCATCATGCTGCGCCAGAGTTCGCGGGCCTTCGTCTGTGAGCTCGATTTCTGCACGAGCGTCGGCAATCACGAGGGTGGCGACTCACGTGATGCGCTCGGCATGACCGGGGGAGGCCCCTCCGTCATCATCACGGATATCGGCGTGCTTCGGCCCGAACAGGGGACTGGCGAATTCGTCCTTACGGCACTTCATCCGGGCCGCACCGAAGCCGAGGCCGTCGCTGCCACGGGCTGGCCGCTTCGAATCTCGGAGCAGCTCACGGCGACCGACCCGCCAACCGAAGCTGAGCTTTCGACGCTGCGCGCGTTGAAGGCGGGCGTCGCATGACCGCACCGTTCGTACATGATGTGCCTGCATCTCGGGTGGTCTTTGGCAATGGCAGGCTCGCCGAGGTTGCGGTTGAGGCCGAACGGCTTGGCTGCTCGCGGGCGATGCTCGTATCGGGTGGGCCGGAGGCCCAGTACGCCGCGCGCGTCGAGCAGCAGTTGGGCGCGCGAATCGTCGCGCGCTTCACCGATGTCGTGATGCATGTGCCCGTACCTGTTGCGCAGCAGGCGATTGCACTCGCGGCTCGGGAGGAGGTCGATGTGATCATCGCTCTCGGGGGCGGATCATCGACGGGGATGGCCAAGGCGGTGGCGCTCGAGACCGGGCTGCCGATCCTGGCGATCCCCACCACCTACGCCGGTTCCGAGATGACGTCCATCTGGGGCCTGACCGAGAACAACCGCAAGACCACGGGGCTTGATCCGCGAGTGCTCCCCAGAACAGTCATCTACGATCCAGAACTCACGGTGAGCCTGCCGGTCGATATCTCGGCTGCGAGCGGCATGAATGCCCTCGCCCACCTCGTCGAGGGGCTCTACGCGCCGGGCCTGTCGCCACTTTCGGCGATGCAGGCGCAGGAGGGGGTGCGGGCGCTTGCCGCCTCACTGCCCCGTGTTGTCGCTGACCCGAGCGACCTAGAAGCGCGGGGGGATGCCCTGTACGGCGCGTGGCTTGCCGGCTGGACCTTGGGTACGACCGGCATGGGCGTCCATCACAAGATCTGCCACGTCCTCGGCGGTGCTTACAACCTGCCCCACGCGCCGATGCATTCGGCGGTGCTGCCCTACGCGACAGCATTCAACGCCGATGCCGCACCCGCGGCGATGGACGCGATCGTCCGAGCACTCAATGATGCCGGGATGCCTGCCACGAATGCGGCGTCCGGCATCTGGGATCTCGCACGTGCGATCGGTGCACCGACCTGCCTCGTCGACGTCGGGTTCGACGTCGAAAGGGTCGACGAGGCTGCGGCCATCATCGTGGTGGGCCAACCGATCAACCCCCGAACGGTCGATGTGGACGGAGTCGTGGAACTCCTGCGAGCTGCCTGCAACGGAAATAGACCGGAGAACACCCCATGAACTCCCACATGACAGGACAATTGTCGCGCAATGTGGGAAAAGTGATTGACGAGGCCCGCAACGAGCCCTATGTTTCGGGAATCGCTTCCGGTGTCCAGCATGGACATCGGACAGGCCGTGGTTCCGCATGGAATCACCAGTGAAGTGAATGGAGAACACATGAGAATCGCACGGTCGATTCAAGCTGTCGCTGCGATTGCAGCGGTCGGCCTTCTCGCCACGGCTTGTGGCAACCTCGATAGCAGTTCCTCCTCTGGCAGCGCATCGAGCGCTGCCGCAGCGCCGGCGGCATCCACTGCCGCAAGCACTGAGGCCGTACCGACTGGCACCATCAAGGTCGGGTTCGTCTCGGCAGAGACCGGGCCGCTCGCCGGCTTCGGCGAGGCCGACAAGTTCGTCGTCGACCAGATGGGCGCCTACTTCGCGGAGAACCCGATCGTCGCGGGCGGCACCAACTACAACGTCGAGATCATCCAGAAGGATGCCGAGTCGGACTCCAAGCGGGCGGCCGAGGTTGCGGGCGAACTCATCAACACCGATGGTGTCGACGTCATCCTCGTTCACGGCACACCCGAGATGGTGAACCCGGTCTCCGATCAGTGCGAGGCGAATCAGGTTCCTTGTATCTCATCCGATGCGCCGTGGCAGCCGTACTTCATCGGCCGTGGCGGGATCCCCGGTGAGACCTCCTTCACCTGGACCTACCACTTCTTCTGGGGCCTCGAGGACATCGCAGCCGTCTACCAGGACATGTGGAACCAGGTCGACACGAACAAGAAGGTCGCCGGCTTCTTCCCGAACGACCCCGACGGCCAGGCGTGGAGCGAGAACCTCCCGACCATGGTCGAGGCAAATGGCTACACCATCAATAACCCCGGCCTGCACACGAACCTGTCGCAGGACTACTCCTCGCAGATCTCGGCCTTCAAGAAGAACAAGGACGAGATCCTCATGGGCGTCCCGCTGCCCCCTGACTTCACGACCTTCTGGAAGCAGGCAAAGCAGCAGGGCTTCAACCCGAAGATCGCGACGATCGGCAAGGCACTGCTCTTCCCGTCGTCAATCGAGGCCCTCGGCGACATCGGCGAGAACCTCGGTACCGAGGTTTGGTGGTCGTCCACGTCGCCGTTCAAGTCGAGCCTCACCGGGATGTCGGCCGCCGAGTACACCCAGGCCTACACCGATGCGACGAGCAAGCAGTGGACCCAGCCTCTCGGCTTCTCCGAGGCGCTGTTCGAGGTCATGGCCGCTGCGGTCATTGCTGCGGGCGGTCCGGACAAGCAGGGAATCGTCGATGCGATGAAGACCATGAAGGTCAGCACCATCGTCGGTGATTTGGACTGGACCACCGGCCCGGTGCCGAACGTGGCGAAGACCCCGCTGACCGGTGGCCAGTGGCGCAAGACCGATGGCGGGGCCTTCCCGTGGGATCTCGTCATCGTGTCGAACTCCATCGCACCGATGGTCCCGACCGGCGGCACGGTCGAGCCGCTCAACAAGTAGCACGATGGTCGGGGTGGACGGCTTGAGCCGTTCACCCCGACCAGCACCACCACACTGGGGGCGGTCATTACAGATCCAGGGTGCCGTGCGGCACCGAGACAGGAGCAGGGGTGAGCACGAATGAGTGAACTGCTCGAGGTGCGCGGCCTGTCAAAGAAGTTCGGCAATGTTGTAACGGCCGAGGATGTCAACTTCAACGTCAAGGAGGGGACGGCCCTCGGCATCGTCGGGCCGAATGGTGCCGGTAAGTCGACCCTCCTGTCGCTCATCACCGGCGTGCTCCCATCCGACTCCGGAACGATCACCTTCGACGGGCAGAACATCACGTCGCTGAGCGCAGCCTCGCGAACGAAGGCTGGCATTGCCCGCTCCTTCCAGATCCCGCGACCATTCGTCGACATGTCGGTCTTCGAGAACGTCTATGTCGGTGCGACCTTTGGCGGCGGATTCCATGGGCAGATCGGCTATGAGGCAGCGGTCCGCGCCCTTGAGACCACCGGCCTCATGCACCTCTCCGAGAAACCCGCCGGGCAGTTGCGACTGCTCGACCGCAAGCGCCTCGAACTCGCGCGCGCCCTCGCCACGAATCCCCGGCTCATCCTCCTCGACGAGATCGCAGGAGGACTCACCGAGAAGGAACTGCCACCGCTCATCGAGCTGATCAGGGGACTTCGTAACTCGGGAGTAACGGTCGTGTGGATCGAGCACATTGTTCATGCGCTAACCGCTGTCGTCGACGAGCTCATGTGCTTGGCCCTCGGGAGGGTGCTGGCCATCGGCGACCCGCAGGAGGTTATGCGCAGCCCCGAGGTGATCGAGGTCTACCTAGGCTCCACTTTCGTTCTGGGCGAGGCATTATGAGTCTCCTCGTTGTCGATGCAATCGATGTCCACTACGGCGACTTCCAAGCCCTTTACGGGGTGAGCGTGAAGGTGGCCGCAGGTGAGACCCTCGCGATTATTGGCGCCAACGGCGCGGGAAAGTCAACCCTCATGAAGTCCATTGCGGGGCTCATGACACCAACGAATGGCTCAATCTCCTTCGAGGGACGTGACGTCACCGGGCTCCCGAGCTTCAAGCGCGTTGGCCAAGGCATCGCACTTACCCCGGAGGGCCGACGCATCTTTCCGAGCCTGAGCGTCGAGGAGAACCTGCTCGTCGGCGGGCACACCCGGCGCAAGGGCCCGTGGAACCTCGCGAGCGTCTACGAAGCATTCCCACTCGTTGCCGACCGCAAGGACCGCATCGGGATCCACCTATCCGGGGGCGAGCAGCAAGCCGTCGCGATCGGTCGGGCGCTGATGAGCAACCCGAGCCTGCTCCTCCTTGACGAGGTATCACTGGGCCTCGCGCCGGTGGTCGTCGAGCAGATCTACGCGGCGCTGCCCGCGATCACTTCAGCCGGCACGACGGTGCTTGTTGTCGAGCAGGATGTCAACCAGGCGCTGAAGGTCTCTGATCGGGTGCAATGCATGCTCGAGGGCCGCACCGTCCTCGAGGGCCCGGCGGGCTCACTGACCCGTGACCAAATCGCAACCGCGTACTTCGGGATATAGGAGGCTGCCGTGGAATGGCTCAATGCGGTGCTGCAGGGGATCCTGCTCGGCGGTCTGTACGCCCTGCTTGCCGCCGGTCTTTCACTGATGTTCGGCGTCATGCGAATCGTCAACCTCGCGCACGGTGTCCTCGCCGTGGTTGCGGCATACCTCGGATACTTCCTCGTCGACAAGCTCTCCGTCCCGGCGTTCCTATGCATCCTCATCGTGATCCCAGTGATGGCCGGGATTGGCTACGTCATGCAACTCGGACTCCTCAATCCAGCCCTCGCGCGCGGAGGCCTCGCGCCGATCCTCGTGACGTTCGGTCTCGCGGTCGTCGTGACGAACCTCCTCCAGCAGTTCTTCTCCGCGGATACTCGATCCATCCAGACCGGAGCGATTGCCACCGACAGCATTCAGATCAACGACGACATAGCAATTGGCGTCTTCCCGCTCCTGACCTTTGTCGTCGGAGTCGTCGTGATCGCCGGGCTGCAGACGTACCTGTCTCGATCCCGAACCGGACGGGCGATGCGAGCAGCGAGCGATGACAAGGAGGCCGCGCAGCTCATGGGCATCGACAACCGGCGGATCTATGCGATTGCCACCGCCATTGCACTCGGCGTTGTCGGGCTCGCAGGCGTTTTCCTCGGCATGCGAACTCAGTTCAGCCCGACCTATGGTGACGCGACACTCATCTTCGCGTTCGAGGCCGTCATCATCGGCGGACTCGGATCACTGTGGGGCACGCTCATTGGCGGGGTTGTTCTTGGCGTGGCGCAGACAGTTGGGGCCCAGATCAACCCGGCGTACGGGATCCTCGCAGGGAATCTCGTCTTCCTTGCGATCCTCGCCTTCCGACCGACCGGTCTCCTGCCGAAGGCGGTGAACTCATGACAACCCAGGAGGCGACCAGTACGCCCGTCAAGGTCAGGCGCGCCACGAAATCATCATGGGCGGGCCTAGCGGTCATCACCCCGGTGCTCATCCTGCTCGCAATGGGGCCGTACATCCTGGGCCGGGGACTGCAGCAGAACCTCGTCATCATGTTCTCGCTCATTGTGCTCGGAACCATGTGGAACCTGCTCGCCGGCTACGGCGGGATGGTGTCGATCGGGCAGCAGGCCTACATCGGCATCGGCGCCTACGGCCTTGTCTACATTGCCGACACGATCGGCATCGACCCGTTCCTCGCGGTCCCGATCGCCGTCGTGATTGCAGGCGCGCTGTCGCTGCCGATCTCATTCCTGGCGTTCCGACTTTCAGGCGGCTATTTCGCGATCGGCACCTGGGTCATCGCGGAGGTCGTGAAACTCATCGTTGAACAAATGGATGTCCTCGGCGCCGGGTCAGGGGTCTCGTTCATGGCGATCACCGACCTGTCGCCCGGGCGCCGGATCGCATACGTCTACTGGCTGTCGCTCATCGCAGTCGTGGTCGCGGTCGGCGTCACCTACCTCGTCATGCGCTCGCGTCTTGGGCTCGGCTTCACGGCGATCCGTGACGACGCAGTCGCCGCGGGGTCACTTGGCGTACGCGTCACGCGGAGCAAGCGGATCGTCTACGTTATCGCCGGCATGGGGTGTGCGCTGGCCGGGGCGATGATCGCCGCGAACACCCTGCGGGTGCAACCGGAATCCATCTTCAGCGTCGAGTACTCGGCGTTCATGATCTTCATTGTTGTGATTGGCGGCATCGGCACGATTGAGGGTCCGATTGTCGGAGCGATTGTCTTCTTCGCCCTTCAGCAATGGCTCTCCGACTTCGGGGTCTGGTATCTCGTCATTCTCGGATTGCTCGCGATCATCATCACCCTGCTGCTCCCGCGCGGTATCTGGGGCCTGATTTCTGGCAATGGGCGCATTCGCCTGTTCCCGGTCGGATACCGCCTCGCCAACCCGCTTGAGCGGTTCGCGCTCGTCAAGGACAAACCGGCAGTGCCAGATGAGGGAGCACCCAGTGCCTGAACCAATGACCGAGGACGACCTCACTGATGTCGTGGTTGCTCGACTCGAGGCAACCCCGGATCCCCGGCTGCGTGAGATCACCCAGGCGCTCGTCCGGCATCTGCATGCCTTCGCGAAGGAGGTGCGCCTCACCGATGAGGAGTGGCTCGCCGGCATCATGTTCCTCACCGCAACGGGACAGATGTGTGATGAGAGACGTCAGGAGTTCATCCTGCTCTCTGACACCCTCGGGTTCTCGTCGCTTATCGACCTCATCAATCACTCCGATGTCGAAGCCCTCGCAACCGAGCCGACGATCCTCGGACCCTTTTACGTGCCGGGCTCACCCGAGCGCGCCTTCGGCGAGTCCATGGTTGAGTACGAGGACGGGGGCGAGGTCGCCATCTTCCGAGGCGTCGTCACCGATACGGGTGGCCATCCACTCGAAGGTGTGATCCTTGACGTGTGGCAGAACGCGGCGACCGGCTTCTATGCGGTGCAGCAGCCGGATGAGCAGCCAGCGACGAATCTTCGGGGGCGCTATCTGACGGATGGCGAAGGGCGGTACGAGATTCGCACGGTGAGACCGGTGCCGTACCCAATTCCGGCTGACGGACCAGTCGGCAAGCTTCTGCACTACACCGGCCGGCATGAATGGCGTGCCGCGCATATCCACCTGAAGGCGTCGAAGGCGGGCTACGAGCCGGTCACCTCACACGTGTTCGACCGGGCGAGCCGATACCTCGACTCTGACACCGTGTTCGGCGTGAAGGACTCACTCATCGAGGATTTCGTTGTTGGACCCGATGGCGTGCTCGTGTGCGAGCATGTCATCGTGCTCGCGTCAGCAGCCGTTTAGTTGGCCGTCGCAAAAGGCTTGAGCCCCGGCAAACCCGATGACGACCATCGCCAATGGGATGAGCGGGAGCAACGCTGAGAGCACCCTGAGCAGCCTGCCACCGCCGTCGTGCCTGCGGGTGAGGCCCCAGACGATCCAGGTGATTGGCACGGTGAGCACGCAGGTGAGGAGGAACGCCCACATGCCAAAGAATGCCATCCAAACCCAGACCGGCATGTTGTCGGTGCCGGAGTCGAACATCATGACCGACATCAACACCGGGCCTGCGGCGAGAACGGCGAGCACGAGCCAGATAACGGTTGCAAGAATCGGGATGAGCGGGCCGCGACTGGGTGGGATCTGCTCTTGAGTCATGGACACAGAATAGGCCGCTATCCGGGTTCGATTGAGCAGTTCACGAGAACTTTGCGTTAGCCCGGTGAGGGAGCGGGGTTCTCAACAGCGGGAAGGGTCACGATGACTCGGGCGAAGGTGAACCCGGCGCATTCAATGAAGCGCGCCGGTCCCCGCTTGTAGATCGCGCAAAAGTCCTTCAGGCCACGGGTGCGCATCGTTCCGAGCATGATGATGTACGGAATACCGGTGCCCGGTGCGCGCCAGCCGCGAAGGATCGGCCAGGGGTCGTCAACGACGTCGGAGGAGACAATGTGGTCGATTGGGATGTGCAGGTCTGCGTGGAGCGAGCCGATGCGCTCCCAGCGTGACCGTCGGACGCGGACTGCCTCGGATGACGTCACCAAATGCGGCTGCGCGATGACGCCCTTCGCGAGACCACCCAATCCATGGGTGCGCGGTCCCTGGCACCATTGAGGCAACTGTGGAGGCGCTGTGAGGCGTGGTCTCCCCGGGCCGCTCGATACGCTCAGCGGACTCATCCTTCCGCATGCCCACGCTCTGGCGCGTCACCAACGGGCGCCTCGATGAGCACTTCGCCGGACCCGACCGACCACTGCCGAATCGCGTCTGACCACCAACCACAAGCGACTCACACCGCGGATGCGAGGGGAGGAATGCCGCGGCTTTGAACTCCTCGCGAAGCGAAGCGCTTCCGGAAGGTGACGTCCCACGGGGTGGTGTGGTCGAGTTCAAGGGTGACGGTGCACACGACGCAGGGGGCCATCGTGCGAAAGTCAGCGATCTTCGGACAAAGAACTCGCGAGAGGACACCTTTCACGATGGCTGTGGATTGGTCTGCTCTGATGGAACCACTGACGACGATGAGGGCTGCCGGCGTTGATGAGCGCGTGCGGATGGCCGTGAAGGAAAGGACACCGAACTACCGGCTTCTCGCCGTCGAGCAGCCAGCGTGCAACGTGCCTGCACTGGTACCGGGATCAGCGATTCGCTGTTGATGCTCGGCGCTGTGAACCTGTTGATTGAAGGGAACCTAACGGCTGGTAGGTTGTTAAATGATGGAATGTCAAACGAGATCGTGGGCCTTGTTGTGCATAGGGTGATGGTGGGTTCATTAGGAAGCCAATCGCCGTGAGTCCAACCCACGTCTCTCGTATGGTGCCGCGTGCTCAGGAGGCGACAGACCTACTCCCGGAGGATGGCAACTCGGCCGGGGGCAAAGAAATTCTCACGTTGGTGCAGCGAGATGCGCGGGCGAACCCCGGGTCTGTCGAGAAAGCGAGTCGGCGTACAGGTGTTGACGGGAAATCTTGCCTGTGCAGTCGGGGTGCGGAAGTCGGTTCGATTGTCACCGAAGGGGAATTCCACCCCTTCAACCCTTCAACTACTCGGGTCACCAGCTCACACATCCCATGGCACTGTGACAAGGTGGACGACGAGGTCAACTCCGAGGGCGGCCAGTATCTTGGACGCGGTGCGGATATGGGACGGCGAGTGAGGCACACCATCACGAACGCGCCGCGGCCCGCAGGCGAACAGTGGGACCCGACGGCGACGGCCCGCGAGGCGGCCTGCGGTCGCACAGTTGTTGAGAGCAGTGGCGCCTTTTCGGTGGCGGACCCCGCCGAGGTGAGTCCAAGTGAGCAATAGCCCACGGGGTGATGCGGGGTGGGTGTCGTTGCTGCGCCCTGGGGACCTCGTAGTTGTCGCCCAAGGAGCGGGGGAGCCGTCGCAACTTCTTGGACAGCTACTCGATGAGTCTCCGAACGTGCCTGACCTGCAGGTGTTTGTGGGCCTGAGCCATACGGGGGCTCTAGGAGGCTGGTGTCGAACGGGTGTCTATGGGGCTGGCGTGATCGCTTCGGACGGCGGTGGCGGGTTGAGCGGGTGCTCGTCATTTTGCCAATCGTGTGGGTGGCAGTGGGTTTCGGGGCTGTTACAGCCCGTTGGTGAGGGTCTGTGGTGCCAGGTGGGCTTGTCATCGGCCCTGGGGGTTCCCCGGTGGATCAACTGGGGGCCACTGCCCACCCTGGCCCTGCTACCCGGGTGAGTCCGAGCACGCCGAACCGGGCCAGATTCGTTGCGGCTGCGAGTAGGG
>CAMAWO010000110.1 GCA_945861925.1 Bifidobacterium breve | reverse complement strand
TCGGGTAAAGGAACTGAGCCCGGTGACGTGATCGTCGTGGGCGGCCCCGCTGGCGATGACGAGATTCTCGAGGTTCTCAGGTCAGATGCGTCCGCCTCATCATTCGGACGTGCGAATGTGGCGGGCGTCCTTGGCCACCGTTGGGCTGTCGCCTACGGGCTGGTGCTCGCCAGTGGTGACCCCGGAGTCAGCTAGCCGCGAAGCTCAGCGAGGGCTTGGTCAAACAGTGCCGTGTGCAGGTCGACATCGGCCGCGGTCGTGTCCGGACACATGAGCGCCATATTGTGGAACGGGGTCATGAGGACCCCACGATTCGACATAAACAGGTGGAGGTACTCCTCCAGCTCCTCGTCGTCGGCGGCGGCCGAAGCCGTGCCCGTCAGCGGTGCGGGCGAGGTGAATCGGTACTCGGCCCGGGCACCGAGTTGCTCGATACTCCACGGCATCGAATGACGTTCGAGTGCAGCCTCGACCCCCTCGCGGTAGCGCGTACCGAGGGCGATCATGTACTTGAACGCAGCGTCGGTCAGCACGTGCTCGAGTGTCGCCCTCATTGCAGCGGTCGACAGGACGTTACCGGCGAGTGTGCCGCCGACACCGCCGACGTCGATGAGATCCGCCGTCGGGTGGCTCCTGACACGATCGGCAACTTCATTGCTGATGCCATAGGCCCCGCAGGGAATCCCACCACCAATGCTCTTCCCGATGACGAAGATATCGGGCTGCAGCCCCCAGGCACGGGTACATCCCCCGGGGCCTGCCGAGATGGTGTGAGTCTCGTCGATGAGGAGCAGCGTGCCGTACTGGGTGCACAATTCGCGGACACCGTCCATGAAACCGGGTTCAGGGAGCACGATCCCGATGTTCGTCAGCGCCGGCTCCATGATGAGTACCGCGACATCCCCGTGCGCCAGCCCGCGTTCAACTGAAGCGAGGTCATTAAATTCGGCAACCCGTGTTGTGGCGGCCACGTCCAGCGCGGGGCCAACATTCCCCTCGCGCGAGGCGGCCATGCCATCAGCGTCGACCACGACAAAGGTCTCGTCGACTGAGCCGTGGTAGCAATACGCGAAGGCCATGACCTTGGGGCGGCCGGTGACCATTCGTGCCAGGCGCAGGGCCCATCGGTTGGCATCCGTCGCGGTGAGGCTGAAGGACCACAGCGGCATGGTGAACCTGCGGGTCAACTCTGCCGCAACCCATTCGGCGTCCTCACTCGGCATCATCGTCGTGATGCCACCTGCAACCTCAATGCGCTCTCTCACTGCAGCCACCGTTGCCGCCGGTGAGTGGCCCGCCATCGCGCCGGTATCCCCGAGGGCGAGGTCGACGTACTCCAGGCCATCGATGTCAACGACGTGGTTACCGCGGGCCGTCGAGACATAGAGCGGATAGCCGCCTGACCACTTGTTCATCCACGTCATCGGCACGCCGCCGAAGAGATGGTCAGCCGCCTCGAATGCGGCCCTTGACTTCGGAGTTCGCTCGACGTGGGTCGCACGCTCGTGGTCGAGGAGTCGGCTGAGGGTTGCCCGGTCGACGGCTGGGCGGTCGGTAACGGTCACGGATGGCTCCTCAGGGGGTGGCGGACACGACAGACTGTATCCGTGCGGTTGAATCACGCCATGAGCATCGACCACAATCCCCGTCTGCGCGTTGGCCCCTTCTGGATCGAGCCCCGTGTCGTGATTTACGCGACCCTCATCCAGATGACGGCCTACGCACTTTTCGACGTGCCCGACATCCCTATCGCCGTCGACGGATTCAATGTGCTCTTCTGGGTCGCAATCGTCCCGATGTTCGCCCTCGCAGTCGCCCACGCATTCTCGGAGGTGCTCGATCTCCAGATCCGCCTCCCCCGTCGGATGAACTGGGCTGACGTGGTGGTGATCTTGTACTCGAACCTGCAGTTCCTCTATGTCAGTCTCATTCCCATCATCCTGCTGTCCGCCGCATGGCTGCTCGGCATAGACGCGAACAGCGCCGTCAATATCGTCCTCTATTTCGGTCTAGTCTCACTCGCGGGTTGGGGCGCATATGGAGCGCGTCAGGCCGGTCTGAGGGCGTGGCCGTGCGTGATCTTCGGGGCCGCCTACGCCTGCCTCGGTGCACTCGTCGTCGTCCTCGAGATCTTCATTCGCCACTGAGCTGGATCCAACCGAGGCGAGGTTGGCACCGGCCACTTACCATTGATGCACTCCAAGTGTGGGGGACTCAAGGTGAGTAGGGAATCCAATGCGCGAAGGTCTCATCTTCAATAGACGGGGCGGTGCCCGACACGCCACCTCAGGCCTCTCGGTGCGTCTCGTGAGCGCCTGTGCACTCACCGTCACCCTCATCGCCATTCCGGCCTCGGCGGATGCGGCTGAGGCTGGTAACACATTGAAGGTCGGAACGCTCACCCTCACCGCCTGCGATTCGGTCGAAGTCGATGGATCACAGGCCTGGTGCGGACGACTCCCGCGCCCTTGGGACCCGGCGAGAGCAGGGTCGGCGACCTTCGATGTGGGCTTCGTCCTCACCCTCCCAACCGGCGCAGCTCGCGCAGCCGCTGCCTCACCCCAGTCACCGGCGACCTCAGCCATCGTGGCACTCGAGGGCGGACCTGGCTACGGAGGCATCGCGAGCGGCACAGATTTTGCCGCCGCGTTTGGAGATGAACTCTACAGCAGGGCACTGCTCGTCATGGATCAACGGGGCACGGGTCTTTCATCCGCCGTCGACTGTGATGATGAGATCGCCGAGGCTGAGACGTGGCGAGAGTCGATCGGTTCCTGCGCCTCGAAACTCGGTGACCGCTTCGACCTGTTCGGCACTTCGCTCGCAGCAGATGACCTCGCGGCAATCATCAACGCCCTGCAACTCGGTCCGTCCAATATCTACGGGGTGTCCTACGGGACCTTCTTCGGTCAGGTATTTGCTGGCCGTCACCCGGATCTCACCCGAACCTTGCTTCTCGACAGCGCCTATCCAGTGTTTGGTGAAGAGGGATGGGTGGAGACCGTCGGTCCCTCACTCGCCGACGCCCTGAATCTCACTTGCAGCCGGGCGGCGAACTGCGCGAAGTACCGTGGGCGCAGTTCAGACCGGCTCGCGGGGGTCCTGAAGCAACTTCGGCAAACCCCCGTGCGGGTGACCGCCCCGGCGCCAGATGGGTCGCGTCAGAAGGTGAGCATCACCCCGTCCGATGTCTTCCAGGCGATCATTGACGCGGGCTATGGCGGAACGACGTACGCCGCTCTGGATCCCGCCTTTCGCGCTGCACTCGTCGGCGATTGGCTGCCCCTCGGACGCCTCATCAATGAGGCGCAGGGAGTTGGGTTGCGTCCCCTTGCCGATGAATCAGACGGGGGGAATGACGGGCTCATGTATGCCGTCATTTGCCAGGACTATCCGCAGATCGTGAATCCGAGTACCCCGCCAGCCGCCCGCGAGGCGCAGTATCAGGCGGCCGTAAAGGCCGGCCGTGCTGCCAAGGCTGCCCTGTACGCACCGTTCACCGTCGATGAGTTCCTGGGAACAGACTGGTGGGATCAAGAATCCTGCCTGGACTGGCCGGTATCGACGCGCTACCCGTCCAAGCCGCCACTTCCGCCGAGTGGTGCCTACGGGACCCAGCCCACATTGGTGCTGTCAGGCGACCTTGACCTCGTTACCACTGTTCGCGAGGGCGCGATGGTCGCCGCTCAGTTCCCCAACTCTCGACAGATCGTGGTCGCGAGCGGTACGCACGGGGTGACGGGCAACGAGTGCATCGACGGGTTGATTCAGGAGTTCATTGATGAACCGCAGCCGGTCATCGATGGAGCCGGCGGTGAGTGCGCATCCGAGGAGCCAGCGGTTCGTGTCGTCTCCGGCTTCCCACGCACAAGCAAGGGGCTGAGCACGAGCGTTGCTGCGGCCCGCACGGTGACGGACCTGTTCGACCGCTGGCGGGTTGGCCCCGACAAGCGCACCATCACCGGCTACGGACTTCGTGGCGGCTCGTGGAAGGCGGTTGGCTACGAAAACGTCACGTTCACCCTCAAGCAGGTGAAATTGTTCGATGACCTGCCGGTGTCGGGCACGGTGACGTGGGGGGAAAACGGCGAAGTTCAAACGTCGCTCACCGCGGGAGGTCGCCGGGTCTCCCCGAGATGGAGCGACTGGACGCACCCGACGCTGTCAACACAAGAACGCGTCGGCTAGCAAACCCTCCCCCATTTTTTCACCATCTGGCCCGGATTCTGGGGCAGATGAACGAACATCCCCTTTTTAGCTGGCTTTTCATTCATCCCGCCCAGAATCCGGGGCAGATGAACGAGGGGGCGGGAGGTGAGTCGCTTACGTCTGTTGGGACGAGCGGCTAGGAGGTGGCCATGTCGACGAACCTGCTGTAGTGGCCTTGGAATGCAACCGTGACCGTCGCTGTCGGGCCATTGCGGTGCTTCGCGACGATGAAGTCGGCCTCACCTGCGCGCGGTGACTCGCGCTCATAGGCGTCCTCACGATGGAGGAGGACCACGACATCGGCGTCCTGCTCGAGTGACCCGGACTCGCGCAGGTCGGCGAGGAGGGGGCGTTTGTCGGTGCGCTGCTCAGCGCCGCGATTCAACTGGCTGATCGCGATGACCGGGACTTCAAGCTCCTTGGCGAGCAACTTCAGTGACCTAGAGAACTCTGAGACCTCCTGCTGCCGGCTTTCTACTCGCTTACCGCTCGTCATGAGTTGCAGGTAATCGACGACGACGAGTCGCAGGTCATGACGCTGCTTGAGCCGCCGGCACTTTGCACGGATCTCCATGAGAGTCATGTTCGGGGAGTCATCGATGAACAGTGGTGCCTCGCTCACCGTGCCCATCCTGCTTGCGAGCTTTGTCCAGTCGGCATCGCTCATCGTGCCGGCCCGCATGTGGTGAAGGGGCACCTGAGCCTCCGCCGATAGCAGACGCATGACGATCTCATTGCGGCTCATCTCGAGCGAGAAGATGACGCTTGCCAGACCGTGCTTGATGGATGCCGCGCGGCAAATATCGAGGCCGAGGGTGGACTTGCCGAGGGCAGGCCGGGCAGCAACGATGACGAGTTGGCCCGGGTGAAGGCCGTTGGTGAGCTTGTCGAGTTCGATAAATCCAGTCGGCACTCCGATCATCTCGCCACCGCGATTCGAGATTGCCTCGATCTCGTTCAGCGCCTCGCCCATGATCTCGCGCAGGGGCAGGTAATCCTCGCTCGTCCGGCGATCCGTGACGTCGTAGACCTCCGCCTGCGCGCGATCAACCATGTCGTCGACATCGCCAGTACCGGTGTAGCCCATATGGACGATGCGAGTGCCCGCCTCGACAAGGCGTCGAAGGATGGCTTGCTCCCGGACAATGCGGCCGTAGTAGCCGCCGTTGGCCGCTGTCGGCACCATGGACACGAGGGTGTGGAGGTAGGTCGCACCGCCGACGCGTGCGATCTCGCCGGCCTTTGTGAGCTCGGCAGCAACCGTCACCGCATCGGCAGGCTCACCCTTGCCGTAGAGGTCGAGGATCACGCTGTAGATCGTCTGATGCGCTGGACGGTAGAAATCGCCCTCACGGACCACTTCGACCACATCGGCGATGGCATCCTTACTCAACAGCATCGCACCGATGACGGACTGCTCGGCTGCGATGTCGTTCGGGGGAGTGCGATCTGTTCCCCTAGGTTCGACCGGAGCATGCAGTTCCGCGACGCTCATGCCGCCCCCTTCGTTACCTCGTCAGACTGATGTTCCCCGCCGAGATCGTTCTACAGCAGGGGTGTGACGAACGTTAGGGATAGCGACGCAGATCTGTCCATCCGTGCTGTGGACAAACCTGTGGGCTGACTGTTGGAAACCTCATGTTCTATCGTTCTTTACTGTGGATAAGTTGAGGACGACCCAGATAATTTCGGTCTTCTCTGTCCGATCCTTGGGGATTCCCGAGCCACGGTCGTGTGGACAGAAATTCGATCGGGTTACTCACTAGGGTAAGTCGATGACTTCACCACCGACCCGCATCTATCGGGTGACCATCGTCTGCCTCGGGAACATCTGCAGATCCCCAATTGGCGAAGCCGTCCTGCGTGAGCGCCTCACGAGCAGCGGTCTGGACGGCGTTGTCGAAGTCGATTCCGCTGGCACGGGGGACTGGCACGTCGGGCAGGGGGCCAACCCCCGAAGTGTTCAGGTCCTCGACGATCATGGCTACGCGCATCACCACACCGCCCGACAGATTGACGAGCGCTGGTTCGCCGACATCGACCTCGTCATCGCCATGGACACCGCCAACTACGCAGACCTCAGGGCGCTCATCCCGAGCACCGCTCATCACGTCGAACTACGCATGCTCCGCTCCTTCGACCCGGCGCTTGCAGGCATCAGTGAGCCCGACGCCAGACTCGATGTGCCCGATCCATATCACGGGACCGACGAAGATTTCATCACCGTGCTGCACATGGTCGAGTCTGCCGTCGACGGCCTGATGGGGGATCTTCCTGAACTCATCGCACTCGCCCGCTGACCGACGCAAACCCAACATCCACAAACCGCCGAACCTCGCCTAAATTGCTCGAGATACGGCGGTTTGTCGGGTGATCGCTACGCGGCGGGCCCGTACTGATTGTCGCCGGCATGAGATGCTGGCAACCACAGGATGATCAGGATGATGTGCCCAACGCACGGAATGATGAGCAGCACCTGGAGCCATCCCGTCTTGCCTGTGTCGTGGAGTCGCCTGCAACCGACGGCGAGGGTCGCAAGAATGAGGACCACCGCGATCAGATTGAAGATCAACCCAACGAAGGCGTTGTCATTTCGACCGAGGAGACCCCCAAGGACGTACGCAACAATCTCGAGGATGGCCACGAACAGGATCCAGTACCAGAACTCGGACCGCTTCGCGCGGCCGGAGAACTTCGTCATGCTGCTAAAACCAGAGGTGATTGCCTCAGCGAAACCCATAATGACTCCACATCAGATTGGCCCGATCCCTAAATGGCCAGGCACACAGGTCACATTCTTGCGCTTGAGAGACCTACGCTCCATCACAATCACCGAAACTGGGCATGAATTGACAGTGCGGTAGCCCTTCGTGTCACAAAAAGAGCAGGGAGTGAACCCTCACGGCTCCACTCCCTGCGCATCGTGCTCACATCCGTGCTACCGCGCGACCACCTCAAGGGTGATGACGGCCGACACTCCCTCATGCACGGCCACCTTCGCCGAGTGCTTGCCCAGAGTCTTGATGGGCTTCGCTAGCTCAATGCTGCGCTTCTCGAGTGCCGGACCTCCGGCGCTCTTCACTGCCGTCGCGATATCAGCTGTCGTGACCGATCCGAACAGTCGACCGGTCTCGCCGGCCTTCACGAGCAACTGAACGACGAGTGCCTCGATTGCCTGCTTGATCTCATTGGCGTGCGCCATATCGCGCACCTCACGCACCTTGCGGGCCCGCTTGATCTGGGTGACCTGCTTCTCGCCACCCTTGGTCCAGCCGATGGCGAAACCCCGGGGCACGAGGTAATTGCGTGCGTAGCCGTCCTTCACGGTGACGATGTCACCGGGAGTGCCGAGGCCACTGACGTCCTGGGTCAAGATGAGCTTCATGATTGTTCTCCTTTCCTGTGAATCGCCGGATTAACGGGCGGTCGATGAGTAGGGGAGCAATGCCACTTCGCGGGCATTCTTGACGGCCATTGCCACATCGCGCTGGTGCTGCGTGCAGTTGCCGGTGACCCGCCGAGCGCGGATCTTGCCGCGATCGGAGATGTACTTGCGAAGGAGGGGGATGTCCTTGTAGTCGATGATCTGGACGCCCTTGCCCTTCGACTCAGCACGGCAGAACGGGCAGGCCTTCTTCTTGGGGATCTTGTCATCCTTGCCCCGCATTGGGGCGCGCTTGCTGTCTCTGTCTCTGTCTCGTGCCATGGTTCGTCAAATCTCCTGGGATGTTTGGTCTACTGGCTAGAAGGGTGGCTCGTCGTGAGCCGGAGCGCCGCCAGCGGCGCCACTTGCCCACGGATCGTCGGTCGGTGCGTTACTGAAGGAGCTGGGGCCTTGGCCCGAGCCACCCTCGCCGAAGCCGCCTCCCTGGCGCTGGACGCGATTGACCTTGGCCGTCGCGAAGCGAAGCGCCGGGCCGACATCGTCGACCTCGAGCTCGATAACTGTGCGCTTCTCACACTCGCGGGGTTCGTAGGAGCGCTGCTTCAACCGTCCGGAAACGATGACCCGGGTACCCTTCGTGAGGGACTCGGCGACGTTCTCCGCGTACTGACGCCACACACTGCAGCGCATGAAGACGGTATCGCCGTCCTTCCATTCGTTCGTGGTCTTGTCGAGCACCCGCGAACTAGAGGCGACGGTGAATGAGGCAACGGCTGCGCCGCTGGGGGTGAACCGCAGTTCGGGATCATTGGTGAGATTGCCAATGACCGTCACCGTGATGTCGCCCGCAGCCACTACTTGACTTCCGCCGGGCGCATCACCTTGGTGCGCATAACGGCCTCGTTGAGCCCGAGTTGACGATCAAGCTCGGTGACCGCGGCCACTGTTGCGGTGATGTCGAGGACTGCGTAGATGCCATCGGTCTTGTGGTTGATCTCGTACGCCAGACGGCGCCGACCCCACACATCGACCTGATTTACCGAACCACCATCGGCCTTGATGACGTTGAGGAACGTATCAAGGCTGGGTGCAACGGTCTTCTCTTCAAGATCTGGGTCCAGAATGACCATGACCTCATAACGACGCATGAACAACCCACCTCCTTCGGACTAAGCGGTCACGGTCGATCCGTGACAGGAGGGCTTCTGCGTGTCTGCGATGCGACGAATTAATTTCTCGACCCTTCACAGAACCGCCTCAGGCTACCTGACTTCGGTCCTACGGCCAAACAGACCAAGGGGTCACGCCGTCAATGGGTGACCCGTCCACGGGTGCGTGATCCACCGTTGTCCAGATGGAATGGTCCCGGCCACACTCACGGTATGGCCATCACCTCGCTTGTTTGGCACCATATTCGGTACCGTTCTTCTATGGCGGTTAACGTTCGAATGACGCAGGAGTTATCGGAGGAATTGCGTTCCCTGGCACGTGAAACCGGACGGTCTCAGCAGGATCTCATTCGTGAGGCGATCAGCGAATACGTGCGCAACTATCCCCTTCGGGGCTTCCCACCAGAGGTCAGACATCTGCTCACTCCAGCAATGAAATCGGCGCCGGGGGCCGTGAAGCGACCGCTCTTGACTCTTCCGGACGGGATGAGTTCCGACGACCTCATCGCGCGTGAGCGAGGCTCGGTCGGCTGATGATCGTCTACTGCGATTCGAGTGTTCTGCTGAAGCGGGTGTTCGATGAGTCGGATGCCGCTGAATTTCGCCTACATTTCCAAGATCTCATCGACGGCGGCACCGCACTTGCCACGTCCGCTCTCGGGGAACTTGAGGTGTCGCGTGTGTGTCGTCGGTACTTCGGTGACGATGGCCTTCGTGATGCACGCGCTGCTCTCGAGGACATTGCCATTTTCGCAGTCTCACGGGCCGTCCTTCGAAATGCCGCTGAGATTCCTTATCGGCACTTGCGCTCAGCCGATGCCATCCATGTCGCTTCCGCCTTCACCCTGCGAGCGGACCTCGTCCTGACCCGCGACAGGCAGATGCGTATTGCCTGTGAGCAGCTTGGCATTCAGGTCGGCTAACCGTCTCACCCTCCCGGGCTGCTCGTGAAGTCGGGCCTAGAGTGAACCCGTGCGGATTGCCACCTGGAACGTCAACTCTGTGACAGCGCGCCTCGACCGCCTGCTCGCCTGGCTCGAGTCGGCGCAGCCCGATGTGCTGGCGCTTCAGGAACTCAAGTGCGCCGACAGTGCCTTCCCGACGATGCCGGTGCAGGCCCTCGGATACGAGGTCGCCACCTTGGGCACGGGCCGGTGGAATGGAGTCGCAATCCTCAGTCGCGTCGGACTCAGCGAGGTCTCCCTCGGCCTCACCGGCCAGCCCCAGTACGAGGGGGTCGACGAACCACGAGCCATCGGGGCCACCTGCGGCGGCGTCCGTCTCTGGGGTGTCTATGTCCCGAACGGACGTGAACCTGGGCACGATCACTACGCCTACAAACTCCAGTGGCTGGCAGCCCTACGCGACACCGTGACGACCGACCTCAAGGCCGAGCCAGAGCGCCCACTCGCCATCATCGGCGACTTCAACGTGGCACCTACCGACGACGACGTCTGGGATATCGGCGCATTCGCCGGGAGTACTCACGTCACCGAGCCAGAACGTCGAGCGCTCACGGAACTACAAAGGATTGGCCTCACTGACGTCATGCCCAGGGCCCTCAAGGGCAACCCATTCACCTTCTGGGACTACCGCAATGGCGCACTGCACCGCGGCTGGGGCATGCGTATCGACCTCGTCTACGCGAACCCACCGTTCGCTTCACGCGTGACCGATGCCTACATCGATCGGGATGAGCGCAAGGGCAAGGGTGCCTCCGATCACGCACCAGTCGTCGTCGACCTCGACCACGTGACGAGCGCCGAACGTTGACGCTCTTCGTCCGACCCATCACCGCCGCCCAGCATCGAGACTGGGTGGCGCAGCGCCCCTCAGTCTCGTTCCTCCAACTCCCAGCGTGGGGCGCAGTCAAGGTCGGCTGGCGCCACGAGTCCCTCGGCTGGTTCGATGGGTCGCAACTCATCGGCGCCGGCCTCGTCCTGTATCGCCCGGTGCCGAGAGTGCCGCGACGCTCCCTGGCGTATCTCCCTGAGGGTCCGGACATCGACTGGCGACGTGAGCGGCATCCTGCGATCCCGCTCGCCGAGTGGCTCGAACCTCTCCTCGACCACTGCCGGGATCGAGGAGCGTTTCAGGTGAAGATGGGCCCACCTGTTCCGGTGCGACGCTGGGAGTCCGACAGCATCAAGGCTTCAATCGCCCTGTGGACCAGCGGCTCCGCGGAGCCGCCG
>CAMAWO010000109.1 GCA_945861925.1 Bifidobacterium breve | reverse complement strand
GAGCCCTAGTGAAAAGCGGGGGTGGTGCCGGATGGCGTTCATCGCTCGCGGTCCTCAAGTCGGGCGAGGCAGGCGTCGATGAGGGCACCGGTCGTTGCTGGTGCATCCATCCAGCGCAGGATCACGTCCTGCTCGTCACCGGTCGCTGCGGCAATGAGGGCGGCAACTGCGCCCGCATCCTCGTCGCCGCGAAGGCTCGCAAGCGCCTCCTGCAGAAGCGCCTGGGCACGGTGCTTTCCGATGCGGGACGAGAGGGCGACGAGAACCGCCTCGGTCCCTGACGTGCCCGACGCCCGCACGTTGGCCAGCATGGTGGCTGCGTTGACCTCAAGGCCTTCGAGCAAGGTGGCCGCGAGGGAGGCCGCGGTCCCCGTGGTGAGCGCGACCTCGGGAAGCATCACCCATTCGGCCTTCCAGCCCCTTCCGTCACGCTCCTGGCTGGCGACCATCCCGTCGATGAGGACGCTGGACGCGGCGCGAGCGATCCGGGCGAGGGTATCGAGGTGCTCGCAGAACTCAGGATTGCGCTTGTGGGGCATAGTGATGCTGCCAACGGCTGCCCCGTTGCGCGGCTCGCCGAGTTCACCAATCTCAGGGCGCTGGAGTTCGTAGATTTCATTGCCGATCCGCGCGAGCGTCGACGACGCCATCGCCATCACGGTTCCGAATTCGGCAACGCGATCCCTCGTCGCGGTCCATGACATCCCGGGATCCTCAAGGCCGAGCAACTCACAGAAGCGAGCCCGGACGCGCGTGCCATGCTCCCCAAAGAACGCGAGGCCGCCGGTGGAGCCGGCGAGCTGCCCAACCGCCCAGCGCCTGCCGGACTCATCGAGTCGCTCGATTGCTCGCGCCACCTCATCCGCCCACGTGGCCGCCTTGAATCCGAAGGTGATCGGAGTTCCCGGCTGCCCGTGCGTGCGGCCAGGCATCGGGGTGTCGCGGTGGGCGCGGGCGAGCCTGATGGACGCCTGCTCGACCCTGACGAGATCGGCCCGGACCATCGCGGCCGTATCGCGCATCGCGATGCCGAACCAGGTGTCCGTGAGATCTTGCACGGTGGCCCCGAAGTACACGAACTCGCGAATCTCCTGTGGCACCAACAGTTGCAGTCCGTGGATGAGTCCGAGGGTTGAGTGCGATGTACGACGAGTTTCCTCGGCGATGGATTCAAGGTCGAGATCCTCGGCCCTCGCAGCGTCACGCATGGCATCTGCAACGCCCTGCGGCACGATGCCGGACTCCTCCTGTGCTCTAGCGAGGGCCACCAGGATGTCGAGCCATGACTGGAGTCGGTTGGCTTCCTCGAAAATGCAGTCAAGGGCCGGGGTCGTCCAGGAGTGGCGGTAGACGATCGAGTCCGTCAGACGGGTGCCCATGTCGGCTCCCAATAGCGGGCGAGTTCCCTCAAGCCCTCCCTGACCTGATCCAAGGAGGCACCCCAGGGCACGACGACCCGGCCCCCTTCGACGTCGATCGATGCCTCGATGAGGCAGCACTTCACGAGCGAGGGACCGCTGAGGTCATCCGGTCGTTTGCGTGGACACATTGACACGCTCGGCGGCCGGTCACCGTAGAACCACTCGTGGATCTCCAGCGAGCGGTCGCACCCAAGCAGGGTCCAGTCTGAGCGAGTTGGCCGCTCATCGAGGTAGGCGACTTCAGCGCCATCGATGTCGACGGCCGACCCGCGGCACGGCAGGAGGTACTCCCCGCTCGGTGCCTGCTTTGCAAGGTCATCGAAGGTCACGGCGTCGAGGCGCGCCACCATCGGCACGAGATCCTCAGCGACGTCGAGGAGTCGGCACACTTGATCGAACAGCTTGGCCGGGAAGGGTGGGGTGACCTCGGTGACGCGAATGGACAAGGGCGCAGCGTTGAGGATGAAGTTCACGTGTGCGTAACGCCCCTCCACCACTACGGCCTTCGCCGCCGGTGCATTCGTGATCGCCACCCGGGCGAGGTTTGATGGAACCGCTGTGTCAATCTCGGGTTCAATGACGTAGGCGCACTCGCTTGGCTCAGCGAGGACCTCGACGCTGGTGGCAGCCGAGAAAAGTGGGCTCGGGTCTGCGCGCTCGACTGACAAAATCCATGTTCCGACCCCGGGCTCGCGAGCCACGATGAACCGGGTGCGTCGGTAGATCTCCCGTCCGGTGAAGTGCTCGATGATCGACGCATGGGTGAGCGGGCCCGCGACCGAGGTCACGGCAACCCCGCGATAGGCGCTCGGCACCACATTCGACATCTCGCGCAGCCGATCGCGAGTACGGGTCGTCACGTCTGTCGACCGAAGACAACCTGCTCCGCGAGGTTACTCAGCGCTGTGTCCGCGCGCAGGCCGAGGCGCAGTGTCTGAAGGGGAAGGAGGTCATCGGGAGCCACGTTTCCTAGGTTCACCTCGGGCCCGTGCATGTTGATGAACCAGGCCTGCTGGTCCTTGCGGGGCGCCTCGAAGAATGTTCGAGCGAGCCCGGCGCCGCGGATCGCAGCGTCGATGATGTCTGGCCGGGGTTTGCCATCGGCATCGTAGACACCCACGGTGCCACTTTCGCGCCCCTCGGCGACGATAAACCGGGCGCCAGCCTCAAGATCCCCCATGATCTCCTGATGCCACTCGGCTGCAAGCAGGATTCGATCCGCGCTCTTGTAGCCCGTCTCAGCGAACACAGTGAAGCGTTGCGCAGCGACAGCGATCAGTTCCTGCTTCTCGTCGGTGCCCATCGGCACCGTCCCACGCGACACCTCAACACCCTCGAACCCGACCCTCGACGCCCAATCTAGGCAGGCATCGGACTTCCCCTGCGCCCAGGCGATTTCAAGGAGGGTCCCGCCCAAACACGCGGTCACCCCGTGGCTTCGCAACAGTTCGATTTTCTTCGCCAGATGACGCTCGGCATAGGCCGTGCCCCACCCGAACTTCCACACATCCACAAAGTCCACGTGCGATTCGAGGTGGTCGGCCATCGCACCGACAGGGATCCCCTTATCAAGCACATGAGTCATCCCCCGAGTGCGCGGCTTTTGAGGCAGGTCTGGGAGCCCCAAGAAGTCCGGCATCATGTCTCCTATACTACGCAGAAATTCACTTTACGACACCCTTTAGCAGGATCCGCCATTAGCGCGGAAGGCCGCCTCAAGCGTACGGTTGAATCAACGCCTCGGCATTTCGTCCCGAGCCGCTCGGCCCCACGGTACTTATGCCCAGATCGGAGCAACGCATGCATGAAGGGAGAAGTGTCGCCGAACAACTCGACGAACTCGTCGCTGCCGTAGCGGCCAACCCCTCGATCGAGGCGAAGCGTTCCATCGGGATGGTGAGTGACGCGATCGGGCCATCTGGATTCCTCAAGGGCCCAGGCGACGACGGCGCTGCCGTGGCCATCGGCGACACAACCGCCATCGTTTGCGGTGAGGCGCTCTGGCCGCCGTTCGTCAAGGCAGATCCCCGTGGGGCTGGGATCGCCGCAATTCTCGCAAACGTCAACGATATCGCGGCCATGGGCGCGATCCCCGATGCCATCATCGACACAATCGTGGCTGACGAGGCGGTAGCCCGGGAGGTCCTGGATGGGATGCGGTACGCCGCCAATCTCTACCGGGTCCCGATCGTTGGAGGACATCTCACCATCACGCAGGGGCCGCCCGCGGTGTCGGCCTTCGCCCTCGGACACACCAACAATGTGTTGTCCACCACCAACGTCGCAGACGGCCAGGACCTCGTCGTTGCGGCGTGCACCGAAGGCGTCATGCGCGCGGACTTCCCCTTCTTCGCCTCCTTTGCCGAGCGCGGGGCCCGCCTCGGCGATGACGTCCGCCTGCTTGCGCACATCGCCGAATCCGGGTTGGCTGCATCTGCAAAGGACATCAGCATGGCCGGGCTCTTCGGCTCGCTGGCGATGCTGCTCGAATGGGGCTCGTTCGGCGCCAACATCGATCTCGAGGTCCTGCCCACCCCGCCAGGGGTGCCGCTCGCCAGTTGGTGCAACTGCTTCCCCTGCTTCGGATTCCTCCTCACCTGCGATCCCAAGACGACGCAGTCCTGTATCGACGTTTTCCTCGGAGCAGGGCTCGAGGCAGCTCGGGTTGGAGCCATCAACGCAACCGGCGTCATCACGGTAACGATTGGATCTGAGTGCCGAGACGTTCTGGACCTTCGGGCCTCCACCGTCACTGGTTTGACGCGTTCGTCATAACTCGACCTGAGTTTCGCCCTAGAAAGTGGGCTATTTGTCCGTTTTGTCCGAATTTGGAAACAATCTGGCAAAGAAATGTCACCAATGTCATTGACGTCGGGCCTTTACCTGTCTACTTTCATCAATTACCTGTGTCGGATCGGAAAGATCCGTCCATTTCATGAGAGGAGCACCCAGTGCCCCCAATCACTATGGTGTTTGTTATCACCGGTTTGGCAGTCTTCGTTCAGGCGATGTTCTTCCTCGGCATTGGAGCCAACGCAGCCGAAGGTAAGAAGAGCCCGATCGTCTCGGCGGGCTGGATCGCTCTTGTCGCCGGTATCGTCGACCTGATCGTCGGCATCTACATCACTGCGGCGCGACCGATCGATGCGGATCCATCGCTCCTGCTCGCCGGCCTGATCGCGTTCTACGGACTCTTCTTCATCGCCCTCGGTATCACCGAAATCCTCGATCTCGACCTGAGGGTGGTCGGCAACCTCGCCATCCCCACGGCGATCCTCCCGCTGGCCTGGCTGAACTTCTTCTCGGGCAGCACCACCTTCACCCTCATCCTCCTCTGGTGGGTCATCGCGTTCCTCAGCATCACCCTGACGACCTACGGCAAGATGAAGCCAAAGGTGCTCGGCATCATTCTCATGATCACCGCCATCTTCACCTTCTTCCTGATTCCAGTTCTCCTCGTGTTGGGCGTCGCAATTCCATAACCCCCAGCGTGCGGGTCGGATCACTTACGTGACTCGACCCGCACGTGGCCAAGCGTTGTCGGAGCCCCGATGGAAGCAAAGCACCCAACTCCGCCGTTCGACCGCGAGACTGCCGCGCAGAAGGTGCGAATGGCAGAGGATGCCTGGAATTCACGTGACCCAGATCGGGTCGTTCAGGTCTACACCGAGGACACCGTCTGGCGAAACCGCTCAGAGTTCCCGCGAGGACGGACTGAGGTCCATGCCTTCCTCACCCGCAAGTGGTCCAGTGAACTCGACTACCGGCTCATTAAGGAGCTGTGGGCCTTCGACGGCAACCGAATCGCCGTCCGCTTCGCCTATGAGTGGCATGACGAGTCAGGCCAGTGGTGTCGCAGCTACGGGAACGAGAACTGGGAATTCAACGACCTCGGCTACATGCAGCGCAGATTCGCCAGCATCAACGACCTCCCCATCGTGACGGAGGACCGGGCGTTTCATTGGCCCCTCGGCCGACGTCCCGACGAGCATCCAGGATTGAGCGACCTCGGACTCTGAGATGAGGGCTATCTCCTAGAGTCTGATGGTGACCAATCTCCCGGACCGCGCCCACGTCGTGATCATCGGTGGCGGCATCGTCGGCGCGAGCGTCGCTTACCACCTCGCCCACCTCGGCTGGACCGATGTCGTGCTCCTCGAGCAGGGTCAACTCTCCTGCGGCACCACCTGGCATGCGGCCGGCCTTGTCGGACAACTGCGTGCATCCGAGAGCGGCACCCGACTCGTGCAGTACTCAGCGGCGCTCTATCAGTCACTCGAGGCCGAGACCGGCCTAGGCACTGGCTACAAGGAGTGCGGCGGGGTCACGGTCGCCCGAACGCCGGAGCGCATGGTGCAGTTACTTCGCACCGCCGCGGCCGCTGAGGCCTTCGATCTCGAATGCGAGATCCTCACCCCCGCCCAGGCCCTCGATCGGGTCCCAATCCTTCAGACGGGCGACCTCCAGGGCGCGATCTGGCTGCCGCGTGACGGCACCGCCAACCCCACCGATGTCACGCAGTCCCTCGCCAAGGGCGCACGGCAGCTCGGGGCCCGGATCTTCGAGCGGACCCGGGTTATCGGGATGACGATGGCCGGCGGGATCGTCACCGGGGTTCGCACTGATCAGGGCGACATCGAGACCGACATCGTCGTGAACTGCGCCGGGCAGTGGGCCAAAGCGATCGGCGCCATGGCCGGCGTGAACGTGCCGCTCCATTCGGCCGAGCACTTCTACGTCGTGACCGACCAGATCACCGGGGTCGATCGCTTGATGCCGATCCTGCGCGACCCAGATGGCTATACCTATATGAAGGAGGAGGTCGGCGGCCTCGTCGTCGGCGGGTTCGAACCGGTGGCCAAGCCCTGGGTCTCCCCTGACCGGCTCCCGCACCCCTTCGAGTTTCAATTACTCGACGAGGACTGGGAGCACTTCGAGATCCTCATGGAGAGCGCGCTCCACCGGGTGCCCGTGCTCCAGGAGACCGGCATCAAGAAGTTCTACAACGGCCCGGAGAGCTTCACCCCCGACAACCAGTTCATCCTCGGCCGATCGCCAGAGGTCCGCAATCTCTTCGTCGGCGCCGGCTTCAACTCGGTCGGGATCGCTTCGGCAGGTGGCGCCGGGCGAGCCCTGGCCCAGTGGATCGTGGGCGGTGAGCCGCCCTCAGACCTCGCCGGTGTTGACATCCGACGGTTCGCCCCGTTCAACGGCAACAACCAGTGGCTGCGTGCGCGGGTCGGCGAGGTTCTCGGCCTGCACTACTCCGTTCCGTGGCCCAATCGCGAGTTCCAGACAGCGCGGCCGTTCCGCCGCTCGCCGGTGCACCACCTCGTCGAGGAGGCGGGCGCATCCTTCGGGTCGCGGATGGGCTGGGAGCGTCCGAACTACTTCGCACCCGAGGGCGAGATCCCGGCCATTGACTACGGCTGGGGCAAGCAGAACTGGATCCCCTGGGTCAATGCCGAGCAGCGGGCCACCCGCGGCGCTGTGGCAATCTTCGAGCAGACATCCTTCGGCAAACTTCTCGTCTCCGGTCGTGACGCCACAGATCTGCTCCAATGGCTGTGCACCGCCGATATCGACTGCTCGGTCGGACGCGCCGTCTACACCGGAGTGCTCAACGAGCGCGGCACCTACGAGGCCGACGTCACCGTCACGCGGCTCGCGCACGACGAGTACCTGTGGGTCACCGGATCGGCATCCATCAATCGCGACCGCGACTGGATCTCGCGCCATATCGGCCCGGAGCAGCAGGTGAGCGTGACCGACGTCACGGGTGCCTCGGCAGTTTTCGGCGTCATGGGCCCGCGCTCGCGCGACCTCCTCCAATCACTGTCGAGGGCCGATCTCAGCACCGAGGCCTTCCCGTTCGCCACGAGCCGTGAGATCGACCTCGGGATGAGCAGCGTGCGCGCCACTCGCATCACCTATGTCGGCGAGCTCGGCTGGGAGCTCACCGTTCCGGCAGAATTCGCCGTCGGGGTGTTCGAGCTTCTCACTGAGGCGGGCCGCGAGTTCGGGCTCGCGAACGCCGGCTACTACGCAATCAACGCGCTGCGCCTGGAGAAGGGCTATCGGGCCTTCGGCACCGAGCTCAATCCCGATTACGGGCCGGTCGAGGCAGGGTTGCTGTTCGCAACGAAGCTCAAGACCGACATCGACTTCCTCGGCCGCAGTGCCGTGGAGGCGGCCAATGCCGCCGGGGTCCGGCGCCGGCTCGTCTCATTTGTCCTTGACGATGCTGACGCCATGATGTGGGGCGGCGAGCTGCTGCTGCGCGACCGAGCGGGCGCCGGGCAGGTCACCTCCGCCGCCTTCGGCACGACGATCGGCTCATGCGTGGGGCTCGCCTATGTGTGGCGCGGGGATGGCGAGGTCGTCACCCCCGACTGGATCAACGAGGGCACCTGGCAGGTGAACATCGGCGGCACCATCGTGGGACTGCGAGTGCAGCTGGGTGCCCCATACGACCCCAAGTCGGAGCGCGTGCGTTCTTAGCCCCGCTTGATCGGCCGGGTGAGGCAGGTCGGCCCGCCCTCGCCCTTGTTGATCTCGCTCGCCTCATAGAAGTGCACCTCGACGCCGCGTTTGCGCAGCAGCGCTGCTGTCGCGTCGTTGCCGTTGGCCATGATGACGACTCCGGGGCGCACGGTGAGCACATTGCAGCCGAGTGAGAGGTAGTCCTCGTCCGGCACGCAGACGTAGTCGATGCCACGGGCAGCGAGCGCCTGCAGGAGCGCGACAGGCGCGAGCCGCTCGAAGACGACAGCGAGATCCTCGCGCACCGGCGAGATAACCGACATGAGGTGCAGGCAGAACTCGGGCCCGAGGTCGTGCGGCAGGTCGAACACCTCGATGCTCACGCCATCGGCTGCAAGCATGGGCCGTAGCTGGTCGATCGCCGCCTGATTCGTCCGATAGGAACGTCCGACAGCAAGCGTGGACTCATCGAGCCAGAACATGTCGCCGCCATCAGCGGTCGCCTCGCCCGTGAGCCGGCCAACGACCGGCACGCCGAGGGCTTCGAGATCGGCGGTGAGGAGCGGCGGCTCGCCGGCACGCACGGCCTTGGCCCCGCGAAGTTCGATGACGCCCGAGGGAATAACGAACGCCGGGTCGTAGGTGAAGCAGGCGTCTGGCATGTCGTCGGTGGGCGGAAGAACCTCGACACCGCACCCGAGTCGCTCAAGGAGCCCGACGAAAGCCGCGTGCTGCTCGAGGAGGAGCGCACCGTCGAGGGGCTGCGCCCAATGCGCGACCGTGTAGTCGCCGCGAAGCGACGGCGGACGTACGGCAACCCTTGTCAGCGGTGCCACCATCGAATTCACGCCAAATGTCGTCACGTCACCCTCGCTTCAGGATCCTCAGTAGTCGGAGCCGATTGTGGCGCAGGACGATCATGAATAATGCGTTGCCCCCCACGACGACCACCGTGAAGGCGAGCGACAGCCACCAGGGGTTGAACCACCACAGGGGCATGATGGTGAGGCTTGATATCCAGTGCACCCACTCGGCGCGACGTACCTCGCGCAGGTACCCGTCGATCGATGTCCGATCCATGCCGGGGAGCGCGGCCTTGCTCTTGCCGCCGAAGACGCTGCCCAGTTCGGGCAGCCGGCGGGTCAGGGTCGTGACGCCAAGGCTTCGATAGGTGCGCGGGGTGTCGAGGGCGGTCAGCCGCAGCGGCCCTCGATCACGCCCGAACCACGCGCTCGGACATCGGGGCGCGACAGCCCCAATGACGATTGAGCCACCGGCGACAATCACAATGTCGATGGCAATGAGAAGGGCCAGCGCCCCGGGATCGATCATTGCGGCGAGGGAGGGATTTGAACCCCCGGAGAGTTTCCCCTCGGGCGCTTTCAAGGCGCCTGCATTCGGCCGCTCTGCCACCTCGCCTGATGTTTCGAGCGAGTGCAACCGTACCGGTCCCCCTCCCCCGTCGTTTCATCCAGTATCCGGTTCATCTGACCAACTTATTGGTCAGATGACTATGAATCTGGTCATTTCATCCCAGCTTTACTCGGCGGGGAGGTGCCGGCCACCGGGAGTCGGTCGCGTCAACCACCCAGCTCAGCGTCTGCGATGCCCGGCAAGCTATTCAAGATCTTGCGCAGAACACCTTTTGGCCTGCGGATGAAATGACCAAAAACATCGTCACCTGACCAGATTCTTGGTCAGTTGGACCGGATACTGGACGAAATGACGGGGGTGGGTGGGGGCTGGAATTTCACGTATGCGTTGGTGATGGCGAGCAGCGACCATCTGCTTCCGTCGTTGGCGGTGAGGAGATAGGCCGGCAGGATGAGGATCTCGCCGGATGGCTGAATGAACTCTGCCAGCCCAAGCTCCGCATCGGTGGCGACGAGTTCGCGCGCGGTCGCCACCGCTACCGGTCGCCCCCCGAGGGTCGGCGAGGTGGCCGTGAATGGGGAGCCGGGTTCACCGAGATCATCCGACGTGGCAGGTCCTTCCACGAATGGTGTCGGACCGAACGCCGACCATCCGGGCTGAGCCGAGCGACGAACCGCATCAGCCGCTCCGAGCACCGGATACCCCGGAACTGGCTGCAGGGTGCCCGCGAACCCGCTTACTGCCGTGATGGCCCCGCGCCTTCCGATGCTCACGCGCCAAGCGAGCTGCGTTCGCTGCTCCTTGATCGTCTGCCATGCGATGACGGTCGTACGCGGGGTCGCGGCATCGACCTGCCAGTCGACGCCGGCGAGGTCGACGCCGAGATCGCCGAGCAGCCCCCTTGCCGTCTCGAGTGCGGCCTCGCGCACGGGCACCCGGCCGAGGTCGCCGATCGTCGGGTCGGAGAACAGCCACGAAGCTTGCGCGTCGCCCCTCACCACAATGCTCGGGCCGTTCGCGGAGCCAACGCGCCAGTCACCCGACGTTTCGGCGACGACAGGGCCGTCAACGCCAAACGTCTCAGCGAACACCTGTGCGAGCGCGCGGCGATCAATATCGGTGTCGACGATCCGGTAGCCGGCGGCTCGACCCCGTTCATTCGAGAGCGCCCGGTCGGCTGTGAACACAGTGAGCGGCTGCTCCCCAAGCATCACCGCTCCGGCGACCGGCAATGGCGAAGCGTCCGGCTCCTGCACCACGACGGTGGGCGTGACGGCCGTCGGTACGGCTGGGACAGTCACAGAACTCCGGCCGATCACCATGCCGATGAGCAACGTCGCGACGAGCACGACCGCCGCAACGACAGCCACTGCCGAGCCTCGCGTGCGCGGGCTGGCCGATGTCCAGGGATTCGTCACTCGCACGCCCCCCACAGTCCGGTGCCAGCGGCCTGCGCCGCCTGGCCCGCGCGGGCAAGCTCTGACTTCCATTCGTACGGCGTCGAGCCGTACTGCCGCTCGCGCGCGTAGCCACCAGCGACGGCGTCGAGGTTGAACAGTGCCAATGAGCCGTCGGGGGCCTCCCGCCACACGTATGCGAGGAGTCGTCCGTAGCGGTCCTCATCGCCTTGCGATGCATCAAGTTCCAGCGTGACGCTTTGGCCGGTGAGCGCTTGCTTCGCGAAGGCGGACGCTTCTGGGCCGAAGCA
>CAMAWO010000108.1 GCA_945861925.1 Bifidobacterium breve | reverse complement strand
GAAGATCATCGAACGCTACGCCCGCAGAATGAACATCGAACAGCGCCTCGCCGAATCGATTCGCTCCTTCGGCCTCGACGCCCTCGCCGGCGCCGTCCCACTCAACGTCGACCTCGACGTCGTGCTGACCGTGCTCGCCCACACCATTTGCGCAGCGATGCGACGCCGCCTACCCGGCCACGCCACCACCACCCCTGACATCCTGCAACGACGGTACCTACAAACCAGAAGCGAAATCCTCAGCCAAGGAACCGACATCATCGTCCGCCTCGACCGACGCGCCTACTCACCCGTACTCCACCAAGCCGAACTTCCCACCGTCACCGTCCCCTGGTGGGGCAACCGACGACTCAGCTACCAATTCGCCTAAAACTAGGGTCAAACTCGCTGCGTGAAAATCGGCGCTAATGCTGCCTGGTCTTTCGGATAGGTACGTCACGTAGTGCAAAGCGGGCTGGCCCTTCCGAATGAGCAACGCGGCGAAGGCAATCGAGTCGCGAGCATACAGCGCAAGCGGGGGTGCGACCTGTTCGCCAAGCGCCGCAAAACCCGTCGAAGAGACGGCTCGGGGAGCCGGGCAGAGACTCCGGCGAACCCGAAAGGCATTGGATTCACGCCTGCCATGGCTGGCGAGGAGTCAACCCGTGGCTCGGATTGCAGGGTCTTGAACATGGCCGAAATTCGGGAGAACTGATTGCGCGGCAGTGAGATTGCGCCCGTTGACCCAGATCACGCCGTTGAATGCGACAGCGGGCGCAGCGCATGGGGGAGCAGTCGATGATGTCGGGTCGCGTTGGAGGCCATCGCTGACCGCACTGCGGATTGCCGCGACTCACTGAATTGGGATGTTAGGGAAATCCCTCAACGGATTGCCCCGACTATCGCGTGCGCTGGAAGACGGGCATGGCGCTCGCGCGGCGCCTTGCTCGGCAGGAGCTCAGCTCGAGAATCCCGGCCCTGGATCTCGCGACCAGTGATGGGGCTTGCCTCCCCGTATTGACGCCGCGACGGCACGGATGCGATGAAGGGAATGACGCGATGCGGTCGATGAAGAGGATCTCGACCTAGCAGTCGGTCCTGCGACGAGTGCGGTCGCTGCTCCCGGGTATGAACTCGCTTGCGCCTTCCGATGCTTCGATGATGTGATGCGTTAACATCACATCATGAGGACGACCCTGGACATTGACGATCATGTGCTCGGTGTTGCGCGCGCGTTGTCCCGTGAGCAGGGGCGCTCCTTGGGTTCAATCGTCTCCGAATTGGCACGCCGCGGTCTCGCCGAACGGCACTCGACCTCCGCTCATACGGGCCTTCCGACATTCGATGTGCGACCCGATGCGCGTCCGATCACGCTGGAGATGGTGCGCGAGGCGATGGACGAGGCCTGATGCGCCTCCTTGATGTCAATGTCCTCATAGCACTCGCCTGGCCGACACACGTCCACCACGCCCCGGCGACTGAATGGTTCCTGGCCCACCATCTCGAAGGCTGGGCAACATGCCCGGTTACCGAATCGGGATTCGTCCGAGTGTCAAGCAATCACCGGGTGATCAGCGACGCGCGCACACCCGGCGAGGCAGCGCATCTCCTTGCCCGTTTCAGGGCTGTCGGTGGTCATGCTTTCTGGCCGGACGCGGTGAGTGTCGCCGACCATGCCGACATGCTCGCCGAGGGTGTGCACGGTAGCAGCGCAGTGACCGACGCTCATCTGCTGCTGCTCGCCCGCAGTTACGATGGCCAGGTTGTCACCTTCGATCGTGGGCTCCTCGCACTAGCCAACCGCCTTGGGGCGCAGGCCCAGTTGGTCAGTTCGAGCGTGCCGACTGTCGAGCTGCCGGACAGATAGGGCTGGGTGGTCTACTGTCTGGTCCATGCTGACGCGTCGTCAGGTGCTCATCGGTAGTGCTGTCACCGCCGGTGGCCTCATGCTGGGGGGATGCTCCTCGACTTCGCCTCTGCTCTCGCCCCGGTTGTCGGTCCGTTTCCCCAACCGCTCACCGTTGGCGGGACGATCGGGGTGTGCGCGCCGTCGGCCGGTGTGCCCAAGGCGGACGAGGACCGCTATGAATTCGCCATCCGCTACCTCAGGGACCTCGGCTACATCGTCGTGACCCGCGGCACCATCATCACCGATGACATCGTGAGCGGCCCTGCGCAGCAGCGCGCCGCTGACCTTCAAGAACTCCTGCTCGACCCTGACATCGATGCCGTGCTGCCGCCATGGGGCGGCGAGTTGCTCATCGACATCCTGCCCTTCATCGATTGGGACGCCCTTCGTTCGGCTCCGCCCACCTGGCTGATCGGCTACTCCGATCTCAGCACGTTCCAGGTGCCCTACCTCATTCGCACTGGTACCGCCTCTATTGACGGCAGCAATCTGCTCGAGACTCCAATGCGTCCGCCCGGTCCTGGGCTGGCGTGGTGGCCTGATGTGGCGTCGTTGTCGCCGGGGCAGTCCTTCACCCAGGAGTCGACTCCGCGGTATCAGTCATCCGACGTCGACTGGTCCGCGACACCGAATGCGACGTCCTTCAACCTTGACACCGCCTCCCGGTGGAAGATCCTCGGGCATGAGGATGATCCCGCCTTCGTCCTCAACGTCAGCGGGCGGATCGTCGCGGGCACCATCGATGTCCTTGCTCCCATCGCATGTACCCCGAACGGTGATGTCCCGGCCTTCGCCGCCTCGGTTCGACCGGACAGGCTCCTCATCGCCCTTGACGCCGCGGACTTCAACACTGCGCAGTTCGCCCGCTCCCTGTGGGACCTGCGCGCGGCCGGGTGGTTCGACGATGCCGCTGGCATCGTCATTGGCCGCACGGCTGGTGAAATCGTCAGCGGATATACCGTGCGGGATGCGGCCGACGACGTGCTCGGCGATCTCGGCGTGCCGGTCGTCTACGACGCCGATATCGGCCACCTTCCGCCGCAGATGGCGTGGGTGCAGGGTGCGGCAGCGAAGCTGAGGGTCAGCGATGGGGTGGGTCAACTGACCCAGACCCTGGCCTGATCCGGCAGCGCCATGAACTTCCCGATCCTGCGGGCACCGCCTAATCCACTAATTGGCAAGCATAAAAGCACCAAGCACCGCCCGCCCGCCACGTCGCTGCGCCACAAGGCCGTGCGGAATCCAGCGAGAGTGTCGCAAGGCTGCCCCAAGGAAATCCGGAAACGACACTCACATCGGAACGACCCTCGTTCAACCGCGGCACTCGCCGCTGACCGCAGCCGCGCTGGAGCCATCGCCACATGGTGACGGTGCAGAGGGCACGTGCATGCTGACCGCCAGCACGGTCACCTCACGGGGAGCCGGAACCCGTCGAGGGCGGAGAGAGGTCAATCGGGCGGCCTCGACCGGCGATTGCGCTCATCCCGCGACCCTCGCCGTCTCGCGGCGATCCGTCATTGCGGCAGTGCCCTCCGGGGAACTGCTGCCTGATCAACTGACGGCCGAGGGTCGGTCATGGCCCGTTCACGAGCAGATCAAGGAATAGCTTCGTCGTTGTCGTGTGATCGCCACGGTGACCAGGAGCCCTGTCCATGCCCTCGTGCGCGGCTTGCTGGTACAACAAGCCAGCCGGTCGCGGCTTGATGCGGATGAATGGCGGCAATCCGTACCGGATGGCCACCCAGTTCGCCCAGATTCGAGCGACTCGTCCGTTGCCGTGTGCAAACGGGTGAATGCGCACCCACTCCCCATGCGCCAAGGCAGCCAATTCGATGACAGCGAATAGTTCGTTCTCGTCCGCTGGCTTTTGCCCCGAAGGCATCTGCTTGTCCAGTTTCCCGACGGCCGAGCGAATCGCTCCCCTCGTATGTCTCGAGATCTGGATGCTTCGAGCCCAGCGGCGCGCCGAGGTAGTCAGATGCGGGGACGGAGGCAACACCACCGTTCCCGAATTCGAGATCGACTCCATCAAGCGCCTTCAGTGGCTGTCGCCTTCGTGCCAGAAGGCCGTCCTGCTGCAGTTCGTCAACGGTTCTGGGTAGCGGCCCAACACTGGGTTGGTGAGCCACTGCCTTCGTCGCGGCGATGCCTCTACGTCAGGGCGTACGGGGGCAGGAACGTCGTGCCGAGCAGACTGTCGGCTTGCTCACGCGTCAGCTCGGCCTCGTCCGCTACGTCACGCCATGACTCGGCTATCACGTCAATCTGCCGGTCGAAGATCTCGGCAGCCTCGCGACCGCTGAGGTTGTACTCACCTGCTGCGTTCACACACGTGGTACGCGTGCTGTCCCGGTCACCGTTCTGATCGGGAGTTGGTGCGCGACCGATATCCATGGCCTGGCGAGCCTCGTAGGACGTGCGCAGATGCGGCAGCAGGTCGTACGCCGGAGTCAACTGGAGGTGGCTTCCATCCCAGAATGCGGCGTGGTTGCGGGCGTGGTCATCGATGTTGGTGATCAGTATGTTGAAGGCGATCCGCTCGAACAGGGTGCGGCCAAGGCCGGTTCCTGATGGTGCGTGCTTGCGCAGCACGTCCATAAGTTCGGGATAGCTCGACCAGCGCGCCCCCAGAAAGTCGTCGAACCCGAGCATCGTCAGCGCGGACACCATCATGCGCCGGGTCCCGTCTCCAGGTCGGTCAAAGCGTCGCACCAGCAGCACGTCGCGTCCACCTGCAGGTACAACCCGCACCTCGGGGACGTCAATACCCACTCGCGCGGCCAGGCGCATCCCGGCCGCCTCGGCCTTGACGACGGGGTACAGGTCGGTCGACAGGGAGAACTTCGCCACCCACTCGCCGCCGTCTTCGTCGACGATGACCGCCTTCGGCCGAGCGCCGCCAATTGCCGTGCCGTACTGCAGCGCTTCGGCAAGTTCCGGTGACAGCGTGCCGGCGACCAGATCCTGCGCCGCTGTGTGCAGTTCGACCAGGGACGCACCGCTCAAACGCGCCATATACGTTTCCGCGCTGGGCTGGAAGTCCAGCCCACCGACGCGATTGGACCCAGACTCCAAAAGGTACGTGAGCGTGTCCAGCTCCACATCTGCTGCCGCACTGCCACGTCTGCCGGTGAGGCGCATGATGATCACCCGCTGACCCCAGGAATCAGGACTAGCGTCCTTCAAGGCCCCTGCGATGGTCATGTTCTCGCGGGGTGGGATCCATCCCCGACGCAGTGGCAGTTCCGGCTCGTGCAAGCTGACGGCGGCTGGGTTCTCGAGGTAGGCCAGCAGATAGCGAAACTGGTAGCGCCCTTCGCGAGCAGCCACCTGGCCCACCGGGACGGGTGTGCTTGATCCGGGCAGCCACGCCCACACGTAGCCGGCCCGCGGAACCGGCGGGGACGCGGTGGCCATTAGAAGCCTTCCTCATCGTCAAGCACCGTCCGGCCCGGGCCAGGGGTCAGGGCCGGGAGCAGCGCGAGAGTGTCTTCCCCTGCGCGTCGGGCGCGGACAAGCTCATCGCCTTCCAACCCAAACAGGCGCACACCGACGAGGTCGGCGTAGGCGAAGACGGTCCCCACCTTGACCGTCGGCCTGCCCAGCTCGATGGCTCGCACTGTCCGCGGGTTGACCCCGAGGCGCGCGGCCGTGTCCTCAATGCTCCACTCGAGGGCGCGACGCCTGAGCTCTATGCGCGTTCCCAGGGTCCCGAGTGCTGCAGCCGCTGTCCGCGACATCGCCGTCATGCTCATCGCCTCCCTAAGTCTGTATTGTAGTGCAGGCATCTCCCTTTAAGTCACCACTAGAATACAGTAAATAGTGACTCGTCGACAGCGCGGAGCATCCAGAAAGAAGGAGTCGCAATGCGGACGGCGAAACAGCGGGCCGTGCAGCGACGAGTGCAGCAGCCTGTGCCGCAAGCAACTGGATGACGCCTACTAGTGAAGTGTCGCCATTAATTTGATGGTTATTTGTGGTCCGCTCCTCTGGTTGATACTTGACCAGAGGGAGTTGATGTCGTGCCTCGTCCGAAGGAGTTCACGGTCCGCTTGACGGCGGCGGCCCGGATGATCTCGCGGGCCCGGGTGCTGCTGGCGTTGGACGAGTCGCAGGGCGACGCGCCTGACCGTCGGGTGGTGGCCGAGCGGGTCGGCACGTCGGAGAGCACCGTGTATCTGGTGGCGAAGGCGTTCGCGACCCAGGGCGGCGGGGTCGAAGAGGTGATCGGTCGCAAGAAGCGGGCGACGCCTCCGGTGGAGCCGAAGGTGACGGGCGATGTCGAGGCCAGGCTGATCGCGTTGGCGTGCAGCCAACCGCCGCCGGGGCGTCCGCGCTGGACGCTGCGACTGCAGTTGCTCGCAGATGCCAGGGCTGGCACGCCAGCCAGGCCGGGGCAGGTCGCCCGTGAGGACTCTGAATACGTCCGCCACGGGACCTACTCGATCTTCGTGTGGAGCGAACCCCTACGCGACTGGCGCCGCGCCTACACCGAGTCGACCCGGACCCGCGTCGACTGAGCCCACGGCATCGACCATCTGCTGACGGTCGACTACCCCGACACGGACAAGGTCATCCTGGTGAGAATTCTCGCGCTTGAGGTTCACCGTGCTGGTTCGAGGCTCTTGGTCCGACGTATGAGGCATCACAAGGGACCACTCGTCCCCCTGTGCCCACAGGCAGACACGATGTGGGACTCTTCCCACGCGCAGCAGATGCGGGATCTCTCCCTCATCTTGCGCATGTGGGATAGTTCCCGCATAATTGAGATGCGGGGATATGCCCGCACAGTGGTGGATCCGGCTCGTGTGAGGGGTAGTGCCATGTCCAAGGTCCGCGTTCGGAAGGCCCGTGACCTATCCGCCACGCTCGCCGCCGCCCGCCGGCAGCGTGGATGGACGCAGGGAGAACTGGCGGACCGGATCGGCGTCAGCAGGGACTACGTCGGCGACATCGAGTCCGGGCGTCTGGGAGTGCAGGCAATCCGCCTGATGCAGATGTTCGGTGAACTCGGAGTGGAGGTCGTCCTGACCATGCCGGAGACCGCCGAAGAGGCCAGCCCGAGCCATGGCTGACAGTCTCGTCGTGCGTCTGCACGGCAACGTCGTCGGCGAACTAGTCCGCGGCCAAGACCCGTCCCGCGTGAAGTTGGCAGTCGATTCCGCGTACGACGCGTCGGGCATCACCCTCACCGAGAGCTTCACCGTCATTCCCGGCACTCAACCACCAACTGACGCCCCCTCCAACTTCCTCGGCGGCTACGTGCCCGAGGGCCATCACCGAACCGTGATGGCCAGTCGCCGCGGGATCAATCCCGGGGACCTGTTCGCACTGTTGCGCGAGTTCGGCGCGTCACTGGCCGGCGCCGTCACCGTTCACCCAACCGGCCCCGCCCCAACCGGAGATGGGGCGGCCTGGCTCAAGGCGTTGTCGGATGGCGACCTGGCCGACAAGCTGCGGCAGGCCGTACGCGACACCGACCAAGCCGTCCCTGATGACAGCAGGTCGACGCTGCCGGGCTTCCAGCCGAAGGTACTGGCCAGTCGGGCAGCGGGCGGGTGGGCCCAGCCGCACGGTAGCGCCCACTCCACCCACATCCTCAAGCCTCAGGTCCCTCAGCGGGCCACACGACTGGTCGACGAGCACTACGGCCACCTGCTTGCTCAGGCCGCCAACCTAGCCAGCTTCTCGTCGACGCTCCTCGAAGCGGACGGTGTCACCTTCCTCGCGATCGATCGTTTCGACCGCCTCATCCTGAGCGACGACACTGTAAAGCTCGTACACCAAGAAGACCTGGCTCAGGCGCTGGGTTTGGATTGGCGCACGGCCGACGCAAAGTTCCAAGACCAGTACCGGATGGATAATCCAGCGCGGGCATCCGCCGCCCGCGTCGCGCAACTTCTGGCCGACATCCCGGGTGCCAGCAGACTCACCGAAGACTGGGTCCGTCGGTGCGTATTCAGTCTGGTGCTCGGCGACAACGATGCCCACGCCAAGAACATCGCACTGCTGCACACCGATCTGGGCACATTTTTGGCACCCGCTTATGACACCGTGCCCAATCTGTTTGAGCGAGGCATGATCGATGAGGGCTTTCGGCTCGCCTTCGCAGTGAACGGTTCCTTCGACCACAGACGCGTAACCGCCGAATCGTTGGTTGCGGAAGTCGTGTCTTGGCAGACCACCACGCCGTCACGTGCCTCTTCGATGGTCGAATCTGCCCTCGAAGCATGCGCCGAAGCAGTGCGGACCGCTCCACGACCTGCCGGACTATCGGCAGGTCTGACAGACAAACTCGACTGGACAGTGGAACGACTGTCCATCGGCAACCAGATCGGTACTTCGCCATGGCAGGGTGCGGAGCCCAAGTAGAGAAAGTCTGCGCCACCGGGTCTGCACGCGGGCGAGGGCAGCGATAAATCCGGCGACCTTGAGGCCTGCTGGAGTGACTCCGTGCATTCGCGAATCAAGGGCACCCGTGTCAGACTCGTCAGATCGATCTCCCACATGCCGTCCTCGGCATCGACGGCGATGTACCCGGCAGCCGCGAGCGGGACGAGCAGTGCGGGCCAATGCCTCATCCGCTGTCGTGATCATGGCCATGACCGTGCCCGCCGAGCGACTCCTCGGTCACGGCTGGCTCACCTTCACCCGGGCGAGGCGACCGAGGGCGCCGAAACGCCGACTCGGCAGGGACAAACTCTAAGACTCTCGCTTCGATTGGCCGGATCGGCTAGGTTACGCTACCGTAGGTTACGCGAGCGTAGGTACGGCAGCGCTCACCCGGTCCGTCAAGATCCGAGGAGTTTGCCCATGACTATGGCCCCCGACCTGCAGGTGCTTGCGCCCGCCGACCCGGAACCAGTACTACTCAGCGGAGCCCTGCGGACCATCATCGCCCTATTCGTCATCATCCCGCCTCTCGCTGTCATCGCGGCGATTCCCATTGCCTGGGGCGGCTTTCTCGGCTGGACCGACATCGCCCTCGTTCTCGGATTCTGGGCACTGACCGCTCTGGGAATCACCATCGGCTTCCACCGCTTCTTTACGCACGGGTCGTTCAAGGCCCCTCGCGCCATCAAGATCCTCCTCGCGCTAGCCGGCTCCATGGCCCTTGAGGGCCCGATCACCCAGTGGGTCGCAGATCACCGGCGGCACCATAAGTTCTCCGACGACATCGGTGATCCGCATTCCCCGTGGCGGTTCGGCACCTCAAAGCGCGCAATCGCCAAGGGCCTGTACTTCGCGCACATGGGCTGGTTCTTCGACGAGCCGCAGTCGAGCATCGAGACCTACGCACCAGACATCTCCGGTGACAAGGATCTCAATCGGATCGGCCGGATGTTCCCACTCATCGTCATCGGCTCCATGGCCCTGCCCGCTGTTCTCGGCGGCCTCATCACCTGGTCTTGGATGGGCGTCCTCACCGGCTTCTTCTGGGGCACCCTTGTCCGTATCGCCCTCGTGCACCACGTCACGTGGTCAATCAACTCGATCTGCCACGTCTTCGGCACCCGACCCTTCACCTCCCGTGACCAATCGAGCAATGTGGGGTGGCTCGCTATACCCTCCTTCGGCGAGTCCTGGCACAACCTCCACCACGTTGACCCGACAGCAGCTCGGCACGGAGTCCTCAAGGGACAGATCGACATCAGCGCCTTCCTCATCCGGCGCCTCGAGACAATCGGGCTCGTCACCGACGTCAGATGGCCCAAGCCGCTTCGCCTTGCCGCCAAGCTCAAGGACCCGCGAATGGCTCATCGGATTCGCGGGTACGCAGCGGCGGTAGCTGCGGCGAAGGTCGTGCCCGTTCCCACCCCGGTCGCATGACCGAGCAGGATGCCTCCGAGTTCGACGACGATCCGCTGGCCGACATCACCGATATCTCAAGCCTGCAACGCCGCGACGCCCGCCGGCCCGCGTCAAGCAGTCGGATCCGAATGAGCGGCCAGGAGCGTCGCGAGCAACTCCTCGACGTCGGCCGCAAGCTCTTCGCAGAGAAGGGCTTCGAGGTCGTGACCGTCGAGGAAATCGCCGCAAAGGCGGGCGTTTCCAAGCCCGTCGTCTACGAGCACTTCGGCGGCAAGGAAGGGCTCTACGCGGTCGTCGTCGACCGTGAGATGAACCACCTCCTCGCCTCCATCGGTGATGCCCTCACCGGCGGCAGCCCACGGGCGCTCCTCGAGCAGGCCGGCCTGGCCCTATTCGACTACATCGACCGATACCCCGACGGCTTCCGGATCCTCGTCCGCGACTCCCCCGTCTCGCAGACAACCGGAACCTTTGCGAGCCTCATCGTTGATGTCGCTGCCCAGGTCGAGCACCTCCTCGCCGACGAGTTCGCCACCCACAAACTCGACAAGAAACTCGCCGGGATGTACTCGCAGATGCTCGTCGGCATGGTGGCGCTCACCGGCCAGTGGTGGCTCGACGTGCGCAAGCCCAAGAAGGAGGAGGTGGTCGCCCACCTCGTCAACCTCGCCTGGAACGGCCTCGTCGGCATGGAATCTAAGCCGAGGCTCATCACAGTCAGCAAGTAGCCCGAACCGTCATCACCGTCGACGTCGTACTATCGTCACAGCGGCACCGAGCAGGATGATGACGACCGCAATGACCACCACCGGCAGCACCAATCCGCCGCCATCGGCTCCGGCCGCAGTTTCAGCCCCCGCATCCAACACAGACGGCGCCGCCGACGCCATCCCAACCGTGAATGAAATCGCGCCGATCACCGGATGTCCGTCACTCGAAACCACCCGGTAGGCGACCTGGTAGACGCCATCGGGCAGACCGGCGGGCCATGGAACCGTGAGCGTCGAGCCCACCGGCTCCACCGCGGGGCTCGCGACGACGTTGCCCGCGTCATCGTTGATCGAGATGCTGTCGACTTCAGGGATGAGAGCCTCATCGAAGGTGAGCACGACGCTCTGCGGTGGCTCATTGAGGACCGCGCCATCGGCCGGCATCGTCGAGACCAACTGTGAGTGGGCGGCCGCCTGGCCGGCACCGAGCAGCGCCGAGGCCGCAAGGACCCCGGCGACTGCCAGAAGGCGGAACGCATCGCGCCTCATAAGGAGCCCGTCGCCTTGATGACGACCGAGCCGGTGGGCATGATCATTTCAGAACTCGACGTGACGAGCATCGCGCTCATCCGCCAGGTACCGGCAAGGGGCA
>CAMAWO010000107.1 GCA_945861925.1 Bifidobacterium breve | reverse complement strand
AACCTTCTCGACGCGGGTGAGCGGGTCGCGATCCCACAGGATGCGCGACTCCGGATTCACGAGATCAGAGAGCAGGATGTTCGTGTCCTGAAACTTCGTCGCAAACAGCAGGCGGTTGAGCGCCGAACCTATGCTCACTCCCCCCGTCCCCTGATACGTATTCGTCTTTTGGCCTGTTGAGCTCGCGTCATCGGGATAGTCAAGTTCGACGGGCGTCGAGCCCTTCGGCGCTCCGACGATGCTGTAGGCGGGCGAGAGTTCGCCGAAGTAGACGCGTGGTTCAACGACGTCGAGCGCCCCTGTCGGCGGGATATCGCTCTCGAAGAAGTCGGGCTGCCCATTTGTGAGCGCGGTGTTGTCGTAGGCCGAGACGAATCCGTAGCCGTGGGTGAAGACCGCGCGATCGTTGGTCCAGTTGCGCTGACCCTCCGAGATGCCGGCGAGATTGATCTCGCGGACCGCGACAACCGCGCCTCGCTGCTCGCCATTGACCTGGTATCGGTCAACGTCGAGCTTGTTATTGAACGAGTAGTAGCCGCGGATCTGCTGAAGTTGGTTGTAGGTGGGCGAGACGACCGCCGGGTCGAGAAGTCGAATATTTGAGAGCGTTCCCTGGCTCGCAGCGAGGACCGCCTTCGACGGAGGATCGACCGTCCCCGGGTAGTCCTTGATTTCGGCGTCGACGATGGCGTAGGCGTCGCGGGTGGCATCGATATTGCGCTGGATGTATGGACTTTCCTTGACAAGCTCGCTGGGCCTGACCTGAAACTGCTGCACGATGATGGGGTAGATCGTGCCCACGACGACGCTCGTGAGGATCATCAGGCCGAGTCCGATGATGGGGATCGCCCAGGACTGACGGAACACGTTCACGATGAACAGCGCCGCCACAATGAGGGCAACGAACGTGAGGATGTTCAGCGAGGGCAACACCGCGTTCACGTCCGTGTACTTCAGGCCGGTGAAGCCCGTCACGAGGCTCTCGCTCTTGGTTGCGAGGCCGAACCGGTCGTACCAATACGAGACGGCCTTGAGAATCAAGAGGAGCGCGATGAGGACTGAGAGCTGGATCTGCGCACCCTTCGAGGCGCGGTCGCCCTTGGGCTGCAGCCGAAGTCCCCCGTACAAATACTGAATGACGACCGCTGCGATGATCGCGATGAACAGCAGCGCAAACCCGAACCCGAGGAGGAACCGAATGAAGGGCAGCGTGAACGTGTAGAAGGAAAGATCGAGCCCGAACTGCGGGTCCTCAATCCCGAACAGGGTGGCATTGCGCCAGAGCAGGTAGGAGCCCCACTCACCCGAGGCAGTGAGACCCGCGAGGAGCCCCATGACAAGCGCGACAGCGAGCATGAGACGAACGCGGTAGGGCTCGATGGAGTCGCGATAGCGCTCCAAGCTCGCTTGCTCGGGGGTCATACCGCGGAAGGTTGGCCGTGTTCGCCAGGCCCACCACATAACCGCCATGATTCCGCCGAGCATGAGTCCACCGAAACCGACGAACATGATGGCCCGGGTCACGATCTGCGTGGTGAACACCTCCGTCTTATCGACGGACTCGAACCAGAGTAGGTCGGTGTAATAACCGGTGAAGATCACGAAGGTGATGACGATCACCCCGAGGATGATGAGCGTCGGCAGGAGTACACCACCACGTCGCTGCATCGTCGCCTGCTGGTCGGTTGGCTCTGGCATCTCAAACGTCACATATTGAACCTACGCCACAGTGGTGCTACTCGCATCACCCCCCTGCCGAGCGTACGGTATTCGGCGTTTCAGTCAGCCTTCGTCCGTGGGGCAGCCAACCGGGCTACCAACACCCGTCCACGCCTCAATAGCCGTCACGGCTTCAGCGACCGTGCTCACCGCTGCAACCGTGAGGCCATCGGGGACATGCCCGCTCGCCTCCTTGCAGTGCTCGTCAGGCATCAAGAAGAGCTCGGCACCGTTGTTTCGGGCGCCCGCAAGCTTCTGGCGGATGCCGCCGATTGGCCCGATCTCACCCTCCGGTGTGATCGTTCCGGTTCCTGCGATCGTCCGGCCCTTCGTAAGGTCCGCAGGAGTCAGCTTGTCGATGAGGCCGAGGGTGAATATCAGCCCTGCGCTCGGTCCGCCGACGTCCTCCAGGGTGAAGTCGATGTTGAAGTCGGGAGCGTAGAAGACGCCCACACCAATCCCGATGAGCGGGAGCGACCCATCGTCAGGATTGGCAATTGAGGTCACGGTGAGTCGCTTCGTTTCATCCTTCCCGTCGATGCGCCGGACGACCTCGAATTCAAAACTCGTCCCGATCGGTTTCGAGCGAATCGTCTCGACGACCTGTTGGGCCTGGCCCACCTTCACCCCATCGATGGACAGAATGTGGTCCATCGGCTGAAAGAGTCCGTCGGACGGCGATTCCCCGTACACCGTGGTGACGACCAGCTCCTTGTTCACCGGCCTCTTCAGGTGATTGAGGGCCGCTCCGACAGCATCGGATTCCGAGGTGCTGAACATCACCGCCTGACGCCGCTTGACCTCCTCGCCCGTCACCTCGTCAGGGTAAATGAGTTCGCGAGGCAGCACTGCGTCAGCCGGGTTGAACCAGGACGCCATTGCATCGACGAACGTCAACCCGCCTCTTGGTCCACCCGACTCCATGACGGTGGTCATCACAAGGCTGCCGGTCGTCGGGTAGGTCGTCGTGCCTTCGATGGAGATGACGGGCTTGTCATCGACGGTGCCGATCACATTAAAGGTGGGTCCGGGCGCCATCTTCACGAAGGGAACCGGGAGCAGGAAGGCGATGGCAAGCAGGACCAGCAGGCTTGAGGCGCTGACGATGAGTACTCGTCCCCGCGATGTCACGCTTCCCTGGTCGGCCGGTTCGGTCACTCGTTTTCCCGGGGGGCATTGCGGCGCCGAGGTGCGCCCGGCTCCTGTGGCATCGGCCGCTCCATCGCATCGGCGAGTCGGCGAAGGTTCGCCATGCCCTTGGTCGCCTCGGCTGGCTTCTCCGGCCGCGCGCGGAGGGTGGCCCAGAGCACCGCGATCACGGTCGCGGAGATGGGGAACAGCCACCAGATGAGTGCGGACACGAGTTAAGGGTAACCCCGCAATCGATATGCCGGGTCCGCCCCGCCGATTACCTGCGCCGCATGCAGCGTCGAAGCCGAGGCCCCCGGGTCTCTGAGATTCCGTTCGCCTTCCCCAAGCGAGCGGAAACCTGTTATCCCGGGGGCTTCGTCAATGGTCAACATACGGTCCTCACCCGCCCACGTCAACGAATGACCCATTCGTCGCATCTCCCGGTGTTGACGACCCTGGGGAAAGGCTGTGGGTCGAGTCCTGCTGGGTGGGGATGAGCGGTGCACGGTCCTGTGGATGACGCTGGGGGAAACCAATGCTGCTAGGGGAGAACGCCCGAGATGCCCTGTGGACAGATGAAATTTCTGCGACAAGACTGCGTCTACTCACCGGTAGGCTTTTGGACGTTCACGTCACGAAACGGGGACCTGGCCTCCGGAGTCACGCGGGGTCATCACCGCGAGGATGAGCGCCCGAACGCTCCCGTCGAGATCCTCAGGAAGCCCCGTCAGCGGAAACCACCGCAGGTCATCCGACTCGGCGCTCATCACCTCGCACGCATCGGCCCTGACGGTTGCGAGGTATTGGACGTCGAGGTGCTCGCTCATCGAGCCGGCGCACGGCACCGGGTGGCGGTCGAGCCGAATCGGGACCGTGCTGATGAGCACCTCGACAATGCCGCTCTCCTCGATCGCCTCGCGCCGTGCTGCCTCGCGAAGAGACGGGTCATCGGGCTCGCAGTGGCCACCGAGTTGTAGCCAGCGACCCACCTTGGGATGGAGGGTGAGCAGGACCCGCTCCCGGTGCTCGTCCATGACGATCGCGCTCGCAGTGAGATGTCCGATCCGGCACTCGCGCCACATGGCATCGTCGTGCTCCGCGAGGAATTGCAAGTACTCCCGGCGAAGCCGAGCCTGACCCTCGTCCGGGGGTAGCCATGCTTCGAGCGCCGCAGTTGCGTCAGCCCTCATCTGCTGTCCCGAGGTCAAGCGGTCCACTCGATCGCTCGATAAAACCGAGGGGATCGATGAGATCGTCCGCGGCTGGGAGCATGTCAGGGTGCGCCCACAGGGCATCGCGGGCCTCGATTCCCCCAGACGCACGCACAGCCGCGAAAAGGGTCGCCGCCTCCCGCAGGGCGCGCGGACGCAGATCCATCCCGACGAGGGAGCTGAAGGTCCGCTCGGCCGGGCCTCCCGCCGCGCGTCTACGTCGCATCGTCTCCTGAAGCGCCCGGGCCGTCGGGAGACGCTCGCCAGCCGCGACCGAGACGACATCGTCAACCCATCCCTCGACGAGCGCTAGGAGGGTCTCGAGCCGCGCGATGGCCGCCCGTTGCTCCTCGGTGTCCTGGGGCTGCAGGAGACCTGAGGACATGAGCTCCTGAAGGGCCTGCGGATTCGACAGGTCGACATCCCCCATGACCTCCTGGAGGCGCTGGGGATCGACGCGGACGCCGCGCGCGTACTCCTCGATCGCACCGATCATGCGCGCCCGCAACCACGGCACGTGCGCGAATAGCCGCTGATGCGCCGACTCGCGCAGGGCGAGGTATAGCCGCACATCGTTCGAATCCACCCCGATGCCAGCGCCAAGCTCCTCGACGTTGCGTGGGAGCAGTGCGCATGTCGCGGAGGGCAGCAGCGGGATGCCAATATCGCCAGCTCCGACCACCTCCTTCGCCAGCGCGGCGAGGGCCTGGCCGAGCTGCATGCTGAAGGCCGCTGCACCGAGTTGCTGGGCCATCCCGAGCATCGGCTGGAGCATCGACATCATCTCGGCGGGCACCCCACCGGGGAACATGGCGCGGAACTGCTCGGGCAAGGCCGCATTGATCGCCTCGGAATCAAGGTCCCCCAAATCGGAGGGCTTCGGCATCGCGCCGCCCACCACCTGCTGCATGTGAACGGCGATCGGCTCGACATAGTGCTGCCACATCGGCAGGGTCTGCTCGAGCCATTCGGATCGACTCCAGGCGAGCGGGGTGCCCGACGTTGCCGGGAGCACGGTGGCCTCGTCGAGCCACACATCCGCAAGGTGCACCGCCTCGACAACCGCGCGCACCTGAGCATCAGCGACGACCGGGTCGCCGCCGCTGTCAGGATTGGCGAGCTGTTGGCGGGCGATGTCACGCACCATCTGCCAGTTCACCGGTCCGGACTCCCCCGACGTGCCGGCGCTTTGGAGAAATGCACCGAGCTGCTGGAGCGCCGCGCCGATGGAGTTCATGTCGAATGGGTTTTGCCCAGCCCCACCGCTGTTCGGGCCGTTGTTACCCGGGCCGTCGTTTCCCGAGCCGAAACCAAATCCAAAGGGAAGATCACTCATGACTCAACGGTAGCCCGACAAACGAAGGCGGGACACCCATGAGGGTGTCCCGCCTGTTCGCTGTCAGCGTGGATGGTCTTGCCAGCGCGAACCCAATGCGTGTCGCGCTGTTAGGCCTTGCCCAGAATCCGGGTGACCTTGGTTCCGCAGGTCGGGCAGATGCCCTTGGCAAAACGACGGCCGTTCGTCTCCTCGACGTGGCCAGTGAACTCACGCTTGGCCTTGCACTTCACGCAGTACGCCTCGCCGGTATAGCTTTCCTCGGCCATGGGGCCCTCCTGACTTGCTGGGTCGCGCCGCGGAAACCGCGGCCGGTGGCTGTTACCACCTCGCCCGCCGAAACGGGTCGTCCTTACGATACGGCACGTCCGAGGTCGTTTTCCCCATGCGTGGGCGTGGCGCGTCGCATTTCGATCAAAATTTCGGACATTTGGGACATTTCACCCAAGTTTCGCTCAATGAGACCGGGTACGCGAGAATCATTGATCGTGACCCACCCCGCGATTGACCTCGATACCAACCGCCTGCTCGCCGACCTCGACACCCTCTTGGCCATGCCATCCCTCGGTGGAACGGCCGCCGAGGTCGACATTCAGCGGCACCTCGCCAAGGCATGGCGGTCAGAGGGCCTGCGCGTCGACGAATGGGACATCGACCTCGAACAGCTCACCGCCGACCCCGCGTTCCCGGGAATGGAGGTCGCCCGAACGCACGCCGTCGGCGTCACCGCCACCCTTGCTGGCACCGGCGGCGGCCACACGCTGCTCATCAACGGTCACACCGATGTCGTACCCCCGGGCGATCGTGGCGCCTGGTCCGCCGACCCGTTCACCCCACGCCTAGAGCAACGCGATGGCGTCGACGTCATCGTCGGGCGCGGCGCGTGCGACATGAAGGCGGGCCTCGTCGCCGGCTGGGCCGCGGTCCGCGCCATCGCCGCCAGCGACATCCGCCTTCGTGGTGACGTCATCATTGCTCCAGTCGTCGGCGAGGAGGACGGCGGACTCGGGACCTTCGCCCTGCTTCGCCACGGCGTCAGTGCCGACATGTGCATTGTTCCCGAGCCCACGAGCCTTGACCTCATTCCTGCCAACGGAGGCGCACTCACCTTCCGGCTCATCGTCCGCGGCGCTGCCACCCATGCATCCCGCCGCACCGAGGGGGTGAGCGCGATCGAGAAGTTCATCCCGGTCATGCAGGCGATCGCGGTCTACGAGGCCGAACGAAACGCCGAGGTCGATCCGCTCATGGCACGCTGGCCACTCGCCTACCCGATATCGATCGGAACAGTCCACGCGGGCGACTGGGCCTCCACCGTCCCTGACCTCCTCACCGCCGAGGGCCGACTCGGCGTCGCCCTCGACGAGAGCATCGACGACGCCCGGTCACGACTCGAGCAGGCCGTCGCCGCCGCCTGCTCACGTGATCCCTGGCTGCGCGACCACCCGGTCGAGGTGCAGTGGTGGGGCGGGCAGTTCGCGTCCGGTCGGACTGACCTCGCCCATCCCGTCATCACCGAACTAGGAGACATCCACCGCGAACTCACCGGCTCATCGCCGCTCATCTACGGCGGCCCCTACGGATCGGACCTGCGACTCCTGAGCGGCCTCGGCGGGATCCCCACGGTGCAGTACGGACCGGGCGACGCTGCCCGCGCCCACGCGCCCAACGAGTACGTGCCCATCGACGAGGTCATCACCTGCGCACGAGCCCTCATCGCCATGATCCTGCGCACCTGCGCCTGACGCGTATACCCCAACTTGCCTGTGCATTGCCACCTGCTATCCACAGGCCAGGTAGGCCACCATCGACCATGATCACGAACCCAAGCCCAAGCCCAAACCCAAGCCTTGCCGAGCATGCTCCCGGAATCGAACGGCCCGAACTGCGTCGCGACTGCCCCCTCGTCTGGCGTGGGATCGACCGAGTCCAGTTCGGCGCTGGCGAGGATGCGCCACTCCTTGATCGCATGACCCCCGGCCTAGCCCGTTGGCTCATCCGGCTCGACGGCCTGCGAACCTGGGAGCAGATTGACGCTGAGTTCACTTCGGCCGAGCAAGGCGCACGACCTCGTGGGGATGAGCCCCCCACGGTGACGTATGACGAGGCATGCCGAGCCCTGCGAGTTGCCACACGCGCCGGCGCACTTGACGATGCGGCTGCCATGCCGAACCACTGGCGCTGGCTAGCCCTCGTCGACCGCGAGAAGGCCTGGCCAGATCGTGCCGCGGCGGCCCTAACCCTCCGGGATTCACTGCAGGCAAATGACCTGATGGACCGCCGAAACGCCCTCCTCGTCAGCGTCGTCGGAACCGGGCCCCTCGCCCAAGAGATCGCGTCCGCAATCGCCCTGAGCGGACTCAGCCTCGTCCCCGATGACGCCACATCTGCCGACATTCACGTGCTGGCCGACAGCAGCCATCCCAGGGTCGTCGACGACATCGACACCCCCGCCCACGAGCATCCCCACCTCGCCACCGGCCTCTACGGAAACACCGGCATCGTCGGGCCACTCGTTGTCCCCGGCACAACCGGCTGCCTGCGCTGCAGCCACCTCCATGCCGGCGACGCAGACCCTCACTGGCCCGCCGTCTCACTGCAGATCGCCAGCGCCACCAGGCGGCTGCCCGTCCAGCCACGCGACCGGCTCCTCACCCGGCTTGTCGCGACGTCGGCGGCCCTGCTCATCCGGCAGTGGGCCGATGACCCCACCGCTGTCGAGCGCTGGGCCAACCTCGCGATCGAGATCCGACTCCCCGCCGGGGAGCAGAGCTGGGTGCCGCGGCCCCCGCATCCACTCTGCGGGTGCCGCTGGCCGGACGCAGGCCGAGCGGCGTCATGACAAACACGGAACAATGAGTCTGTGGTCGATCTCCCGCGTAATGCTCTCACCCGTGGCGTCAAGATGGCCGCCCTCCCCATGTCATACGCCGGCCGGACCGCCCTCGGCTTCGGCAAGCGAGTCGGCGGCAAGTCTGCCGAGGCGGTGACAGCCGAACTCCAACAGCGCACGGCTGAGCAGATGTTCAAGGTTCTCGGCGAGCTCAAGGGCGGCGCCATGAAGGTAGGACAGGCGCTCAGTGTCTTCGAAGCGGCCCTCCCCGAGGAGTTCGCCGCCCCCTACCGGGCCACCCTCACCCGGCTCCAGGACGCTGCCCCTCCCCTCGCCGCCTCAAGCATCCACAAGATCCTGCGCGAAGAGCTCGGTGAGGATTGGCGGTCCAGGTTCGCTGAGTTCAACGACGTTCCGGCGGCAGCCGCGTCCATCGGACAAGTCCACAAGGCAACGTGGCACGACGGTCGGGTTGTGGCCGTCAAGGTCCAGTACCCGGGCGCCGACAAGGCACTCATGGCCGACCTCAACCAACTCGCCCGAATGGGCAAGATGTTTGCCGCGTGGATTCCCGGTATCGAGATCAAGCCCCTCATCGACGAACTGCGTGACCGTGTCGCCGAGGAACTCGACTACCTTCGCGAGTCGGCGAACCAGCGGACCTACGCAGCTGCCTTCGAGGGCGACCCTGACTTCCTCATTCCGCATGTCCTCGCCGCAGCACCGCACGTCATCATCACCGAGTGGGTCGATGGCACTCCCCTGTCGGTGATCATCAATGAAGGAACGCAGGAGCAGCGGGATCTCGCCGGGACCCTCCTCGAGAGGTTTCTCCTGTGCGGTCCGGCGCGAGCCGGTCTCCTGCACGCCGATCCGCATCCCGGCAACTTCCGTATGACGGCCGACGGACGCCTGTGCGTTCTCGACTTCGGTGCGGTGGCACACCTGCCCGACGGCCTCCCCCTCGCCATGGGAACCCTGCTGCGCCTGGCCCAGTCGGGCGACGCCGATACTGTGCTCGAAGGCCTGCGCACCGAGGGCTTCGTCCGTCCGCACATCGAGATCGACCCCGAGCAGGTCCTGTCCTACCTCGACCCCTTTGTCGAACCAGCACGCCAAGAGACCTTCACCTTCTCCCGAGACTGGATGCGCGGCCAGTTCACCCGGCTCAACGACATCCGCAACCCCGATTTCACCGTCGGGCTCAAGCTGAACCTGCCGCCCTCCTACGCCCTCATTCACCGAGTCTGGCTCGGCACGATCGGCGTGCTGTGCCAGCTTGGCGCCACCGTGCCGATGCGATCCGAACTCGAGCAATGGGCCCCGGGATTCGTCGACATTCGGTAGCCACACCGGCCGCTTGCTACGTCAGGTCACCTTGAGGATCCCAAGAACCGCACTGCCGTAGGCCTCGATCTTTGCGGGCCCAACACCGGGAATCTCCTCGAGCTCCTCGATCGTCGACGGCCCTCGCTCCACGATGGCCATGAGGGTCGCATCTGTGAAGACGAGGTACGCCGGCACCTCGCGAACCTTCGCCTGGCCCAGGCGCCATCGCTTCAACGCCTCCCACCGCTCAATGCTGAAGTCACTGGGGCAGGTTCGACACCGGCCGAGCGTTCGTTCGGGCGCCGTGACGAGCCCCTTGCCGCAGACCCGGCACTTCGCGGGGCCCTTGCGACGCTGCTCCGTCATCGTCGGTCTCGTCCCGCGGGTGACCGTCGCTCCGAGCGAACCGCTCAACCCCTGCGGATCCGCTGCCACAAGGAAGCGACTCGCCGAACGCGAAGACCGGCCCCCGGGCTCCCGTGACCTCGCCCACGACACATGCAGGTTGCGCTTGGCGCGCGTGATGCCGACGTAGAACAACCGGCGCTCCTCGTCGACATCGGCCGGCTCGCTGCTCGACCCCTGGACGTACGGAAGGAGTCGCTCGCTGCAGCCAATGATGAAGACGGTGTCCCACTCGAGGCCCTTCGCCGAGTGCAGCGATGCCAAGGTCACGGCATCAGCTGACGGCGCGTGCTGTGACTCAGATCGCTGATCGAGTTCGGCAATGAGCCCAGCGACGTCCATGCCCGCATGCTCGTCGGCAAAGGAGACGAGGGCGGAAAGTGACTCCCACCGCTCGCGCACGGCGCCCCCGCCCCTCGGCAGTTCCTCGCTCCACCCGGCAGCTCGAAGCACGCTCCTCACCTCCTCACCGATCGGACCGGTCGCCTCGCCTGCACGCGCAGCACCCCTCAGCCTGGTGATGGCCTCGCGAATCTCCGGACGATCGAAGAAGCGCTCGGTACCGCGCATGACCACCGGAATCCCCCTCGCCGACATGGCCGCCTCGAGCTCGGCCGATTGCGCGTTGATTCGGAACAACACCGCGATATCGCGGGCCGACACGCCGCGGTCGAGGTACCCACGCACCCGTGCCGCCACCTGCTCTGCCTCGTTCACGTCGTCGGTGAATGCCTCGACGGTCGGCGTGCCGCCCTGAGCAGCGACCGCCTGAAGTCGCAATGTTGCCTTCGTCGGCGCCTGGGCAACGACAGAGTTCGCGAGGTCCACGATCGGACCGCTGCATCGGTAGCAGTTGATAAGCCGCACCTCGGTGGCACCGGGAAAGGCCTTCGGAAAGTCAAGGAGGTAGGTCGACGTCGCACCGGTGAAGGAATAAATCGTCTGGCTGACGTCGCCGACGACGCACACGTCGTCACGATCGCCGCGCCAGAGGTCGAGGAGTCGATGCTGCAGCGGATTGACGTCCTGAAACTCATCGACCGTGAACCAGCGGTAGGCCTTGCGGACCTCGTCGGCGATGTCCGGCCGCGACTGCAGCGC
>CAMAWO010000106.1 GCA_945861925.1 Bifidobacterium breve | reverse complement strand
GATTTTGCGACGGCAAGTGCCAGGCTCGGGATGAGGTCAAAGGATCTCTTGAGGATCCACATCGATGCGTTGGCGAGTAGCCACCGCCACCTGTTAGGCAGTTGGGCGGTCACGGCGAGCTTGCCAGCCCGCGGCCGAGCGCCAAGAAGCTCAACGGTGCGATCGGTTAGGTATTGATAGCCAAGTGGTGACGGATGCAGGCGATCCACATGCCAGAACTCACGTTGGTAGACCTGATCATCGGACCAGATGTTAATGAGGGTCACTCCGTCTTTAAGTGCCAATTGACGCAGAACGGTGTTGATGGCAACGGCGCGGCGCCTAAGTGCGCCGGCGAGAATGCTCGGACAAAGGGTCGAACGCGTTGGATCAGGTAATTCAATAAGGAAGATTTTGGTCCCGATCTGAAGTAACCGATTAACCGACTCCTGAATATCGCGGGCGATGACTTGTACGTTGAAATTCGAGCGCAGCATGTCATTGCCGCCAATGGAGATCAAGGCTAGATCGGGCCTCATGCACTCGGCGGCCGGGATCTGCACCCGAGCTAACTCCTTGGAGCGTGCGCCCGGGAAGGCCAGGTTTAGGTGCCGCCCGGCACCTAGTGCGTATGCGCTCCGCCCTAACCAACCTGGCCCGCTGAAGTTGTCGCCGTCGTCGCCGATCCCGAAGGCCACACTGTCGCCGAGACCAACAAGGGTGGCGACCATCATGCCGCCACTGGCAGTTGAGCTCCTTGGCCTCCCGATCGCTTCATGCTCGATGATCGAACCCAAGACCGTGTGGTGGCTGTGATCGTGATTTGCGATCAAGCTCAGTCGTGGCTGGATCCGTTGCGGAAGCCCGCGGAGTAGGAGGAGGACGCAGTCGAACGCGTCTGGAGAATCATCCTCGAGATGGCAATGTCCGCCTGATCCGTGGCCACGGCTCCACTAGGGAGCTGCTCGAACCGCGCACCCCAACTTCAGGCGTCACTCACGTGGATGGCGATGTGCTTGAGATCAGTGTGCTGCTCCATGGAGTAGATGGAGAGGTCGCGACCGAAGCCCGACTCCTTCATTCCGCCGAATGGCATCTCAGCAACGGTTTCGCCATGCGTATTGATCCACACTGTCCCGACCTTCAACTGCTTCGAGATCCGAAGAGCACGATCGATGCCTCCGGTCCAGATCGACGCCGCGAGTCCTTGGCTGACACCGTTGGCCCGACGGATAGCGTCCTTCTCATCACTGAACGCGGAGACGGTAACCACGGGACCGAAGATCTCGTCTTGGGTGATGACGTCGTCGTGTCGTACGTTCTTGAGCACTGTGAGCGGGAAGTAGAACCCGTCAGTAGATGGGACGTCTGTATGTGTGACGCGCTCGATGTACGGGTGGCTGAGCGCATCCTCCACCATCCGCGTGATCCGGGAATGTTGGTCGCGCGAGACGAGTGGACCGACGAGGACCCCTGGATCGAAAGGATCGCCAACCGGCGACGTCTCGGCTACGGATCTGATGATGTCTACGACATCATCGACGATCTCGGGCGCAGCGTAAACACGACTCGCAGCGTGGCAGTCCTGACCTGTGTTGCGGAACGCCGCCATGAAGTAGCTGTCGCGCAACTTGTCGAGGTCGGCATCGTTGAAGATCAGTACCGAGGCATTGCCGCCGAGCTCGAGGTGCAGGCGCTTGAGCGACGAGGCGGCGGCGGACATCACCGCCTTTCCAGTCGCGGTGCCGCCCGTTAGCGACACCATCGCCACGTCTTCATGTGTAACGAGAGCTTGGCCAACCTGTATGCCTCCGGTAACGACATTCAAAACGCCTGGGGGCAGGATCTGCGCCGCAATCTCGGCGAAGCGCAGGGTGGACAGCGGGGTTTCAGGAGACGGCTTCAGAACAACAGTGTTCCCCGCCGCAAGCGCCGGCCCGACCTTCCACACGGCCATCGCTAGTGGGTAGTTCCAGGGAGTGAGTGCAGCGACCACTCCGACGGGATCGCGCCTCACAAAGCTAGTCAGCGGGGGTCGGTACTCGTTGGCGGCAAGGCCGCTCAGTTGGCGAGCGGCTCCGGCGTAGAAGCGGATCTTGTCCACTGCGCTGGCGACTTCGGCTGGTACTAGCCTTACGGGCTTTCCGACATCGAGCGCTTCGATCGCGACCAAGTCGTCCGCGTGGGCCGCGACTGCGTCCGCAAGCCGGAGGAGGTGCGCTGACCGGTCGCGCGGAGCCATCGCTCCCCACGAGCCCATCGCGCGGGTCGCTGACCGTACTGCACGGTCGACGCCTTCAGCTCCGACGTCGGGCACTGTCGCAACCGTGGCGCCCGTCGACGGATCCAAAACATCGATGTGGCTACTCCAGCTTGAAACGAGTTCACCGTCGATGACCGGCATCGTTGTCAGACTGGTCGATTCGGGGCGTCCTGGGAATGCAAGCACGGGTGCTCCTCGACGTGGGCGGGCCGGTCCAACGACTCTCGAACCCTAACGTAGGTTAGGAATCGGGGAAGCCGGCGGTCGACGAATTTCTGAATCGATGGCCTAATTCGCGATTGAGGCGGCAGATGAAACGGTTGACGCGAATTCTAACAGCCGTTAGGTTCATTAAGTGCAATCTCAGTGGCCGAATAGGGGCGCACTTGACAATGGCGCCTTCGCCTCCGGCACACTGGCGACTCGTGCTGCGTCCGTTTTAGCTCGCGGGGTGTCGTCCGCGGCGCGCCTCAGGTCCGAGCCCTTGATCCTGACGGGCGCTTACGGTGCTTATGTCGAGGACACGGACGGCAATCAGTTTGCCGACTACGTACTTGGCATGGGACCGATGCTGCTAGGGCACGGCAACCAGCGAGTCCTCGAAGCCGTGCGAGCGCAGATTGACCGCGGCGTGCTTTTCGGAACGCATCCCAACGAGATCGCGCTCGCGGAACGCCTTACCCAAATTTTTCCCTTTGCAGACAAGGTGCTCTTCGTCAACTCGGGCAGCGAAGCGACGCACAGTGCGGTCCGGATCGCGCGAGCGACGACCAAGCGCTCGTTGGTCGTCAAGTTCGAGGGTCATTATCACGGTTGGCTCGATCCGCTCTTCATTAACACCATGGCGAACGAGCCCGCTGGGCCATTGCAGGTTCACCCTGCGGTCGTCTCAGCAGCGTCGAGCATTCCGGTCCCAGACAACATCTGTGTCTGTCGATGGAATGACATTGGCGAGCTGACGAGTCTTTTCGAAGAGCGCTCAGAACAGATAGCGGCAGTCATCATGGAGCCGCTGCCTTTGAACTTCGGCACGATGTTCCCCGATCCGGGCTACCTGGAGGCCGTCCGTGATCTGTGCACCGAGAACGGAACTCTTCTGATCTTCGATGAGGTACTTGCCGGCTTCCGCGTCGCGCTCGGCGGGGCCTCGGAACTGCTTCGTGTCGAGCCTGACATCGCGGTGTATGCGAAGGCGATCGCCTCCGGATTCCCGCTCGCGTTCGTCGCAGGATCCAACGCAGCCATGCTGTCGATTACGAGCGGGCCCCTGATGCCCGCCGGGACCTACAGCGGCAGCCCGACGGCCATATCTGCTGCGCACGCCACTCTTGACATTCTGGAACTAGGCGGCGGCCCTCTCTACCAGGAGCTTGACAAACTCGGGCGCAGGGTTGCGCAAGGAGTGACGCGGATCGCTGAGGAGGATGGCGTGCCGCTAGTCGCAAATCAGATCGGCTCGATCGTCCAACTGTTCTGGGATCCTGAGACGCCGGTGCGTACCTTCGCTGATGGAATGAAGAGCGACCGGGCAGCAGTGGCCGCCATCAGCGAGGGTCTACTGGAGCACGGCAGTCTGGTGTCTCCACGAGGACTGATACTGCTTTCGACACTGCATACCGTCGAGATGATCGACGATCTCATTGACGGGCTGGAGGCCTCGACGCGAAAATGGGTAACTGAGAACAGTGGGGGAAGGGGCAGTGCACGTGAGTAGCACCCGCAACGTCGACGTGATCGTAATCGGGGCGGGCGCTGCAGGATTGAGTGCCGCGTGGCAGTGCGCCCGACTCGGCGCGAAGTCAGTCACGGTTTTGGAAAAAGCTCATTTCGCTCAGGCGTCCTCTGGACTGTCGGCAGGCATCTTCAATCGCCAGACCGCCGACTCGGCAGACCTCAGGACGCGTATCGCCAGCGTCGACATCCTTTCGTACCTTGAAGCGCGCAATCTGATGACCCTCAACCGGAGCGGGTATGTCCGACTTCTCCGAACTCAGGAACAACTGGACCAGACTCGAGAGGCCGTCCGCTCGTCGGGTAGTTCTCATAGTGCAGTTCTCGATTCCAAGGACGTCGCCGAACTCGTTCCGGGGATGTGGACCGAGGACGTCTTCGGGGGAATGTATGGAGCCCAGGACGGGCATATGGACGGATCCGACCTGTGTCGGGCCTATCTCCAGGCTGGCCGTATGTGCGGGGTCACTTACAGAAGTCGGACACCAGTTCTCGGATCTCGCAAGCGCAACGGTCGGCACGCACTTAAGACGCCGGCGGGGGTCATAGAGGCCGACGTCATCATCAACGCGGCGGGTTCGTGGTTGAGCCGTGTTGGCGCAATGATCGGCACCTCCGTGCCGATCGACAACCAACGGCATCAGATCTGCCTCGTGAGAGTCCCGTCGCTGATGGGTATGTCGCTTCCGATCGTCCAGACGTACTTCCCAGGCTCGGGAGAAAACAGCGTTTATGTGCGGCCGGAAGGTCCCGGCAAGTTCATCGCGGGCCTGCATTCTTATGAGTCTCACAGTGCTTCGGAGAACCCGGATACATATGGCCGCGGGGTCGACGCCGACTACATCGACAGACTCGCGGAGAGCTTGATCCAGAGGTTTCCCGGCTGGGAGGACGCGAGTCTCGAGGCTGGATGGACGGGTCTCTACCCCAGTTCTCCCGATGGTCGGTGGATCATTGGTCCACATGCCGAGGATCCCAGTGTCATAAGCGTCGGAGGGCTCGGGGGAGTGGGTCTAACCGTCTCGCCGGCGGTCGGGCTTGTCGCCGCCGAATGGGCCGTTCTCGAAGAAGTTTCCGCGCTGCCCCCGGACCTCGTCGAGAGTTTCAAGCCTAGTAGATTCGCAGACGCTCAGGTAGATGCCTGATGCGGGATGCCTCGAGCTTCAGAGTGCTACTGACGAATGATGACGGCGTCGATTCTCCTGGTCTCCTGCTCATGCGCGCCAGCCTCATCGAGGCGGGATTCGAAACGATCACTGTGGCCCCAGACGGAAACCGCAGTGCCATGGGACGCTCCGTAAGCGTCCGTTCTCGTGTCCAACTACGGATTCAAGACTCCGGCGATCTAAATAACCCGGTCTGGGGTACGTCCGGCACTCCGGTCGACTGCGTCCGCATCGGCCTTCTCGCCGAGATGTTCCCAGCGATCGACTTGGTGCTAAGCGGGATTAATAACGGGGTCAATCTCGGCGACGACGTGAGTTACTCCGGGACTGTGGCTGCAGCGGCTGAGGCCGCGTTGCTTGGCTGCCGTGCCGCGGCGCTGTCTCAAGCCGGTACCGACCTCGAACTGGGTTTCCTCGCCGTGCGGCCCGAAAGATTTAACCACCTCGACTGGATTGTGCGCCTCGCGGAGCTCCTCTGCTCCAACTCGTCGAGCAGTGGCACATTTCTCAATGTCAACATCCCCCATGAATCGTCAGCGAGACCAGCTCGACAGGCCAAACTTGGCACTCGAGACTGGGCGAGCGTCGCCGTTCAGCCATTCGAGACCGAGGATGGGATCGAGGTCGATACCTGGGCTTCAGACCCTAAGGGGGTCTTTGCGGACGACTCCGACTTCGCGCTCCTTCGAGACGGCAACATTGTGGTCACGCCGATGACGGCTAGCCGCGGGGTCAGCGAACTCTCGGACGTAGATATAACAACTGAACTCGGCCAGCTGCACCTGGCGCCCGAAGTGGCTCACGACGTTGACTGAAATGGTCCTCGACCACCGCAGCGCGGTCCCGCTCATCGCCGCAGCCGACGGCCACACTGGTCAGCTCGGCATCCTCGTGACGAGTATTTCGGAGGGGCTACGTACGTGGGGTGCATCGGATCACACCGGCAGTGGGCGGCGGATCTGGACGTACGGTCCGGAGATGGTCTCCGATATGACCTACCTGGGTCGGCCGTCCAACCACTCGATGGTCCTCGCCATGAGTGGTTCCAACCCAAGGGTCGAGCTCGTCGAGGCCGTGGAAGGGCCCTCCACAGACCGTGATTGGATCGTGAACCGCGGCTATGGCCTGCACGACCTTGGTTTCTTCATCGACGAAGTCGCGGGCATCGTTGCCCCCATGGAGGATGACGGATTCGCGATGGTCCAGTCGGGGCGGAATACGGGCGCCGACGGAACTGGTGCGTACGCGTACTTCGACACGGTCTCATTGATGGGCTTCGACATAGAGGCAATGGAGGTTCCGCGATTGCGCCACCCCCCGCACCGAGTTTGGCCCGTGGATACGCGACCATGACTGCTGATGCTCCAGACGACATCGATGCCTCCACGATGCAGGAGGTTGTCTCGGCAATCGCCGCAATCAACCTTCCGGAACTCGTTGACGGTTGTACCGTGGTTCGCCTGAGTGGAGGAGCTAGCAATGAGAACTTCGTACTCAATGCGTCCGGCGGTCAGCGGCTCGTCCTCCGGTTGACGTCAGGCGGCCACACCGCGTCCCGCTTTGGCCTCGACCGTTGGCGTGGTCTCGACGCTCACCGCAGCGCAGAGCGTGCCGGAGTGGCTCCCGCACTCCTTGGCATCACTCTTCCGGACGGGCACAGCATCGTGCAGTTTGTCGAACAGCCGGTGGTCGACGAATATCGCATCCGCGAGCCGGGGATGCTCATTGCCTGCACGGCAGCCCTCAAGCGCGTACATAAGGCCGCCCCCATCGCCGGTTCGTTCCGTGCGGGGACAGAGATAGCGCGTTACGTCGATATCAGTCGCCGTGAGGACCTTGCCGTTCCCGACGACATCCGGGTCCTTGTCTCAATCTCGGAGACTATCGACGAGCTGTTCGACCGAGTCATCGTCCCGGACAGGTTGTGCCACAACGATGTTCAGCTCGCCAACTTCCTCAGCGACGGCCGGACGACTTGGCTGCTCGACTTGGAGTACGCAGGACAGGGCAATCCATACTTCGACCTCGGCATGATCGCCGAGAACGCCAGTCTTGACGACGACGAGATGGCCGCCCTGTGCGATGCATACTTCGGTGTCATCCGATCCTGTGACGTCGCACGCGTCCGACTACAACGATTTCTAGTCTCCATCCGGGAGGCAATGTGGTCAGTGGTCGCGAAGCCAGTTCTGGGCGGTACCCAATGGGACTACGACGCCTGGGCCGACCGATACTTCACCAAGGCTCGGGATCTGCACGGTCTCGCCACCTTCACTGAGGCGGTGGAGGCGGCGCAACCCCAAGTCGACGACATCACCTTCTACAGGGAGATGTTGTGACCGTCTCTTCCTTAAAAGCGCCGGTATGTGTCGTGTTGGGAAAATCGAGTGGAATCGGCGGAGCTACGACGGCTCTTGTCAGCGAGCGTGGCTATCGGGTAGTAGTCATTGGCCGTGACGCCGAAAAACTGCGCAAAGCGCAGAGATTACGCGCGCAACGCTGGCGATTCCGGAGACGAGCGCATTCTCTGACATCTCATCGCTCGGCCGCATCATTGACGCCGCACACATCACCACCCTTGTCCACTCCTCGTACGACTGCCCGAGAATTGTGGGCCAAGCCATCAACATTGACTGCGACACGACGGCCGGTGTCAGTTCGGTTCTCAGGCAGAGGGCTGATCAGGAGTATTAACAGACTCAACCGATTGGCGGGATCGACGACAACTTTGGCCGGTTGACCGGCCCGGGGGCAGTCCGCCCACGCTCTCGGGTCCGCGTCGCTGGCGCATCGTGTCCACGATTGCCTGGTCCATCCCCTCGATGGCCGTAGGCCTGAATCGGAGAATCTCCGGCACGTCAGCTGCGGCGTCGCTGACCTTGCGGTAACCAAGCGCGACGAGCAGAGTCGACTCCGGTGCCGGTACCAGCACGAGCGTGGCACCCACCACCACCGCGCATGTTTCCTCGGTACCCGTCAGGAGGCGGGCGATGTCGAAACCGTTCTCAGGCAGCACCCACTGCAGCTGGTAGCCTGTTGCACCGCATACTTGTCGAGTTCGCTGAGCAGACCGCTTACGGCTTCTCGGTCGACGGTGACGTCCGCTTCGAACTAGCGCGCCGAAGCGGTATCCGGCACATACGTCACGCACACCATGATGGTCATCTTGGCTCCTTCATGACCTCGGCAGAAAGGCAACTCCGCAAATCCTCGAAGGGCCAACTCAATCCACACGCCGACGAGTCGAATCGGTGATCGACCGGGATCGTATGATGGCTGGACTGAGCTACCTCACCTGAATTTTGGTGCGGGATCCGCCCACATCGACCTGCATGTCCTTGCAGGCCGCCCAGTCGAAATCAAGCTCAGGCGGTGCGGCGAGCGCAATACCCACTGGCTTGCCCAAGGTGTGCCCGAAGGCTGCCGAGGTCACGGTACCGACGAGGCGGTCACCCACCAAGATGACTTCGTTGCCCCACAGCGTGACGTCCGGATCGTCCACCACGAATTCCACTAACTGCTGGCGAAGCGGTTGGGTGCCCTGCTCGTGCAGTGCCGCTCTACCGCGGAAATCGATCCCGCTGTCGATCTTCACGAATGACATGAGCCCAGCCTCGCGCGGGGTGACGTCGGGGGTCAGGTCGCGGCCCCAGGCTCGGTAACCCTTCTCCAAGCGCAGCGAGTCAATCGCGTAGTACCCCGCCGGGGTGATCCCCAGATCTGCCCCCTCGGCGAGGAGAAGTTCATAGACGCCGACTCCGCACTCAGTCGGCACATACAGTTCCCAGCCCAGTTCGCCGACGTAGGTCATCCGCGTCGCTAGGACCCGGGCGTACCCCAGATCGATCCAGCGGATCGTGCCGAACCGGAAGCTGGCAGCGGTGAAATCGTCGAAGGAGACGCGCTGCAGCAATTCCCGCGAACGCGGACCCATCACTGCGAAGACTGCGAAGGCCGATGTGACGTCGGTCACTTCACAGTGCAAGGACGAGGGAATGTTGCGCTCAAGGTAGGTCGTATCACGGACCTGCTGGGTCGAACCGCTGACCACAAGGAACTCGTTCTCGGCCAGACGCGAGACCGTCAGATCCGACTCGTACCCTCCTCGGTCGTTCAGCAGACCCGTGTAGACGACCTTGCCGATCGGCACGTCCACCTCGTTCGCACACAGCCACTGCAGTGCGGCGAGCGCATCAGGCCCCTTAACCAGGAACTTAGAGAAGGAGGTCTGATCGAAGATCGCAACATCGGATCGCGTAGCCCGCGCCTCACGACCGACGCTGTCGTGCCAGTTCTGCCGGCCCATGGAGTACTGCACCTCGGGGGACCTGCCAGCTCCCGCGAACCAGTTCACCCGCTCCCAGCCCAGGCGCGAACCGAAGCTTGCACCCAGCGACTCGTGAATATGGTGAACGGGTGAGCGCCGAATGCCGCGGCCCGTCGTCAATTCGCGATTAGGCCATGGCATTGCGTAGTGCGCGCCCAGCGTCTCAATGGTGCGTTCGCGAAGCCAACGGTCACTGCGCGCGAACGGCGCAAAGCGGGCGATGTCGACTGCCCACAGGTCACGAGCCGGGCTGCCCTGCACGATCCACTCGGCCAGCGCCAACCCCGCGCCTCCGGCATTGGCGATGCCGCCGGAGTTGAAGCCCGCAGCGACGAAGACGCCGCGAACCTGGGGTGCCTCGCCGAGGATGAATTGATTGTCCGGAGTGAAGGACTCTGGCCCGTTGTAGAGCTTGCGCAATCCGACGGTGCTTAAAGCAGGAACACGATGTACGGCATTTTCCATCACCGGAGCGAAATGCTCCCAGTTTTCGTCGAGTAGCGAGAACTCGAACGGCTCCGGAATGTCGGCTGAACGAACCCACGGCAGCGCATTTGGCTCGAAGCATCCCACCAACAAACCGCCGACTTCTTCCTTGAAGTACGTCCCCATGTCCGGGTCGCGCAGGATCGGCGCGCCACGTTCGATGCCGTCGATCGGCTCGGTGACCACATAGAAGTGTTGTGCGGGGTATAACGGGATCGGGACGCCGATCCAGTCGCCGATCGCCTTGGACCACTGACCGGCGGCGATCACGATGTTCTCGCACTCAATCGTGCCCGCGGCCGTGGTCACCGAGGTGACGCGCCCGTGTTTCAGGCCGATGCCGGTGACCTTGGTGCGCTCGAAGATTCGAGCCCCACGTGCCGTCGCGCCTCGGGCCAGCGCCTGCGTCAGGTCCACCGGATTGGCCGTGCCGTCTTCGGGCAGCCACACCGCGGCCTTGAGGTCGTCTACGTTGAGCAGCGGGAAGCGCTCCTTCGCCTGTAACGGGGTGATGAACTCCGCGGCCGTGCCGAACATCTGAGCCTGCGTGACTGCCCTGCGCAGGGCAGTCACTCGGTCGTCCGTCCGCGCGAGCCACAGCGCTCCGCGTTGTCGCCAGCCGGTGGCGAATCCCGTCTCCGCCTCCAGTCGCGAGTACAGATCGATGCTGTACCGTGCGAGTCGAGTCATAGATGCTGAGGCTCGGACTTGGCCGATGATGCCGGCCGCATGCCAAGTGGTGCCACACGACAATTCTCCCTGCTCGAGTAGGACGACGTCCGTCATACCCAATGACGCAAGGTGATACGCAACTGAGCAGCCCACGGCCCCCCCACCCAGCACGACCGTCTGCGCTCGACTTGGGAGTTTGGCATCCACGGGCAATCCCTTCTCTATCCGGCACGCAGACTAGCAGGGTGCCACCGGGGGACACCCTCACGTCAAGCCAGCCCGCACCGTCCTCCTCGTAAGTGACCTGAAGTACAAGAATCCACCGGAAGTCCTACGGGTTGATGCCGGGGGCGACCAAGGCGTGCACGCCGCCGGTCCGGCCGCCCCCTCGCGGACCTCCATCACCAATGCGTCCGCGGCGACGAACGTGTGGGGGCCGGCGTCCAGCGCCCGGTTCCGGAAATGCCCCACCATCACGTTTAGCGATTTCTCCATCTACGAGACCTGCGACTTCGACAAGGCATTGATCCCCAGCGTCGAGACCAACTTCGCGAACCCGGCGCCGTTGCTGCGCCTCGCTGAAGCAGTCCTACTGAAGCAGAACGATGAATGG
>CAMAWO010000105.1 GCA_945861925.1 Bifidobacterium breve | reverse complement strand
TGAAGAAGAAGCTGAAAAGGTTGCCAGCAGACTGGGCCTGGTGCACGACCCCGTGGCGGGTGAATGCCTCGCTCACGATGGTTGCGACGCTGGCGGCGGTCGCGTCGAGGTACTCGTACACCTCGGAGGTGCGAGACGGGCGCACGTCGGAACGACGACGATCGCGACGCCGGAGATGCTCGGGGGCTTCATGACCAATTTCGCGAGGTGATGAGAGTCTCTCAGGATACTTGCGAGCTGCTCTGAAGTGGCGAGGCGATGGTCGATGGAGAACGCGATCTTGGTCCGGCCACCGATGTGCGAGCCGCCTGCGCGCGGTTGATGACAAGGCGGGTGAGTTCAGGAGAGGTGAAGAGCGGAGTCGTGACGCATCGCGACCCGGCGGCAGTGCGAATGCGATCTGGGAGCACGCCCTCGAAGAGCACGAAGGAGGCGATGGCGGCCGTCGCGCTATGAACTGATTCGAGTTCGGCGATGGCGGCCGTGATGTCTGGACTGGCCTGTGACGCATGGCCGACAATGACGGGCGCACCGCGCTGAAGTGACCACGCACCGGCCAGTCGGTCGAGGTCCTGCTGGGCAGCGGCATCGTTCGTCCCGGCGACGGCGAGGACGACGGGCACTGCTGCGGGCAGGCCCCGCTCGAGTGCGGGCAGGAGTTCCTCATCGGCACCGATAACCTCGGCGCATCGAATCGCGGCGGACGAGGTTTCGCGCACCGCGGCGACGGCATTGGGCACATCGACTCGCCCATGGAAGGCCCGGCTCAGCAAGAGCGGCACGATGATGATGTCGTCCTCACCAAGAACCTCGAGACGTCGCACCGCTTCGTCCAAGCGCGGATCGTCGTGCTCAATGAACGCGGCGATCACCTGCCCCTCGGGCCAGCAAGCCTGAACCCTCTCGGCGACGTGGTGAGTGCACGGTGCCGCCCGGGGATCGGGGCTGCCATGGGCAAGGACGATGAGTGCTGTCACGGCGTCGACCCGACGTAAGTCGGCGTGGCAATGCTCACCACATCGCCGACAACGATGACGGCGGGGTTACAGACCTCCGCGGCGCGCGCCCGCTCGACGATGGACTCCACGGTGCTGACTGTGGTTCGTTGTGATCGGGTGTGCGCCCGCTCGATGATCGCGACCGGGGTCTGTGGATCCATGCCGTAGAGGAGGAGACCTTCGATGAGCTGTGGGAGCGACGCAACCCCCATGAGGACGACGAGGGTGAGGCCGGACGAGACGACGGAAGACAGGTCGCCGATGACGTGCCCGCTCAACACCGTGAAGCCGGTGCTCGTGCCGCGGTGCGTGACGGGGATGCCAGCGGCGAGCGGTGCGGATAGGGCGCTGCTGATGCCCGGCACGACATCGACGTGGATCCCCGCGGCAACGCATGCGAGCACCTCCTCGCTGCCGCGCCCGAGAACAAATGGGTCGCCGCCCTTGAGTCGGGCGACCCGTCGACCGGCGAGGGCATGGGCGACAATCGCCTCGTTGATCTCGTCCTGAGTGAGGGTGTGGTCGTCGGTCCCCTTGCCCGCGTCGATAATCACGACGTCAGCGTCGAGGCCGTCGAGGAGTTCGCTCGGGCTGAGGCGATCATGGATGACGACATCCGCCTGGCGTAGGGCCGCGAGGCCGCGAACCGTGATGAGCTCCGGATCCCCGGGTCCGCCGCCAATGAGGACGACGTGCCCTCCACTGCTGCGGGTTCGGCGAGTTGGCAGGGCTCCGCGCGCGAGGAGGTCGCCGATGGCGTTTCGGATGGCGATCGACCGACGTGGGTCACCATCGCTCGTGACCGACACTGCCACGTCGCCGGCCCGCGTGGTGGCAGGGATCCAGGCTGCCGAGGCGGCTGCGTCGTCCGCTCGTATCGACCAAACCCGCAGGGACTCGGCCTCGGACTCGACCACGGCGTTGACCCTTGCATCGTCTGTTGCAGCATGGACGAGCCAGGCGCCTGACAGGTCCCCTCGCTCATAGGTGCGCGGATGCCAGATGATGTCGCGCCGTGCCGCAAGCTCGGCAATACGCGGCGTTGCCTGCGGTGCAATGACGAGTACATCGGCAGCAGCGCCGACGAGGGTCTCGATGCGGCGTTCAGCGACCTTGCCGGCACCGACGACCACGACACGCCGGCCGTGGATACGAAGCGCGATCGGATACGTCATATATGCAAACCGCATTCGGTCTTATCTGAGCCGCTCCAACGCCCGGCCCTGGTGTCCTCACCCGGATCAACGCGACGGGTGCACGGTTCGCAGCCGATCGAGGGAAACCCCTCGTACATAAGGGGGTTGACGATGACGTCATTCTCGAGGGTGTAGCGCAGGAGTGCTTCGTCGGACCAGTGAAGCAGGGGAGCGATCTTCAGGACGAGGCGATCTTCGTCGAACTCGACCACCTGCCGCTCCCTGCGGTGCAGCGCAGCCTGGTGCCGCAGCCCGGTGATCCACGCGTCGTAGCCGAGGAGGAGTTTCTCCATCGGCTCGACCTTGCGCAATTTGCAGCACAGGTCGGGATTGCGCTGCCACAGGTCGGGTCCGTGCTCCGAATCCTGCTCGGCGAGTGACTGTCGGGCGGAGACGCTGATGATGGTCAGGTTCTCTCTCCGGGCGAGATTGTCGCGTGTCTCGAGGGTCTGGGGAAAGTGGTAGCCGGTGTCGAGAAAGACGACATCGATCGACGGGGCCTCCTTGCTCACAAGATCGGCGAGCACCGTGTTCGCCATCGACTGGGTGAGCACCACGCGGGTTCCGAAGACGTCGGCGGACCAGCGGATGATCTCGTGGGCGCTTGCGCCAGAGAGGTCGACGGCCGCGTACCTCGCGAGGATGCGCAGCTGATCGGGTTCATGGCGCGGAGCCCACCTGCGCCCGTGCGTCGGTCGGACGCTAGTGGGCGCAGCGCTCATAGGAGTGCTGATTCGTCAGCCTGAACAGCCCATTCGCTGAACGACTCGTCGCCCTCACGCTCCTTGAGGAACCGCCCGGTCACCCGCTCGACGTAGTCGGGGAGATCGTCGGCCGGCAGGCGAAGGCCCTTGACCGTGCGTCCGAACGAGGCGCCCTGCCCGAGCTTGCCGCCGAGATGCACCTGGAAGCCCTCAACGTCATTGCCATCGTCGTCGAGGGCGCGGATGCCCTTGAGCCCGATGTCGGCGACCTGGATGCGAGCGCAGGAGTTGGGACAGCCATTGACGTGGATAGCCAGAGGTAGGCGGTAATTCGGCAAGCGGGCCTCAAGCTCGCTGATGAGCGCGGCCGCGCGCCCCTTCGTCTCGACCATCGCAAGCTTGCAGTACTCGACGCCAGTGCACGCCATCGTGCCGCGACGGAAGGTCGAGGCCTGACCCACCTCAAGGTCGATGTCGGCGAGTCCGTGGACCAGGTCGTCGACGGCGGCCGGATCGACGTTGACGATGACGAGTTTCTGCTCCGCGGTGAGGTTCACCCGGTCCGAACCGGCAGCCTCTGCGAGGTCGGCGAGGGCGGCCAGCCGCGCGCCGGACAGTCGCCCGACCACGGGGGCGGTGCCGACATAGACCCGCCCGTCGTGTTGAGGATGGACGCCGACATGATCACGGCGGCCGGTCGGCGGTGTTGCGGGCGCGGGCCCGTCAGTGAGCGCGCGGTGGAGGTATTCCTCCTCCAGTACCTGACGGAAGCGCTCGGCGCCCCAGTCCGCGACGAGGAACTTCAGCCGGGCCTTCGTGCGCAGCCGACGGTAGCCGTAGTCGCGGAAGATCCCGACGACGGCTCCCCAGACGTCAGGAACCTCCTCGAGCGTGACGAATGCGCCGAGGCGGACGGCGAGATGCGGGTTCGTCGAAAGGCCGCCACCGACCCAAACATCAAACCCCGGGCCGAGCTCGGGATGCTCGACCCCGATGAATGACAGGTCGTTTATCTCGTGGGCGACGTCCTGCCAGGGAGACCCGCTGACTGCGCTCTTGAACTTGCGCGGCAGGTTCGAGTAGGCCGGGTCAAGGAGATAGCGATCGAGGATCGCCTCGATCGCCCACGTGCCGTCGATGATCTCGTCGGCGGCGAAGCCAGCGACGGGGGAGCCGAGGACGACCCGCGGGACGTCGCCGCATGCCTCCGCTGTGCTGAGTCCGACCGATTCCAGCCGGCGCCAGATCTCCGGGACGTCCTCGATGCGAATCCAGTGAAGCTGGATGTTCTGGCGGTCGGTGACGTCGGCGGTATCGCGGGCGAACTCGGTCGAGATCTGTGCGATGGTGCGAAGCTGGCGCAGATCGAGTCGGCCGCCGTCCGATCGAATGCGCAACATGAAGTGCTTGTCCTCGAGCTCCTCCGGCTCAAGGGTCGCAGTCTTGCCGCCGTCGATGCCAGGCTTGCGCTGCGTGTAAAGCCCCCACCACCTCAGCCGGCCGCGAAGGTCGTCACCCGGGATCGAGTCGAAGCCGCGGATCGCATAGATGCGCTCCACCCGTGCGCGCACGTTGAGCCCGTCGTCATCCTTCTTCATCCGCTCGTTGGCGTTGAGGGGTTCTCGGTAACCGAGGGCCCACTGGCCGCTGGCCTTCTGCGGGCGTGCGCTGCGGGTGGAGGGAGTGGTGGGGGATGTCATGTTGGGTCCTTGAATGTCGTCGAGGCGAAACCCTCAATCGCGCTCGGCGCGTGGCAAGGGCTTGTTGCGGGAAAGGGTCGAACGAGGGGTTCGGTTACCGACAGCTCATCGACGAGGTGCGCATGAGATCGACGTGGACCCGGCGGATGAGACGCGGATCAGCGAGGCGCATGGGAGGACGGTAGTGGGTGTCGATGGGAGGGCACCTGTGGAAGTTGACGAACTGCGAAACCTTTGCAGTTAGCGAAGGCGATTCCAAGAAGCCAGGGGTCAGCCCAAGGATTTAATCGAGATATTTCGTGACACGCTCCTGAAATGGTGAAAGTGCCTGCTAATGCTAGGATTATTGGATTTACGACAGGTAAACAGACCAGCAAGGAGAGGCACCTCCAACGTGGACGTTACCGCGTGTTATTCGAAGATCAAGTACCGCTCGAAGTCGTCGGGCTCGGTGTCGAATGCGGGGATGCTCCTGCTGACGGAGACCGCCCGGCCGACCGCGGTCCATCTCCCGGGTAAGGCGATCTGCGACCTCGCCAGCGACCAGGGAACCGCGATCACCGGGATCGCGGCGGCACGGGCGTATGCCAGGGCCGCGGCGGGCCTGCTCCCGGGAGGGGCGCTGCCCGAGGTTGGGGACCACCTCACCCCGGAGCGCAACTGACCCTCACCGACACCGATGGCCACCGCGTCACCTGCTTCGCCACCAACGATCCATCACCCGGCCTGCCCGCGCTCGAAGCCCGCCACCGCCAACGCGCCCGCTGCGAGGACCGCATCAAGGCTCGCCAAAGACACCGGCGCGGGCGAACCTGCCCTACACAGGCGCCGCCTCCAACGCCATCTGGATCCAATTCGTCCTACTGGCCATCGTCCTCACCACCTGGGCCCAGCAACTCGCCCTCATCGGCGTCTGGCGCGTCGCACAACCCAACCGCCGACGACTGGAACCACGGGGACCGCCACCTTGGCCCACGGGACGAACACCCACGCCCCCACAGGCTCACCCCGGGAAAATTAAAAACCCGCCGCAATCAACGACCCCGATGAAATGCTTGGGCGAGAACGTCAGTCTCACTCTGTTTGGCTTGGCTGCCTCTGAAGAAGGTTCGCAGCCCGAATGGCTTCTGGGAACTCACCTGCTGATCGAACCGCCGATCCGTAGGCAACGAGAAAGACTCGCTTCCGGTGTCCACGTGCATGACCTTCTTGAGGATGGAGAGGCTCTGGTTCTGCCGCACTACCTCAGAGGGAGCATTCGGAAGCTGGTACGAGTCCACTGTGCCGTCACCTTCGTCGTCGCGATCCCAGAGGAAAGAGCAAATGCCTCCGGCGACATCGACCCCTTGAAAGCACTCACGACTATCGGGGTAGTCCACGAGGCGTCGGATACGCCGATCCATGAGCATCGACCGCCGGAACTCATCAAGGCCTCGACCTCCGAAGAACCATCGTGAAGGAATGACCATGCTGAGAAGCCGAGGTTCGAGCGCTTTCGCCTGGTCAACGAACTTGTTGTACACGGGAACGGCGTTTGACCCGTCTTCGTCGGCAGTGACGATCCACTCAGTGCCACCCACCCAGGTGTGATCCATGGATTCGAACCAAATATTTCCGCTCTCGTGGCTGAATGACTTGGCGATGGAGTGCTTCCCGTTGGCCCATTTGGAACAGGAGACGCGACGACGGGCGATCAGGCTGGTTAGCTCAGTGAATCCGATACCGAACACCTGCTTCGTCAGCATGTGATCGACGCGCTCCAAATGTTGTCGCCGTCATGCCCGGCGGCCCAGTCGTCGGCGATGAGATTGAGCATCTGGTTTGCGAAATCGGGGGGCGATGCCGGTGACGTCCCCCGCTGCCCAGATGTGCTGGTGGCTGCCGTCCGGTGGCCAGGATGATGCGCTCAACGTCGACGCTCGTGTCCAGCCGGATATCGATCCGTCATCAGTAAGTACCTGAGCCAGTCGTTCAGCCACCTGACCCTGCTCTCGGCCAGCCAACTGCGGCCCTGCTTCTGCGAGTGTCGTGGCTACGCCGAAGCGGACGAAGACCTGTGCGAGTTCGTCGCCGACCGGCCCGCCACCCATCACGGGTACTGACGATGGGCGGAGTGTGGTCGATAGGGCCTAGTCGCTCGTCCACGCACACGACACCATGCCGGAGGATGTGGCCACGACCGCGAACCAGCACAACGCCGGATGACTGCAGGTCTTCCGCCGACCTGTGGTCGCCTCGATGGTTTGTGATCTCGTCCCGGCGACGAACGGCTCGCAGGAACGCCGCGTCGTCGATGAGGGAACGTGACAGGGCGGACGTGTCTTCGAGCGGATGGGACGCCAAGTCCTCGTGGTGCTCCCGGGCACTCGCCGCCGACGCGCATCTCCCCAACGAGGGCAACTTTCCGCCCGGCGGAGGCAAGGAGTGTCGAGAGCAGTTCGCAGGCAGAGCCGCCTCCCAGGACAACTACATCGACGTACTCCATTGTCTCCTCCTCGCTCGGATATGAGCTCAGAATCCGTGTGCGCCCGCAACGGCGAGGTTCCGCTCGGCGCCCACACGTCAGGCGTTTGCGCATGCTGACCGGTGGGCCTAGCCTCAGGGTGTTGCGCTGGCGCCTCGTGGCGCATCGTTCGATTCGCGTCGGAGGAAGAACCATCGGTGTCCTTGACAGTTTGGCAGCGGCCACGGAGCCATCAGACCCAGCGTCCGCGTGGTTCATCGGACGCCAATCAGCCATTAGCAGGGCTCCGGCCATGACGACCATTGCCTCCGTACATGGCGTGCTGGGTCCGCACAGCTACGGGCAGAGCGAGATCACCGAGATGTTCTCCAGAGTCGTGTCTCCCGATGGCACGAGTCGTGAGGTCATTAAGCGCATTCATGCTGCAACGGGTGTTCAGTACCGGCACCTGGCCCTGCCACTGAGCGGCTACTCGGGACTGGATGGGTTCGGTGCTGCGAACGACACCTTCATCAGCGTTGGTCTGGACCTCGCCGAAGCTGCCGCCAGGGGCGCGCTGGACGCTGCCGGCCTAGCCGCTACGGACGTGGACATGGTCATGACGACGTCCGTCACCGGGATCGCCGTGCCGTCGATTGAGGCCCGTCTCGTGCCTCGCCTCGGGTTGCGCCCGGACGTCAAGCGCCTGCCCGTGTTCGGTTTGGGCTGCGTCGCCGGGGCAGCAGGCATCGCACGCCTGCACGACTATCTAGTCGGTCACCCGGACGACGTTGCGGTGCTCCTGTCGGTGGAACTGTGCTCGCTGACTTTTCAACGCGATGACGTATCGATGGCCAACATCGTGGCGAGCGGCCTGTTCGGCGACGGCGCCGCGGCCGTCGTGATGATAGGTGCGAGACGTGCCCAGCGCATGGGCATTTACGGTCCCCAAGTCCTGGCCTCTCGAAGCAGGCTGTATCCCGACACCGAGCGCACCATGGGGTGGGACATTGGCGGCAGCGGCTTTCGTATTGTCTTGTCACCTGGTGTCGCCGAAGTCATCACGCGCTACCTCGGGGACGACGTATCCACCTTCCTCGCCGACCACGAGTTGACGACCGCGGATATCGCTTCCTGGGTGAGTCACCCGGGCGGACCGAGGGTGCTGGAGGCGATGGGGTCCGCCCTTGACCTGAATGACGGACAACTCGACGTCACGTGGCGGTCCCTTGCGGCAGTCGGGAACCTGTCGTCGGCGTCGGTCCTGCACGTGCTCAGCGACACACTCCAGGGACGAGGCGTGGACCCGCCCGAGGCCGGAAGCCACGGCATGATCATGGCCATGGGGCCGGGGTTCTGTGCCGAGCTCGTGCTGCTGAGGTGGTGAGGCCATGATCGGCTTCATCGCGTTCACGGTCCTCATCGCGCTGGTCGCGGTGGAGCGGGTCGTCGAGTTGATCGTGTCCAGGCGCAACCTGCGCTGGAGCGGGGCGCGGGGCGGGGTCGAGTTCGGGCACTCGCATTACCCGTTCATGGTGGGCCTGCACGTGTTCCTGCTGGTCGGGTCCCTCATCGAGGTCTGGGTCTGGCAGCGCCCGCTGATACCGGTGCTGTCGTGGACGATGCTCGTGCTGGTCGTCGCCTCGCAGGCGCTGCGGTGGTGGTGCATCTCCACACTGGGGCAGCGGTGGAACACGTTGGTCGTCATCGTGCCGGGAATGTCGCGGGTCACGAAAGGCCCGTACCGCTGGATGAGGCACCCCAACTATGTTGCGGTAGTGATCGAGGGCATTGCCCTGCCGATGGTGGGATTCGCGTGGGTGACGGCCGTCATCTTCACCGTGCTCAACGTTCCGCTGCTCCTGACTCGCCTTCGCGTCGAGAACGAGGCGCTGGCCACGTTGCCGCCGGTGCCGCGATGATCGACCTGCTCGTGGCCGGCGCCGGCCCAGTGGGACTGGTCACTGCGATCAATGCCGCCCTGAATGGCCTTGATGTTGTCGTGGTCGAACCGCGAGGCGGACCGATCGACAAGGCCTGCGGCGAGGGACTGATGTCCGATGCCGTTGCTCGACTGGCGCGCATCGGCGTGGATCCCGCCGGCATCCCGCTGCGAGGGATCAGGTACATCGCAGGCGACAATCTCGCGGAGGCCTGTTTCTCGAATGCGCCTGGGCGGGGGGTGCGGCGCACGGCACTTTCCGACGCATTGCGCGAGCGCGCACGGGATGTGGGCGTGCGTTTCGTCGAGGGTCGGGTTGACGCAATCGTTCAGGCAGGTGGGTGGATCGAGGGGGGTGGCATGCGATCCCGGTACCTCGTGGGCGCGGACGGCCTGCACTCGAATGTGCGCAGCACACTCGGTCTGGCGGCAGCGGTGACCGGTGGGCGGCATCGGTTCGGCGTGCGCCAGCACTTCGCAATCAGTCCGTGGTCGGACATGGTCGAGGTGTATTGGCTAAGCGATGCGGAGGTATATGTCACCCCGGTTGGCGACAACCTCGTCGGAGTTGCGGTGCTCGGAACTGCCCCGCTGCACTTAGACGAGGCGATCGCGCGGCTGCCAGCGTTGGCCACTCACCTCGGGTCTGCGACACCGGCTAGCGAGCCACGCGGCGCAGGGCCCCTTCGGCAGCGCACCACGGCGCGACACGCTGGGCGGGCATTCCTCGTGGGCGATGCGGGCGGCTACGTCGATGCCCTCACCGGTGAAGGGTTGCGAATGGGATTCGCAGAGGCCGAGGCGGTGGTCCGGGCGGTGCTGGCCGACAATCCTCGCGACTACGAAGCGGAATGGCAGCGCATCACGAGGTCATACCGGTGGCTGACCAATGGTCTGCTCTGGACCTCATCGCGCCGCACACTGCGCCCCCTGATCGTCCCCGCTGCCCGCGCCCTGCCCACCGTCTTCAGCCGAATCGTGGACAGTTTGGCCTCCTAAGCTGCGAGACGGTGAAGGAGGCGGCTGGAGGGTGGGGGTAGGCGGATGAAGTGGAATCGCCGGTTGATCGGCCTAATTTGGGCCGAATAGTCCACGGGAGTTGGGCCTCCTGTCACCCGGTTCGCTCAACTGCGAACGAGTCGAGCGATCGCTTCAGAGGCCTCTCGGAGCTTGACAGCCTCCTCGTCTCCGCCGGTGCGTGCCGCTTCGACGACGCAATGTGCAAGGTGGTCGTCAAGCAATCCCAACGCGACCGACTGCAGGGCCTTCGTGGTTGCGCTGACCTGAGTGAGGATGTCGATGCAGTACTTGTCGTCCTCGATCATCTTGGATATCCCACGGACCTGCCCCTCGATGCGTCGCAGTCGCTTGGTCTGGTCGTTCTTGTGCATCTCGTATCCCTGCACGGAGCCCTCCTGTGCCTTTGGGTCGGATACCAGCATACCCCCCGGGGGTACTTGACGGCCAGCTAAGGCCAACATAGTCTCGTCATACCCCATAGGGGTATAGGGAATTGACGAAGGGGGTTCACGACATGTCTGCAACGCGCACTACCGCCCGCAACGGGGCAGCACCGGCCGTCGTCGCGGCCGCCCAGTTCGTGGTCATCATGGATACGTCGATCATCGCTGCCGCGCTCCCCGAGATACAGGCGTCACTCGGGTTCAGTCCGGAGAGTCTGTCCTAGCGGGAGTTTCCCCGCTAGCGTGATTTGGCTCGTTTTCGCCATGTTTTGCGATGGTTTTCGGGTTGGCGCTGTATTACCTAAGTGGGGTTCATCGGGTGGGTGCGTAGCGGTCGATGGTGAATAAGTCGGCTAGTTGCTTCTGGGTGGGGTCCATGTCGGTGAGCATTCTGCGGGCTCGTGGGCGGCCTTTGCTGCCGTCGTGGTAGAGCAGTACGGTCTCACCGATGCCGGCCAAGGTGCCCAGTAGTTCGCGTACGGATAGGTCCAGGCCGACTTCTTTGGCTTGGCGGCGCATCAGGTGGGCGATCGTTAACGCGAGGACGCAGGAGAAGACGTGGACGCGGATTTTGGAGTCGGTCCAGTGGTGCATCGGGCCAAACGAGTCGACGTGGGGGTCTTTCATCTGCCGGAAACCCGATTCGACCTCGGATTGGGAGCGGTAGGCCGCGACGACATCGGCGACGGGCCAGTCGTCGCGGTTGGTGAACAGGATCCGTTTGCCGAACAGTTTGGCTTCTAGTCGACTGCGGGCATCTGTGTCGGTGTGGAAGGTCAAACGCAGTTGCGTAGGGATGCTGCCGGT
>CAMAWO010000104.1 GCA_945861925.1 Bifidobacterium breve | reverse complement strand
TCGGCTACCGGGTCGACGGCTGCACGAATGGCGGCTTCACGACGGTGAACCGCGACTCTCGTCCGCGCACATCGACCGTGACCTCGTCGCCGACGGCGACCGAGGAGTCAAGGAGCGCCAGAGCGATGCCCTTCTTCAAGGTCGGCGAGAAGGTGCCGCTCGTGACCTCGCCCACGACATCTCCGGCGAGGACGTCGCCCGCAACAGCATGTACCTGCATGTGCGGGCGCGGGATGCCACGGTCGAGGCTGAGCAGTCCGCGCAGCCGACGCCGCGGACCTGCCGCCTTCTGGGCGAGGAGCGCCCCTCGGCCGGCGAACTCAGGCTTATCCCAGCCGATTGCCCAGCCGAGGCCCGCCTCGACCGGCGTGATCACCGGGCTGATGTCCTGGCCGTGCAGCGGATAGCCCATCTCGGTGCGGAGGGTGTCGCGCGCTCCGAGCCCGGCGGGCAGGCCCCCGACGGAGGTCACCCCCGAGAGGAGTGCGTCCCACAGGTCCCCCAGCACCGCGGCCTGGGCCACGAGCTCGTAGCCGCGCTCCCCCGTGTAGCCCGTGCGGCACACGATGACCGGCGATTCAGCGAAATCGCAGCGGGCCATGCTCATGTAGTCGTGATCGACCGAAAACCCAAGGCTGGCGAGAACCTCCATGCTGCGCGGCCCCTGGACCGCGATGATCCCGTGCGTCAGGTGCTGATCGTCAATCGTGATGCCCTCTGGTGCCGCGCTCCGCAGGACTGACGCCACGATGGGCGCATTCGACGCGTTCGGGATCACGTATGCACCGTCATCCGACCATCGGTAGACGATCAGGTCATCGATGACACCGCCGTCGTCGTTGCACAGCATCGAGTACTGCGCCTGACCCGCTGCTATGCGATCGAGGTCGTTGGCGAGCAACGAGTTGAGGAATACAACTGCCCCATCGCCATACACGGCGAGCTTGCCCATATGAGAGACGTCAAACATGCCGACGGAGTTTCGAACCGCGGTGTGCTCCGCGATCACGCCGGTGTACTCGATGGGCATGTCCCAACCGCCGAAATCCGCGGTCTTGGCACCGGCCGCCTGATGCCGAGCGAACAGTGGCGTGCGCCTGAGCTCAGAGGTGGTCACCGCCTGACGGTAGCGCCTCGGCAGGCGGCAGGCCACCCACCCGTCGCTAGTCTTTCTCTATGACCCTGACCGTGACTGCAACCGCCCCCGCCTCCACCATCTGCGACGCACTGCTCGTCGCGATCGCACCAGGGAAGGGCAAGACCGTCACCCTTGTCTCGCAGGGGTTCAGCGCGGCCCAGCAGACGCGCATCGTTGAGGCGCTTGAGGCGGTCGGCGCGTCAGGCAAGTCCGGTGACATCACCCGCATCCCCGGCGGCTCAGGAATCAAGGCCACCCTCATCGTCGCGGTCGGCCTCGGTGATGCGAAGAAGCCAGGCGATGACGAGGCCGTGCGCCGCGCGTACGGCAATGCGATGCGCGCTCTCACCGGCCGAGCGAAGGTCGCCATCGTGGTCCCCAAGGACGACGCCAGTTTCCGTGCGATTGCAACCGGGTCCCGGCTGGCCACCTACGAATTCACAACCTTCAAATCCAAGAAGCCCAAGGGCGCGCAGCCGGTATCGAGCATCGTGCTGCTCGTGCCCCGCTCAGTGAGCGCGACCGAGCGCCGGATCGCGAATGAGGTGAACGTCATCGCCGATGCGATGAACCTCACGCGCGATCTCGTGAACACCCCGCCAAACGCCCTGCCCCCTGTCGCCCTCGCGAAGGCCGCGACGGACGCCGTCGCGGCACTGCCGGTGAAGGTGACGATCTGGGACGTCCCAGCCCTCAAGCGAGCACGCTGTGGTGGCATCCTCGGCGTCGGCCAGGGCTCCTCGAACCCGCCGAGGCTCGTGAAGCTCGTCTACACCCCGCGCGGTGCGACACGCCACCTCGCCCTGGTCGGCAAGGGGATCACCTTCGACACCGGCGGCATCTCAATCAAGCCCGCCGCGAACATGGATGAGATGAAGGGCGACATGGCCGGAGCGGCCGCCGTCATCGGCGCCATGCAGGCCATCGCCACCCTCGACATCTTGGTGAAGGTCACCGGCTGGCTGGCGATCGCCGAGAACATGCCGAGCAGCACCGCCCAGCGCCCCGGCGACGTCATCACCATGTTCGACGGCACCACCGTCGAGGTACTCAACACCGATGCGGAAGGCCGCCTCGTCCTCGCCGACGCCCTCGGCATGGCGGTGAAGGAGAAGCCCGACCTCCTCATCGACGTGGCAACGCTCACCGGCGCCCAGAGTGTCGCGCTCGGCCGCCGCGTCTCCGGCGTCATGTCCAATGACGTCGATGCCCGTGATCAGGTGTGCGCGGCCGCGGCTGCAGCCGGGGAATCGATGTGGCCGATGCCCCTCCCCGAGGATCTTCGGGCCTCCCTCGACTCTTCGACGGCGGACATCGCGAACATCGGTGACCGCATGGGCGGCATGCTCTCCGCCGGCGTTTTCCTGTCGACGTTCATCCCCGAGGGCCAGCCGTGGGTCCACCTCGACATCGCCGGGCCGGCATTCAACGAGAAGGGCGCATACGGCTACCTCCCGAAGGGAGGCACCGGCGCTGCGGTGCGCACCTTCGTTCGGATTGCTCAGACGATTGCGGCAGGATAGGTCTTACAACACGCCCACGAATGCAAGAAGGAGCCATCCGTGCCCAGTGCAGACCTCGTCATCCTCGGTGGCGGCAGCGGAGGCTACGCCTGCGCCCTACGCGCGAGCGAACTGGGGATGTCCGTCATCCTCATCGACAAGGACAAGCTCGGAGGGACCTGCCTGCACCGCGGGTGCATCCCGACCAAGGCGCTCCTCCACGCCGCCGAGATCGCCGACAGCTCCCGGGAGAGTGCTCATTTCGGGGTGAACACCACGCTCCACGGCATCGACATGGTGAAGGTCAACGAGTACCGCGACGGCGTTGTGGGCAAGCTCTACAAGGGTCTCCAGGGGCTCGTGAAGAGTCGCAACGTCACCTATGTCGAAGGCGACGGGCGCCTCGTCGCCCCGAACACCGTCGAGGTGGGCGGTGAGCAGTTCACCGGCACCAACGTCGTTCTCGCGACCGGCTCCTACGCACGATCGCTGCCTGGCCTGGACATCGATGGTCGGATCATGACCTCTGATCAGGCCCTGAACCTCGACTACGTCCCGAAGAGCGTCATCGTGCTTGGGGGCGGGGTCATCGGCGTCGAGTTCGCGAGCGTCTGGCGATCCTTCGGAGCGCAGGTCACCATCGTCGAGGCGCTGCCCAATCTGGTGCCCAACGAGGACATCGCCTGCTCGAAGGCCCTTGAGCGCGCCTACCGAAAGCGCGGGATCAACCTTTCACTCGGTGTGCGGTTCGCATCGGCCACCCAGACCGACACGGGCGTGCAGGTCACCCTTGAGGACGGTAAGACGTTCGACGCCGACATTCTGCTCGTCGCCGTTGGCCGCGGACCAAACGCCAGCGGCATGGGCTTCGAGGAGCAGGGCATCGCAATGGAGCGCGGCTGGGTGCTCGTCGACGAGCGGCTGCGCACGAACGTGCCAGGCGTGTTCGCGGTCGGCGACATCACCCCCGGGTTGCAGCTCGCCCATCGCGGTTTCCAGCATGGCATCTTCGTGGCCGAGGAGATCGCCGGCCTGAACCCGGTCGTCATCCCCGACATCAACATACCCAAGGTCACCTACTGCGAGCCCGAGGTCGCGAGCGTCGGACTAAACGAGGCCGAGGCCCGTGCGATGCACGGCGATGCAAACATCACGGCATACGAGTACAACCTTGGCGGCAATGGCAAGAGCCAGATCCTCGGCACGGCCGGATTCATCAAACTCGTGCAGGTGAAGGACGGCCCGGTCATCGGGGTCCATATGGTCGGCTCTCGCGTCGGCGAGCAGATCGGCGAGGCACAGCTCATCGTGAACTGGGAGGCGCATCCAGGCGACGTCGCGGTCCTCATCCATGCGCACCCCACCCAGAACGAGGCGATGGGCGAGGCTCATCTCGCGCTCGCCGGCAAGCCGCTTCACGCTCACGCGTAACCCGCACGCTCGATTCGCCGGCCCACAGGCTGGCATGGCAAGGCTCAATGCGGCCAACTGGCCGACCGGAACAGAAGGAGTGGACCAAGACATGTCGGTCTCCGTCACGATGCCCGCGCTGGGCGAGAGTGTCACCGAAGGCACGGTCACCCGCTGGCTCAAGCAGGTCGGTGACACCGTCGCCGCTGACGAGCCACTCGTCGAAATCTCAACCGACAAGGTCGACACCGAGATCCCCTCCCCCGCAGCCGGCGTCCTCCTCGCCATCCGGGTCGGCGAGGACGAGACCATCGCCGTTGGCGCTGAGCTCGCCGTCATCGGCGAGGCCAGCGAGTCGGCCGGCAGCCTGGCGGATTCCGCTCCGGCCGCCGCCGAGGAGACCCCGGTCACCGAGCCCGTGACCGTGGCCGCAGCAGCCGCACCTGCACCCGCCCCTTCTGCCAGCGGCGCGACGATCCCCATCACCCTTCCCGCCCTTGGCGAGAGCGTCACTGAGGGGACCGTCACTCGCTGGCTCAAGCAGGTCGGCGATGCTGTCACGGCCGATGAGCCGATTCTGGAGATCTCGACCGACAAGGTCGACACCGAAATTCCTGCGCCCGCCTCGGGCACACTCGTTGCGATCAACGTCGCCGAGGATTCCACCGTCCCGGTCGGGACCGAGCTCGGCCTCATCGCTACCGGGGCTGCTGCGCCCGCCGCACCTTCGGCACCTGCGCCAGCACCCGTCGCACCGCCGGTCTCGACAATCCCACCAGCTGCTGCCTCCGAGCCGGCCGACAACGCCGACGCCTATGTCACTCCCCTCGTCCGGCGGCTGGCCGCCCAAGAGGGCATCGACCTGTCGACACTGACCGGCACCGGGGTGGGCGGCCGCGTCCGCAAGCAGGATGTCCTCGCCGTGGCCGCCGCCCGCGCCGAGCAGGCCGAAGCGGCAGCGGCTCCCGCCGCAGCGTCAACCCCATCCACGGCGCCCGCCGGCGTCGCAGTAACTGCAGTGTCGCCCCTTCGTGGCCGTACCGAGCAGATGCCGCGTTTGCGTAAGGTCATCGCTCAGCGCATGGTCGAGTCGCTCCAGACCTCGGCTCAGCTCACGACCGTCATCGAGGTCGACGTCACCGCCATCGCCAGGCTGCGCACGCGAGTGAAGGGTGACTTCGAGGCCCGCGAAGGAGTCAAACTCTCCTTCCTGCCTTTTTTCTGCAAGGCGTCGGTCGAGGCTCTCAAGCAGTTCCCGCAGGTGAATGCCTCAATCGACATGGCAGCGGGCACCGTCACCTACCACGACACCGAGAACCTCGGCATCGCCGTCGAGACCGAGCGAGGCCTGCTCGTCCCGGTCATTCGCGACGCCGGCGAACTCAATATTGCCGGACTTGCCAAGCGAATCTCCGACGTCGCCGACCGCACCCGCACAAACAAGGTGTCACCCGATGAGTTGAGCGGCGGCACCTTCACCGTCACGAACACCGGCAGCCGCGGGGCCTTGTTCGACACCCCGATCATCAACCAGCCGCAGGTCGCGATCCTCGGTACCGGTGCCGTCGTCAAGCGTCCGATCGTCGTCACCGACGCCTCTGGGCAGGACGTCATCGCCATCAGGTCGATGGTCTACCTCGCACTCTCCTACGACCACCGACTCGTCGATGGGGCCGATGCAGCGCGCTTCCTCGGGACGATGAAGGACCGGCTCGAGGGCGCGGCGTTCGAGGCCGAAATCGGCCTCTGACAGAGCAGTAACCCTGCTGCCGATCCCTCGATCCGGGGGATCACTTCACCGGGATCGACTGCGCATGGTGGAAGAAATTCTGCTGGTCCCAGTGCGCCTTCACGTCTACGAGGTTCCGGCGGCCCTGCCGAAGGTTGCCGAGGAAGTACAGCCGTAGCGCCTTCTCTGCATTGCCCTTGCGGTGGGATCCCAGGTCGAGGTCGGGGTAGTTGTAGTAGCAGCCATCGACCGTTCCGGTCGGATCCTGGGTTGGATCGGGGGTGCCGCCGTAGGCCGAGTAGACGTCGCCATACATTCCTCGGATCCATTCGAGGTGCGCCGTCGACTGCTCCTGGTAGGGCGTCGCTCGACTCTGGCCCGGCTCAGAATCATTGTCCCAGTAGGTCTGGTACTGCAGCTTCATGATGGACGAGCGCTGCGGCACCGCGGTTGCTCGCGGGGAGTGTTCATTGACTGCACCGCCGTAGCTGTCGACCTGCGGCAGGGATTGGGCCATTTGCTCGGGCGCAAGTCCGCTTGGCGTGACGTGCAGCCATCGGTGGATCGCCTCGGCCTGGTCAGCGGGGAAGGCCTTCTTCATGTACGCCGACTTGTAGGAGCCGAACTGGTTCGGGCCGCTGCCGTTGAGGGTCTGCAGGGCTTCGAGATACGTCAGGCGCACCTCGTCCTCCTGGGCCGGCAGGGAGTTCATGAATCCCGGGTGCCCACCCAGCGGGCGGCGAAGCGGGACTCCCCGCGCCAATGCGCCGAAACGTGCCTTGACGCTCGTCGCCCGCTTCTCGGCACCCCTCTCGTGCTCACGCCTCGTCATCCCCGTCGGGGCGGCCATCTGCAGCAACATCCCGAGTTGCCCATTCGATACATGGTTCAGCTTGAGGAGCGTGAAGTCCGTGCGGGGCAGGTCGGCGACGAGATCGGCATACTCGGCGAGCAGCACTGTGAACCGCTCGACGGTCATATCCGCCCAATCCCAGGCTAGGGTCGCGATTACTGCGTGCTGCGGTACGGGGGGATCGGCAAAGTAGTAGCGCACGATGACCCCGAAGTTCCCACCACCCGCTCCGCGCAGGGCCCAGAAGAGATCGCGTTCACGGGGATCTGTGCTGGCCTCGGACACATGGCGCATCGTGGCCCGACTCAACCGCGCATTCCAGGTGACGATGTCGACGGCCGAGAGGTGATCGATCGTCAGCCCGTGTAGGCGTGAGAGCAGCCCGTAACCGTTGAGCAGGGTGCGATACACCGTCCAGTTTTCGCACCCCGCGTCGACATAGAACGCCTTCTTCTCCTCGTCGTAGCCGACCTGATTGAGGGCCGACATATCGATGATTTCCTCGGTGCCATCGTTGTAGACGAAGTCCAAGTAGCAGTGGCGACCGGAGGTGACCTTGACGTTTCTCCCGTGCTCGGTCAGCGCCTCCTCAACGATCGCTTCGACCTGATCGACCGCGGTCGGCACGAAGACACGCTGCAGGTTCGGGGCGAACCAGCGGCGATTGAAGCCCTGCCGATCGCTCTCGATGAGGCGGCGCATTGGTGCGACTGCAGCACGCCTGGTCGCCGGCATGGCCGCGCTCGCGGGTGCGGGGAGGATGCCTGCTAGGCCTGCAACCCCGGCGCCTGCGGCGACCCCGGTGAGAAAGGTTCGGCGGGAAGGATCCTTGACAGCTGCCACGATGGTGAGCGTAGGCGAAGTCGTCGTCCGTACCATCGGGTCATGACTGCAGAGCGCGCGATCAACCCGAACATCTTCGACGTCTACGCCGACTCCTCAATCGTCCTGCCCATCGTTCTGGCAAACCTCATGTCGGATCTCCTCTGGCGACTGAGCGCGGCGATAACCCCCGATCCTGACCCGTCGCCAGGATTCCCTCCATTCCTGCGCGGCGCCCAGCACATCATTGATCGCCACTTCACTCACCTGTCGCCGGGCAAGGTCGCCGAGATCAATGGCACCTTGGACCTCGAAACCGAACGAGCCCTGCACGGCGACGACGTCATCACCCGGGCCACCGAAGTGATCGTTCGCAATGTCCGATGGCGCATCGACCAGGGCCTGTTCTCCGGGGACGACCCCCTTCTCGATCTCATCGCCGGCGGACACTTCCCCGCGTACGCCTACGCGAATATCGACGTCCTGCATGCCTGCCGAAGGCTCGCTGGCGGCTCATCGCGGCCAGAGGGCATCACCTCCTGCCTGGACGAGACCGCCCTCTTGGCAGCACTGCTCATGACGAAGCCGACCGAGGGCATCGACGGCATCTGCATCCTGGCCACCCCGACCCATTATTCGGTCCTTGGCTGGCAGGGCCTAGACGGCTGGTGGTTCTACGGCAAGCACGAACTGCTCGACCAGGCGGCTTACCGCGCCAGGGTCGAGGAGAGATTCGGGGGTGATCCCGATCTGGGAATCCACGACCGCATCGACGGACTCGACCGGATCATCAGCCGCCGCGGAACCCTTGACCTCGCCGCCAGGCGCAGCTCGATTCCGCACGACGAGATCGCACGCGTGGCTGAGGCGGTCGGACGCTTCATGGGCGCGATCCCGCCAGCCCTGCAGCAGGCGATCGACGACGGCATCGAGGTGCACGAGCCGTCGGCCTTCGACTCACTCTTCGCCCAGTGCCTCGAATGCGACTCCGCCGAGAAGGTCCGCCATCACATTCGAGCAGTTGCCCAGGCAAATGGCCCGGCTTCCTCGGCCGCCCAGGAGGTGCTTGCCTGCTACCGGCTGTTGGACATCGCCGACCCGGGCGCCTACGTCGCTGCCGCCCGCCGGGGCACGGCCACCGCAGCCGCTCGCTCAGAAGTCCGTGGTGTCGCCGACGCCCTGAGCATCGCCCGAGGGATCAGCCTCGGGCCGTCGGTCCTCGGGGACCGAGATCGCATTGCCATGCCCGACGAGACCCTTCACCTGCGCACCGGCACCGACCGCGATCGAGCCCTCCTCATTCACGTGCTGCTCGAGACCCCGCAATCCCCGCTTCAGACCCTCATGCTCGATGACGACAGCATTGTCATGGGCGACGACTGGTGCATCAGCGCCACGACGCTGGAACAGGTGGAGGCACCCGCCAGTCACCTCGTCCGCCACCGGCTGTCACGGCCCATGCGCCCGCAAGCTCCACGGTGATGATCCCCGACGACAGTCCCGCGGCCAACTTCGTCCGTATTCAGGGTGCACAGTGATGGCAGAAATCAGAAGGAGCGAATCGCCGACGTAAGGATCGCAACGTTTCCCGCGTGCTTGGTGAAGGTCATCCAACCACCGGTACTTGCAGCGATCTCATGAACTGTGTTCACACCAGCTTGCTCCGAAGCCAGTAGCCCAGTGCCATCCACCAGTCCGAAAAGAGTCCTCTGCAGGTGGGTCTGAGACAACTCATCCCGTGCTCGCAGGTACCAATCATCTAACCCGTTACCGCGGTAGGCACGGGCAACGTTTCCCATTCCCCCGTTCGTGCAGCAGCTTTCCATCGATAGCGTATTTGAGTACCCAGCACCGATAACGCGGCTGAAGGTACCGGGAATTTCGACGGTCCACGCAAGGAGACTGGTGCACCGGGCCCGCAGGCGAATGGCGAGGATGCGACGTAGAAGATCATGCCGCACCCGGGGCCGTCATCACCAACGATGTAGACCGGGGGTGTGACCGGTCCTGAGGATGCGGATGCAGTGGAGGTTCCGGCGGGGTTGGTGGGGTGTACGAGGTGCGCTGGTGCGCTCGGGCCGGGATCGGTTGACCGGCGCCATCGAGGTGGGTGACACCTACGTCGGCGGGGCGAAACCAGCACTGCGCGGAGGGCGATACGGGCTGATCGGCCGGGGTGAGAACCCAGGCGGACTGCTTCCCGCAGTCCTTGGGCGTGTCCTTGGCCAAGCGGTGACTGCGCCATCTACAACTGGACCAGGACAATACGGACTTCGTCGCAATGGAGACCGACCCAAACTGGTGACCCCAGAAAGGTAGGCACATTCAGCACTTTTTTGGCTGGAGGCCGCCCCAATGGCCCGAAACCCTGAAGCGACGTGGCACTCGCACTCTCCCGTAGTCGCGGCGTCTATTTAGTGGTAGATTCGGTAACATCAATATCGTGGTCTTGTGTGGCACTATTCCCTCTTGATCGCCGATGGACAACGAGTGCACATGCGCACATTCGCTCGAGCCTTGGCTCTGGCTGCTGCAGCAGCACTCGCCCTTCCCGCACTGGTTGCATCGCCAGCAGCAGCGGCTCAGTCTGACATGGGAAACAAGGGTGGAAACTCCACCTTCTCCCCTGCGAGTCCTTCCACCTCGTCCGGTGGGGCCGCCGCGCCGGGAAAGCCAATTGATCCAGGGAGCTCCTCGGGATCGGGCACTGGTAAGCCCACAGACACTGGTAAGCCCACAGACCCTGGTAAGCCCACAGACCCTGGTAAGCCCACAGACACTGGTAAGCCCACAGATGTGCTCACCGATCCCGGCAATTCAGGCGATGCCGTCAAGGACACTGGCAAGCCAGCGGACGTCGGCAAGCCCGCCGGCTTGAGTGCATCGAGCGCGGGCAACTCCACGGCGGCAAGTGGATCGTCGTCGTCTGGCTCTGCAGCAGGCTCAAGCAGCAGCAAGCCCTCTGCTACATCGGCGGCAGCGGAGGGTCGCTCCGTGTTCACGGCGGGTCGCTCCTTGGAAGCACGCGCTCTGGATCGGGCCGCGGGAAAAAGCTTCAGCGCCCAAGCGAATCGGGCCGCGATCGTTCATTGCCTCCAGGTCGAGTTCAATGCGGCCAGCAAGGTCAAGGGCAACTCCTCCAGCGTGAGTAAGCGAGACCTGAGTGCTGACGAGATCTCAGACCTTGAAGCCGAATGCGAGGAGGAGACCGGGAACCTCGGCGACTACATCGTGCAATTCACACCCGGGGCCAACGCCTCCGACGTGGCGAAAGCAGCGCGCGAGAAGTCCGCACTCACGGAGTCCAACCGCTTCTCCGTCAAGCGCACCTACTCGAACGTGTTTCCTGGCATGCTCGTCTCAGCCTCTCCCCTCCAAGTCATCGCGCTTCGAAAGAACCCGAACGTCACCCTCATCGAGCCTGACGGAATGGCCCTTGCGATCGTGACCCAGACACCGGCACCGTGGGGCCTGGACCGAGTAGACCAGCAGCAACTCCCACTCAACGGCAGCTACTCCTATGGCGCCGCAGGAGCAGGAGTCACTGCCTACATCGTTGACACCGGGGTGCGCGCCGATCACGCTGACTTCACCGGGCGCGTGACCGGCGGCTTTACCTCGATCGCCGACGGGCGCGGCACAGCCGACTGCAACGGCCACGGAACCCACGTCGCCGGAACAGTCGCTGGCAATATTTACGGGATCGCGAAGGCAGCATCCATCGTGCCGGTGCGCGTGCTCGACTGCTACGGCTCCGGCACCTGGTCCGGCGTCATCGCCGGCCTCGACTGGATAGCCGGAAGTCACGCC
>CAMAWO010000103.1 GCA_945861925.1 Bifidobacterium breve | reverse complement strand
CGTGGGCTCAGGTGAGGCCCTGGGTCTAACTGAGCGCCTCGGCGGGGACCGGGTGGAAGCCACTGTTGCGGAGTTTGCGGAGATTGTGGCAAAACGACTGCAGGGTCCATTCACCTTGGGCGTTGCCCAGTCCTCGTAGTCGTAACTTGCCGGCGTCTTGGGAGACTTTCATCTGCCCGAAGACCGGTTCCACGATCGCTTTGCGCCGGGCGTAGGCCGCCCGGCCCTTCTTGGTGTGCAGTTTTCGGGCCATCCGTTGCTTTGGTGTTAAACCCTTCGGGATCCGCCCACGCGGCGCCGCCTGGGGTTTCTCGCCATGCTTTTGGCGGCCCGTCGCGATCAACGGATCAATCCCGGCTTCGATGACCGCCGCGACGTTACTCTCACTGAAGTACCCGGCGTCCGCCAGCAACGTCCGGGGCAGTCCCGCGATGCCAGCGTCCTGCAACGAATCGGCCAGATCGACCAGCGCCCCGGGCAGTTCCGGACTATCCGAACCGGAAGCCACCAACTTGGTGCTCAAGATGACCTGACTGCCCTCATCGACGACGGTCTGGGCGTTGTAGCAGTAGTGGAACGACCCATCGGAGGTCTTCATGATCCGCGCGTCCGGGTCGGTGAACGAGCGCTGCGCCTTGGCAGGGACCACCGAAGTGAGTGCCGCCTGTTCACCAGCGGCCACCTGCTCGGCCAGGTCCGCTCCACCCTTGGCGGCGTCCAGCTCAGCTTTCGCGCGGGCCTTCGCGGCGTGCTCAGCCTCCAGATCCGCCTTCGCCTTCCCGATCGCCGCCAGCCGGCCCTCGCGGCGGGCCAGCTCCGCGGGCAGTTCATCACCGCGCCGGTCACCGTGGACCGCGTCCTCGGCCGCGTCGGTGCGTTCCGCGTCGGCGAGCAACGCCTCGACCTCAGCGGCGAGTTCACCTTCAGACCGGACCATCCGGTCATAGCTCATCGCCCGATGCCGACTCGCTGAGGCCCGGATCTTGCTGCCGTCCAACGCGACGTTGCCGAGTGACACCAACCCGGCCTGCGCGCACAACCCCAACGCCTGCGTGAACAATGCGGTGAACGCCTTCAGGTGCCGCTTACGGAACCGGCTGATCGCCACGAAGTCCGGCGCCGCCTGAGCCGTCAAGAACATGAACGCCACATCGTGATGGCAGCGCCGCTCCAACTCCCGCGACGACGTGACCCCGTTGGAATATCCGTAGATCAGTAACTTCAGCATCAACCTCGGGTCATACGGCGGCGCACCCCGAACCTCGGTGTAATCGTCGAAGAACGCCGCCAGGTCAAGGCCGTGCTCGACCAAGTCATCAACCCACCGCGCCGGATGATCGGCCGGCAACCAGTCCCGCAAGTCCGGCGCGAGCAGCATCGCCTGATCCTGGTCATAACTCCGGAACGTCTTATCCACCGACCGCTTCGCCCGCGCGGAGCCCTCAGACCCCGGCTCAACATCGATCAAAACGGATTGCTCAACAATCGCCACTCTCACCATGCCACATTATCCCGCAACACCAACCGATCACCGGTTACCGACACGGGCTCCTAGGGCTTGGGTCATGTCGACCTGGGCGCCGGTGAGGTCGGTGCGGGCGCCGGCGACCTGACCGATCGCGCGGGCCTTCGCGGGGTTCGGGACCAGCCGGGTGAGGTCGTCTTCGTGGTCGGCGTAACTGTCCAGGGCGTCCAGGCTGAAGTGTTCGCGGGCGTACTTAAAATAATTCTCCTGCCGCCACCGGTTGCTCATCCGGTAGGTGATCTCGGCCGCGGCCAGGTCGGTGCGGTTGGTCAGGATCGGGGTCTGATGGCCGTCCGGGCTGCGCCGGATGATTAACCGCAACGTCAACGTGCTGGCGGGTGTCGCGTCCTGACTGACGGTCGCGCGCCGGCCAGGGACTGGCACTTCGATGAGCCTTTCGGTGAGCTCGTAGCTGTGGCTGCTGCCGCCGGGAGCGGTGTAGTCCACGGTCGTGAAGGCCCCGACGGCGGCGCGGGACCAGCTGCCCTTGTAGTAGGTCAGCAGGTCGAACCCGGCGGCGATGATCTCGGTGAACACCAGCGGGCTGTAACCACCGCGGTCGAACACCACCGTGCACCGGCGGTCGGGCCCGACCAGGGCCCGCAGGTCCGGCAGCAGCCGCCGCAGCTCGGCCGCCAGGGACTGGGACGGGGCGGCGGTGATGACCATCACCGGGTCACCCTCACCATCGCCGACCCAGGTCTCTTCCGTTGCTGGGCCGGCGATCCGCATCCGGGCGATGTGCGTCTTGGGTAGCTGCCGGGTGCCGGAGTAAACCCGGACGTGCCCGTCGAGGTAGAGGAACCCGACCGCGTCCGGACGCGCGAGGGTGTGATGACGGCCCAGCGCCGCCTGCAGTTCCGCTCCCTTGTTCTGGTCGGCGAGCTCAGCGAGCTTGCGGCGCAACGTCTTCACCTCCGGCGCCCGGTCCAAACCCAACACCCGTCCAAGGTCCGCGGGTCGTAGCCGGGTCGCGCCCTCCGCGCGCGGTTCGCGGAGCAGCGCCATGAACAACGTCATCAGCAACGTCACCCGTAGCCCGTAGAAGCCCTTGCGCATCGGGCCGTAGACGTCCGCGGCGACCCTGAGCAGACCGGTCATCTCCAACGCCGGTAATGCCAGCAGCAACCCAGCAAGGGGCAGCTGCGCGCCTTCGGTGATCACCACCGGCGCCTCGGTCAGGTCCCCGAACCGCGCCGCTGCCCGCTCCGCGGATCGAGCCGCTGGCGCCGCCAGCACCACCAAACCAACAACCCCACCGGGGCTGTCGTCCGTGCGGTCGTCGGCAACGTCCTCGACGCTGTCGTCGCCGACATCCAGCAGGGGCTCGGCGTAGGCAAGTGGCTCGGTGGTGGCCGGCGTGGCTGGCGCGACACGGCCAAGGGCGACCCGGACGGTCGCTGTCGACACTTTGGTCTGCGCCGCGATCACCAATAACGACAGGCCAGAAGCGTCGAGTTCCACGATCTGAGCCCGAACAGTGTCAGTGAGCTTGCTCGGGCCCTTGGGCCCCGACCGGATCCGGAGCAGTCCCGCGACCCCACCCGCGGTGTAGTCCCGACCCCACGCCCACAACGTCACCCCGGTCACGCCGAACGCCGACGCGACGTCCCGCGACAGGGCGATCTTGGACTGCACGAGCTGAACCGCGGCCAACCGCCGACCCACCTCATCGCCCGCGGCGTAAGAGAACGTCGCGAGCCCGAACACGAAGACCACACCCCCGTCCGGGCCTTCCAGCAGCCCCGCTGAGGCACCGATCGAACGCGCCCGAGCGGGCAGCATCGGCAGCACAGGCTGGCCCACCAGACCCATCCTGCCCCGCCCGTTTACCACAAAATGATTATCTCATACGAGGGGCAATCTCAGACCCCACGACACGCACCAAAAGCCCTACTCAGTAGGGAAAGTACGAGACCTACCCGCTCTCTATGTCAGGAGTTCTGGTGTTTGCGCTGGGTGCGCGTTTGGGGGTGCCACGGCCTCCAGCTCCTGGCTGGCCCTTGGGTCTGGTTCCTTTGCTGGGGTTGTCATCGGTTGCCTTCCATCAGCTGCCGGGATTGCTGTCGGGTGGCTTGGCGGTCAGCGGCGGCCTTGGTGGCAACCATTCCCACATGCGGGACGATCATAGCATCTGGCCTGCTGGTGCCCTAGGTTCGCGAGTCATTAGACTTCTGTTGCCTCGCCCGAAGGAGTTCCAATGCCGAAGCTTCCTCGTTCCGAGTGGTACGACCTCACTCGTGACATGAACTGGAACGTCACCTACGTCGAAGAGAGCCAGGTCTGGCCTGATGACCTCTCACATGGTCTCGGGATTCCCGCCGAAGCCTGGTGGACCTGGGATGAGCCTTACAAGGTCACTTACCCTGAGTACGTTCACAACCAGACCGGCAAGGACGAGTCGGTCTACGCGGTTAACAGAGTCGTGGGCCGTTCCAAAATGTTCGATAGCCTCGATCCCGGTTGGAAGGCGGCGATTCTGGCGCACTATGGCGCAATCGCTTTGCCCGAGTACGTCGCGGGCATCGGCGAGGCGCGGATGGCACGTTTCGGCCGCGCCGCGGCATGGCGCAACATGGCGACCTACGGCACTCTCGACGAGACCCGGCACGGGCAGATCCATACGTTCTTCGCATACGGGCTGCTAGACCGTGAGCCTCGCGCCGACTGGGCGCACAAGGCGATGCACACGAACGAGTGGGGAGCTATCGCCGCACGGCACCTGTTCGACGACATGTTCACCGCCAACGATGCCGTGTCTATGGCGCTACAGCTCACGTTCACGTTCGAGACGGGCTTCACCAACCTGCAGTTCCTAGGCATGGCGGCTGACGCGATGAAGGTCGGCGACTTGGACTTCAGCTCCTTGATCTCCTCGATCCAGACCGACGAGGCACGGCATTCCCAGCAAGGGGAGGCGACGATGAAGATCCTCGTCGCCAACGGGAAGAAGGAAGAGGCGCAACAACTCGTGGACCACATGTTCTGGCGCTCGTGGAAGATCTTCGGGTTACTCACGGGCTTCTCGATGGACTACTACACGCCGTTGGAGAACCGTTCGCACTCGTTCGGCGAGTTCATGAACGAGTTCATCATCAAGCAGTTCATCGACCAGTTCCGCGACCTCGGGCTTGAGCGCCCGTGGTACTGGGAGAGTCACTTCCTTAAGGAGCTCGAGTGGTACCACCACGCCACGCACATGGGTGTCTACTTCTGGCGACCCACGGTGTGGTGGAACCCCGACGCCGGCGTCAGTCCTGACGAGCGTGACTGGCTGGAGATGAAGTACCCAGGTTGGAACGACAGTTTTGGCAAGATCTGGGACGTCATCGGTGACAATGCCCGAGTCGGCCGCATCGCCGACACGCTTCCCGAGACTCTGCCGATGGTGTGCAACATGTGCCAGATCCCGTTGTGCAACCCGGCCGGCTTCCTTATGGGCAAGTTGCCGTCACCAGAGCCGTTCATGCTCATCCACGGGGGGCGCAAGTACACGTTCTGCAGCGAGCCCTGCAAGTGGATCTTCGAGCAGCAGCCCGCCCGCTTCCAAGGCCACCTCAGCCTCATCGACCGCTTCTTGGCCGGGATGATCCAACCGCCGGACCTGGCAGGAGGTCTCGCCTACATGAGCATCTCTCCCGAGGAGATGGGCCAGGACGCAACCAACTTCGCATGGGCGATGCCGCCCGTGGCCCCGGCAAAAGCAAGCTGAGACAGGAAGGTTGGAACCCGTGGCTCCGTTCCCTGTGCAAGGCATCTTCGAAGGTGACTTCGTCGTCCTCTTGGTCCCTGTCGACGATGAGCAACCCATGACCGACGTCGCGCAAGCGATCGCGCATCACGTTGTCGGCAAGCGTGTGCCTGCTCAGGACCGACCGATGAAGGTTACCCACAACGGGATCGTGCTCGCAGACGACGCGACGATTATCTCATCGCAGGTGGCGCCGCTCGACGTGCTCAGGGTCGCGTACGCGTGAGCGTCGACGTCGAGTGGCATGACGTGGTAGCGCTCGCCGAGTTCTGGGAGGGCGAGTTGTATGAGGCTCAACTCGGCGGCGACCACGTGCTCCTGGTCCACCTACCCTCCGCCCTCATCAAGGCCTACCAAGGGCTATGCCCCCATCAAGAGGTTCTGCTGGCGGACGGTGAGTGGAACGAGGACGCCGGGACACTGATGTGCAGCGGTCACAGCTGGGAGTTCGACATGCGCACCGGTCAGGGGTTGAACCCCTCGGGCTGCCGCCTGTATGAGTTCCCGGTCCGGGTGGAGGACGAGCGCGTCCTGGTCGGCGTCCCGGCTGACGGTCAACGCCACTATCTGCGAGCCAACGAGAGTGAGTGAGGACGCGATGAGCCAGAGCGATGGCGGCCACGAGAAGTACGTCGGCCCCGTAATTCGGGGATTCGATGCAGATGTGGCTGATGCGGTGATCGCTGCGATCGAGCAGGACAACCCGGGCCGAGAAGTGCTCGTCGATGACCAAGGCGGCTACATTCGAGTGAGCATGGCTCGCGAGTGCAGACTGACCCGCGCCAGCCTCATCGACGTGATGGGTCGCCAGTTCGCCCTGTCCGAACTCGAGCCGTCGCTATCGGGATTCGCGGGGCGCATGCGGTCGGACGAGAACGAAATCGTGTGGTATCTCGAGCGGGAGGATTGATCATGACAACCAACCAGACGCGACGCCCGCTCAAGACGTGGAGCCTGCTCGGCGACGTGCGCCGTAAGCCCACAACCTACGAGATTGTGACGGCGAAGTTCCACTACCACTTCCGGCGGGAGCCCGCGCCCTTTGAGCTCGACCCTGACGTCCCTCTCAACCGTTGGTATCTCGCCCATCGCGAGGGTTCGCCGCTCATGGTCGACGACTGGGAAGGCTTCCGCGACCCTGCCCGGCTCACGTACCGCGACTACGTGCTTCAGCAGGACAAGCACGAGACCTACGTCGACCAACTCATCGATCAGCACGAAGCTGCGGGATCCGCGGACGCCCTATCGCCCGAGTGGGTTTCGACGCTTCGATCCTTACTGGTCCCGTTGCGCTTCCCGCTGCACGTGTTGCAGATGACCGCGATCTATGTCGGTCAGATGGCGCCATCTTCATTCATCACCAACTGCGCGAACTTCCAGGCAGCCGACGAGCTTCGTCGAATCCAGCGAATCGCTTACTGGACAAAGGTACTGGCGAACGCGCACGGCGATGACCTCGCCGATACTGCGACCGCGCGGGACCCGTGGGTCGAGGGGAGTGAGTGGCAGGCCTTGCGCGAACTGCTGGAGAATCTTCTCATAGCCTATGACTGGGGCGAGGCGTTCGTCGCCTTGAACCTGGCAGTGAAGCCGGCGATAGACGAGTTCGTGAATGGCCAACTCGCTGAGTTTTCGCGCCAGAATGGCGACGAGTTCCTGGCCAACCTGCTGACCGCGTTGCGGGGGGACTCTGACCGCAGCCGAGACTGGACCTCGGCTCTGGTGACCTACGCGACAGGACGTGATCCTGCGATGGCCGGCGTGATTGACTCGTGGGCTGACACGTGGCGTCCGCGCGTGGTCGCCTCGCTCGAGCCGCTTGCCGGATTTTTTGAGTCCGCCCCGGTACCGATGGCGCGTGACGATGTCATGAGTGCGGTCCAATCTGCTGTCGACTCCGCGGGGCAGCCTCGGGCATGAACGTTCCGACGGGACACACCGTCACGCTGGAGCCGTCGGGTGAGACGTTCCCGGTGGCCGTGGGGCAGCGCCTGTTGGAAGCGGCCCGGAACGCCGGATTCTGGCTCCCCTTCGAGTGTGGATGGGGCAGTTGCGGCACGTGCAAGGCCACGCTCGTGGATGGTGATATCGAGCGGCTGTTTCCGGCTGCGCCTGCGATCTCCGAGCGAGACGTGCGCCGGAGCCGCGTACTTCTGTGCCAGTCGTCAGCGAACAGTGACCTCACGATCCGGCCTCTGCGTATTGAGAGCGGTCCTGAATCTGGTCGCGCGACAAGGTCCATGACTGGCACGGTGGTGTCATCCGTCGAGGTCGGCCCGTCCCTCTTCGATCTGCACGTTTACGTGGGCGAGGACGTCGACTTTCGTCCGGGGCAGTTCGCGATCCTGCAGCGTGACGACGGACTGCGCCGGTGCTACTCGCTGGCGGGACAACCCGGAAACGCGTCCCTCCGGTTCGTGTTCAAGCGATACGAGGGACGACCGTTCTCCACATGGCTGTCCGAACGACGCGCCGGCGAGCCCCTCGCTCTCGAGGCCCCATACGGGGACGTGTGGATCCGTCCGGCAGCACGCCCTCTCGTACTGGTCGCGGGCGGCACAGGGATCTCCGCGATCTTGGGATTGGCGCAGGAGGCCGCCGCATCCCTCCGCCACCGCCACCTCACTGTCGTGTACGGCGCACGCACCATGCACGACCTGGTGCTGCGCGGCGAGCTTCACCAGGCGGTGCGTGCCCACCAGAACGGCCGATTGGTCGTGGCTGTCGCTGCTGGTCCACCGGGTGAGGGCGTGAGTGTGGGGCAAGTGACCGATGCACTCTGGGAGGTGGACCTCTCCGAAGCAGATGTATACCTTGCGGGGCCACCAGGCATGGTGGATGCGGTGGAATCGATGCTCACAGCGTCGAACATCGAACGCGATCGACTCTTCGTGGACCGCTACGGCTGACTGGGCGACTGGGCCGCGCCCGATCGTGGGCATGCCATCGCCTCGGTACGATGGCACCTGACGGAAGTTGACGCGGGTGTCAAGTTTGGGGTGGATTGCATGTCATCGTGGGATACCGAGGAGCGACGACTGCTGCGGGCGACCGTCCGCCAGTTCGCCGAGCGTGAGTTGATCCCGTTCCTGCCGGACTGGGAGGACGCTGGGGTGGTGCCCAGGGACGTGCACCGCCGGGCCGCTGACGCGGGGCTGCTGGGCATCGGCTTTCCGGAGGAGGTCGGCGGCTGCGGGGCACGGCCGTCGACGCGTGGCGGAGGAGATCATCCTTGCCGGCGGGTCGTCGGGCCTGGTGGCGGCGCTGTTCACGCACGGCATCGGCCTTCCGCATCTCGTGGATGCCGGCGATCCGAGGCTGATCGACGATGTCGCACGGCCGGTGCTCGCGGGCGAGGCGATCATCAGCCTGGCGGTGACTGAGCCGGATGGCGGTTCGGACGTGGCCGGCATCCGGACGCGGGCGGAGCGCGAGGGCGACGTCTACGTCGTCACCGGATCCAAGATGTACATCACGTCGGTGACTCGGGCCGACTTCTTCACCACGGCCGTTCGCACGTGCGGGCCGGGGGCAGGTGGCATCTCGCTGCCGGTGATCGACCGGTACCTGCCCGGGGTCGAGGTCAATACCTTCAACTTAGGGTCATTTGAGGGTGACGGGGAGGAAAACCAGAATCAGAGGTCCGCGTGGTGGTGGCCGTAAGGTCCGGTCGGCTCGCTTGCGTGGGTATGTGTAGCTACGTTTGGCTTGGCGGGGGTTGGACCGGCCGGCACGGCGGGGGCCCGCGAATGGCGGCAAGGATATGTAGCCACGCGGCCGGGACGTGGCCGGGTGGGTGGTCAGGGGGAAAAGCGGCCGGGTCGCCGACCGGGCCGCGAACCGCGTCTAGGAGCCTGTGTCGGTAATGCCTCTGCCCAGAATTGACCCCCACTCAGGGCACGAAATCTGGCACCAATCACGCGTGGAGACCCGCAACTGGCTGTAAGACGGGCTATGAATTGCGACATCCCTCCACAAGCAACGCGACGCACCATTTCCGACACGGGGTCCTAGGCGTGCCCGCGTCCAGATCACCGATACTGCGCGCCCGATAAGCACCTTCACAGCCACCATCGTCGCGATTGCTGCCCTAAGCGCCAGGCCAGCCGACGGCCTATCGGTTGACTTCTCCCCGCAGGCCGAAACCGCCCTTAGTAAATTCGACCTGACCATTAAAATGCCGAAGGTGCCCGCAACAGCATGTTGCTAATGGGGCCGGCGGGCAAAGGACCTACTGACCATAATTTCCAGGTAGAACGACAACATCATCAGCGGCCAAGCGGTCACCAATTCACTACTTCGCGCTTAAGTGCGCGCGCGGATAGGTCGGTCAGGGGTCGGGCTGGGTCGGGTCGTTTGTGACCTGCTGGAGCGCAGGGCGTCGGCTTGGGTGGTGTCCTGGGTGCGGGTGATGGTCTTGTTGTCGACCTTGCGGGTCCAAAGTGGGTCAACCACAGACAGTTCGGCAGGCAGCGGTGTGGCGGGCATCAGTGTGACGACGACTGTCTCGCCCTGCTCGATCTTCTGTTCGAGGCGGTGTGGCCGCTGGCTCAAGTATTCACTCCAGATTTGGCCGAACGATCGACAGTGTTCTTGTGCCCGATCCAGACGCGCCCAAAGGAGTCGTACTTCGAAGTCATTCGACTGTAGTTCAGGAGGGACGATCTCGCTCACAGGGCGATTGTCGTCTCTGTATCTGACAACACAGCCGAACTTGTCCGGGAGTCTTCGACGTGGGACTCGTTCCCAATGCTCTGCGGAGGAGCCCTTTGGGGAGCCCGAAAGGATCTGTACGGCGAGAGACTCGGCGGGGTGCGCCAGGCCCATGATTGCACCGCTCGTTGAACAAGCAGGGTGCCGAACTATCGGTCGAGCCGCATTTTCGTGAGGCACACGCTCCCAGCAACTGCGAATGCCAGCGCACCGAGAGCGGTGATGATGAAGCCGATCTCAACGGTCGCACCCCACCTAGTCGCGACCGTCAAGTCATCGCGCAGCGCTACGCGACCGATGAGGACACCCGCGCCTCCATCACCGATGCTTGCAGTTACTGACCCATCGGGCTCGATGATGGCGCTGATTCCGCTCGTAGCAGAGACGAGAATCGTGCGTCCGTGCTCTACTGCTCTAATACGCGACATCGCGAATTGCTGCGCCAGTTGAGCGCTGCCTCCATAAGTCGCGTTGTTCGTCTGTACGACGATCAATTGCGCGCCTTGGTTGACGACGTCCCGGACGAGACTGTCGTATGCCACCTCAAAGCAAATGATGTCTCCAATCGTGGCGCCGCCAATAGGCAGAATTCCCGTACGTTGCCCTGACACGAAGTCCCGAGGAACGAGGGCGAACCGGTCCCCGAGTTGCCCCAATTGCGACCGGAACGGCAGGTATTCCCCGAACGGCACCAAATGCTTTTTGGCATAGGAGGGCCCGGGCCCCGTCACCGGGTTCCAAACGATCCCCATGTTTGCCACCCGCGACGGATCCCCTGGCACCTGGACGACGGCGCCGACGAGCACGGGGGCGCCGACGGCCTGCACAGCCGCATCGATCATCTCCCTTGCCGCCGTGTCCTGGAACGGATCGATGTCGGTAGAGCTCTCGGGCCATACGACGAAGTCGAGTACTGTCCCGGTCGCCGCGAGCTGGTCGCCCAGTTTTGTTGTTAGCCGTACGTGATTGTCGAGGACGACCCGACGTTCAGCCATCACCGGCAACCCCACTGCCGGGATCCCTCCTTGGACGACTGCTACGTTCGCGGTCGAGTCGCTACCTGAAGCCAACGCGCGACGATCGTTTGCGAAGACTACGACCCCGAGGACGCCAAGAAGGAGTGTGACGCCCGCAAGGTAGTTCACTAGCCGGCCGCGTTTGGTTGCCGTGATCGCAGCCGCCGCTAGGCACCCGAACAGCGCGACGACATAGGTGATCCCCGCCGATCCGACGACGCCCGTCACGGGCAGCAATGGGCTCTCCGACTGCGAGAACACCAAACGCCCCCACGGAAATCCGCCCAGCGGAATTGACCCTCGAACTGCCTCGCTCGCGACCCACAGTGCGGGCACGAGTAACGGC
>CAMAWO010000102.1 GCA_945861925.1 Bifidobacterium breve | reverse complement strand
CCGGTCTCGGTTGTCAGCTTTCGCGTGCCCTCCTTCTTGTTGTAGTAGGCCTGCGGTACTGACGTGTTCGGCTTGTGCGAGCCGGCGGGCGAAACTCCTTCGTACTTGTAGTAGATGCGCGCCGGGGTGCCGAGCGCCTGCTCAAGTCGATGGGCGCGGAATAAGGGAGATGGACGCCACTGGCGGTAGACATCGAGGACACCACCGGGAATCTCGATGTATCGGTCGCTCGAGACCTCTTGCATGATGAGTTCCATCGGGAACAGCGGGGCGAGGTCATCTGGGCCGACCGGATCTAGGCGGCCCGGGTGCAACGGCGGCGGGGGCGGCGAGGGTAGATCCGGAATGATGTTGTACCAGACGGTCGGCATCTGGTCCTCGCTGAGCACGTACTTGTGCTGGCGAACCGTATCGTCCATGGCGTGGCCTCCCTGATCGCGTGTGTCATGAATGCACGGAATTGCCCGGCGCGTCTCTCGGCCAGTTCGTCCCGTCGCCAATGCTCTCCTGAGTAATGGCAAAGGTACCGTAGCGGAAACCGCGGCCGCACGTCAGGCCTTTCTCCTCCTTGCTCTGGCCGTTCACCGGGCACGGGGACAGACCCTGAAGAACGAATTGGGCAGTGACGGGCTAGGAAGCAGTCACTTCTCGGACGAGGATCCACGCGTCGAGAATGCATCCGCCGCCGGGTGCAGCGGCCCGCTTCCAGCGTCCAGCGCACGCATCGTCAAGGAGCGCCGAACCGAGGCCGGGCGCACCGTCGAGAGGACCGCATCCATCGTCAACGACGCGGACCCGGATGAGTGAGGTCGATCCTTCATCGACAAGGTCGACCTGCACCGAGACGGTGTCGGCATTCCCATGCCTGATCGCATTGCACAGGCCCTCCTCGACCACCTCGCCGACCGAGCCGGCAAGTGCCCCCGTGATCTGCTTCACTTCGGGCGAGACCAGCGCAGCGATGCCAGCCAGCCCCTGCCAGAGCTCGATCTTCGCGTTGACCTCAGCCTGGAGCGTCACCGACGGGCGGGGGGCTGAGTCGATCATCCACGGAGCATTGAGTACCGCCCGCGCCTGCTCGATGGCAGCGGCATACGACTCGACATCGTCAGTGAGGGCCGCCCGGTCAATAGCGAGCGCACATGCCGCGAGCTTCGATTGCACGGATCCGTGGAGCATCCTGGCGGCGTCCTTGGCAATCGATCCGATCACCTCGGTCTGGACGAGGACATCGATCCTCGCTGCGTCCAACTCGCGCGCGTACACACGAAGAAGCTCCGCTTGCGGAACTCGAAACTCGCCAATCCCAGAGGTCAGCCAGATCACGCATGCACTCAAGAAGATCCCGACGATCACGTGGACGATGTAGAGCGGCGTGAGCGAGGCTCCAGCCGTGAGCTCAGACCAATATGTCGGGATCTGCAGAACAATGAACGTGGCAAGGAAGATGGCGGCGTGACGCTGCGGAAAGGCCCGCATGAGCCAGTTTCCGGAGCCGAGAATGAGGAAGATGAGGACGATGCCGGATGCAGCATTCGCGAATGCGCTCATCGGGCCATCTACTGTCCATCGCTCCACGACCGCTGTGAGGACGAAGATTCCTGAGACAAGGCCGGGTCTGAACGACTGATTGCGCGCGACACCTTCAACGAAGGCGATCGGGCCAAATCGAGTTCGACGCCCAGTCGGCTGTTCGTTGAGCAGTCTGCTGAGCGGGCGAACAGAGGTGTCAGCCAGATCTCTGAGGACGTTTGCAGCGGCCGTATCGACGTGCTCCTTGGCAAACACCTGCTCGAAGGCCAGTCGCTCATCGATGATGCGGAATGCCGGCTCCAGGGCAGTCTGTAGGTCACGCCGGACGCTCGTTCGAAGGTCTTCGAGCAGCGCTGCCTTGCTTGTTCCCTTGAGGGTGACACTCACTGCCCTGTCGATGAGCAACTGCCGTGCGACTCGCACCCGAGCACGACCATCAAAGAGCAATCCGATGATGACCGCCAGCCACGGTGCGACAACTGCCAGACTGACGATTCGAACGACTGGCGGCGCCAAGCTGGTGAAGCCGGCCAGTGGTAGCAGCATCATCGACAGCGAACCGACAAGTGCGCCGCCCAGGCTGTAGCTCGCAATGAAGCGCAATCGGGACCTCGCCCCGAAGGCTCGTGCCGTCGTCAACTCCAGCCACACCCATGCGCCGGCCAACATGCCGCACACGATGGCGATGGCAACGAGACCGAGCAATGAAGCGTTTTCCGCTGACGCCGTTGGCTTGACCGAGCCTAGGAGTGAGATGAAGATGACGGCGCTGGCCGCGGCGAACACCACGCTGCTCAGCGTTCGGGCAGTCTCGCGCGAGACATCACGCTCAACCACCCGCTGGGAGAACGTTGGCACCTCAAGGAGGACTGCCACATGCCCGCCCACCGCCGCAACAGGCGGGCCCGGATCCGGATGATCCGACGCCGACCCGCCCTGAATGCCAACGTGTTCTTCGAGGCTACCCACGTGGGTTCGCTGATCCCGCAATGAGCGCGAAGTAGGCCTGCGTGATGAGGACCCGAGGGTTCCGCTCGGACCCCGCAGGCAAGTTGAGCTGCTTGATGAGCCGGGCAATGGCCTTTCCGACCGATGCCTCCCGCAGGAACCGCTGCGAAGCAATCTCGGAATTTGTGTAGCCGCACGCAATGAGGCGCATGATCTCGATCTGGCCGTCTCTCAGCTTGTCAAGGCTGCCATCCCCATGCAGCTTCTCGAGAGCATGACGCGAGCCTGACTCCACCGCCATGTCGATAGCCGACTCGAAGGCCTCCACGTTCGTCAGGGATCGCTTGACCATGAAGACGGTCCCCGGCGGCAGCGGCCGGAAGTCGCCGATCAGCCGAACATCGACGTAGGACGTGAGCAGGAGGATCCCCACGTTCGGCTGGAGCCTGCGCGCTCCCAGCGCGAAATCGACTCCGCTCGGTCCCTTGCCGAGATCGAGATCGACGACGATGGCGTCGGGCTTGTTGACCTTCGCGCTCGCCATCCCCTCGGCGCTGTTCGTTGCTTCGCCGACGACATGGTGGCCTAGCTCACGCAACTGACTGCCCAGGAGCATGCGCGTGAACCCATCGTCCTCGACCACGAGGATCCGGTAACTCATTTGCGAATTCTCCTCACTGGAAGTCGCCACCACATGGCGCCTTGTCGAAGTCATCCTTTCGGGCATATCCCAGTACGCCACGCCGTGGACCGAGCCGGCGACGCTCGCACCGACCCGGACCATGGCGGGACTGCGGTCCTACTCGGCCTACTGAGGCTCAGAAAACGACCATTTTATCTTGCCGTCGGTCACGTCATCGACGGTGGCGATGAGTGTCAATTGGGCATCAGCAGACACGATCTCGCAAGTGGCCGTTGCTCCGACGGTCGCGTCAAGCCCGTCCGAGCAACTGACGCTTTCAATCTGGTCATCGGGAAATTTGGTCTGAAGCACCGTTAGGGCCTGTGCATCGAGATCGGACTTCGACACCCCGGTCGACATCGAGACCGAGCATGCGGTCAGAGCCCCCGCCACAAGCAACGTGCCCACGGCCAGCAACGCCGGGGTGGATCGATGATTCAAATTCACGGTGATTCCCTTCGAGACAATGAATGAAGCGGTCGGTGAAAGGATTTCGATCCGAACACCATCGCACAAGGCAACGAGCCGAATTTCGCCCCTATTCGACCTAAGTGGGGGTCTAGTACCCCACTTCGCGCCCTTGTGAGTGCTCGTAAAGTCGGACCCTTGCCCGGCTGAGAATCCTTGCCTATGTTGTCGGCCATGAGCAGTATCAACGTCACCGCACCCGCATCAGCGCGGGCCATAAAGGTTCAGGCGATACGAGCGATCCTTGCCTTGGGCATGGCCGCTACCTGCATGCTGGGTGCAGTCACGTCGGCAGCGGCATCGGACGCTCCGACAACACGGGCCGGGATCCAGTTGGTCGTGCCAGGGGGCGCGACGCATGTGGCGGCGCGGGGGAATGTCGTCGCCACCATCAGCACGGCTGGTAGCAGTGTGAGCATCATCGACGCGGCTGGGTGGACGGTCCGCTCGACAACGGTGCTGCCCGTGGCTCCGTCGGGCGTGGCCCTGAGCCCGGACGGGTCCGCCGCATATGTGACGGCCGGCTATGAGATCTTCGTCGTCGATACCGCTACCGGGGCCCTGGTGCGCTCGGGTGCCTACAACAACGAGCCCATGCGGGACAGCTTCAACGGCGCAACGCAGCCCTGCCTTTCGTATTCGGCGAATTCGCCCGGCATGCAATCACGTAGTCCGGCGATGAGCCCCGATGGCCGACTGCTCTATTTCGTCGGCGACTGCCAGCCGGGATGGCCGGTCATCTTCTCCGTCGACCCGATGACCATGCTCGTCGTGGAGAAGGGGCCCACCTACACCGGACGCGGTGGCCTCGGGTTGCCCAACGGGCCACTCGCCGCCTTCGACGACCAGGCGATCGTGACGGGATCGAGCCCCGCCGACTACTGCTTCAGTGACATGTGCTGGCCCACGGCCATTGTCATCACATCCAACGGGGGTTATCAAAACGGTTTCCATTATCCCACGAAGTTCCCGGCAGGTCCGTTCTCATCGTTGACCCGCGACCCGGTGTCAGGCGCCCTGCTCGCGTCGAAGGGTGATTCGCTCGTCTGGGTAGACCCAGTTTCTGGCGCGCAGGTCCGGAGCCTTGAGGGCGTCGGCTCAGCATTTGTCGACCTGAAAGTCGATCCATCAACCGGCCTCATCTTCGGACAGGACGGGCAGGGCACGGTCGTCGTGGCCCCGTTAGGAGGGGTGCTCGGGATGATCATGACGACGTTGGACGCTGTCGCCGGCGGCCGCGGCTACCACGCGACCGCGACCGGCGTCGACGTAATCGATGTGGGTTCAGGCCTCGTCTCCACCCAGCCAGTTGCGGTGACCGCGAAGGTCGGCCGGGCTGCGAAGGGGAAGGTGAGTGCAACCGTGACCTGGAAGGCACCCCTGTCGGCAGGCTGGACCCCGGCCGCGGCCTACTGGCTGCGCGGATACTCGTATCGCAGCGCCAGCGACAAGAAGCCCGCGGTCGTGGCTATCAAGGTGGGTCCAGAGATGACGTCAAGCCGAATCGCCATGAAGCAAGTGACGACAACGAACGCAAAGAAGCCCGCGTTCTACACGTTCACCGTGACACCCATCAACGACGTCGGTGATGGAGCCACTGGCTCCATCACAAATCAGGCGCAACTCAAATAGGGCCTTCTGCGGCGGTTCGCTCAACGACTGCTGATCCGACGATCCTGAACTGCTTGTCGATCGTGAACTCGTGAATCGCCAAAATCGCACCGTTCGCATGATGTTAGGGGATGAGTGTTGGCGCCCGGAGCGGCACGATGAAAACAAGCGCGCCAAGGGGCCTCTCCTGTCGCACGCTCCGGAAGCAGGGCCTCGGCCGCTCGTCGCTCATGTCGGCTCCTTGCGGTGATCGATCAACTGCTCGAGGTTCGCAGTATGGGGGGCAGTGAGCGCACCGGAGTGACAGGCCTCGACGGTGCCGCGCAACGGTGGTAACCGGAAGCCCGACAACCATCGTCACGGCAGTCGTAGGCAGGTTCATGCGATGGACCCGAACAGAACCACTGCCCCGCGCTCGACGCTAGTGGTCCGGCGAAGCCAGCGGGTGGACGACGGACGGGTACACATCCGACAGCCCGTACACGACGAAAGCAGACTCACGAGACGGCACTGCACGACCCGCACCCAGGCGACCGTGGGCGCGAGATCATCACGCTCCGACCAAGGCAGGACAGGCACGCGATAGATGCCTCGGGCGAAGTGCTTCAATCGCCAGCAGCCAGCGAGCAGGCGCAATTGAGTCCGATCAATTCCAACTCCACGGGCCTATCGTCGTTACGTTGCCGTGGTGATGAGCGGCGTTTTCAACGAGAGAGTCGACGATCGGCTTTTTCATGTGGGCGAGCCCATCAAGTGAATTCGTTTGCGCACACACGCCTAGCGTTAGTCACCCTTGCAATGATGATTACGTCGTTGGACGTTGTCGCCGCCAGTCGCGATTACCACGCGATCGCGACCGGCGGCGACGTCATCGATGTGAGTTCAGGCCTGCCCGCGCCCAACCCCTAGCAGCGGCCGTGGAGGTCGGCCATGCGCTGAGGGGAAATGTGAGGGCAACGGTCACCTGACAGACATCAGTGTCTGAATCTTCGACGCCGACCACTACCTACTGGCTGCGGGGAAACTCCTTAAACCTCGCTACCAGCGCGGTAATGCCTTGTCCGGATGCAGGCTGCCGTCGATGATCGGCACGGGCGCCAGGTCACGTTCATCCTTGGCGGCAACTTCACCGTTATGACCCTATCCAGTGATCTCGCCTTCGAGTAGAGCCCCGCCATCATCCACGCTTACGACGGTGACCAGTAGGACCCCGGTCCTCGTGCCGTCGGCACCGCTTAATGAGATCTCACAGTTTATTGTGGCGCCCACCTTTTTCTCGAGGTCACCCGGGCAGGTGACGGCGGACGCCGTTAGGCCTGCCTCTTGCAGCGCACCGTTCATCATCGGGAGCATCTGCGACTCCACGTTGGCTTTGGGCACAGTACTCGTCGACGAGCATCCGGTAATGGCCACACCGGCGAGCATAAGTCCCACCGCCGAGTTCACCACGGTCGTTCGTTGTCTCATCATCAGGTTCATCCCTTACGGTCGTATCAAGCCACCCCTTTGGCGACCATGGAAGAGCATGACCGCCACCGACCTCGTCGCGCCATACTTTGACGCCGAATGGGGTGCTAGTACCACGCGCCACGGGCCGGTAACACGTCGTTGCCCTGCGCCGGACCGTCAATTCAACGACCATTCCCTCACCGGTTGTGTACACGATCATCGCGGAGGCCGTGAACTCTGGCGACATCACCTGCGATAACGGTTCGCCGAGGAACGAACCAGGCGAGGCACGCGTGCTCGCGGCGCTGAACAAGGTCGGTTCCGGCGAGTAGACGGAATTGTCTGAGGGGATGAGCCCAGACATCCGGCCCGATCAGGAGACTGGGCCGCACTCAATCCTTGTGCACCCATCGGATGAAAGCGGCGCTAAATCATGACAATCTTCTTTTGGTCGCCCTTGTCGAATGCCACGTCCTCGAGATCCGCATCACCGTCGACGAGGTAGTGCACTGCGTGGTTCCTTGTGTTGCCGAGCGGCGAGAACGCAGCGGTGACGAAGCCCCACACACCCCCGTCCGCACTCGATACCGGCTGGGGTTCAAAGGGCTGGAAGTGGATGACGAACGGGATAGTCTTCGTCTCTTCGGCCGCTATCGCGAATTGCGTCTCGTCCATGAAGTGACCGAGTTTCTCACTCCGGCTCTTCTCCACCCACTTGTCCTCGTGGCGATCCGTCGTCGAGTTGTATCTGGACTCACGCTCTTGCCACGTGTGCACCCTCTTCAGTGAGACCTCAACGTCCTTCACGAGGTGATCACCCTTGCCGGACATAACGATATTCCCGGCAAGCTGGCCAGAATTTCCCTGGACGTGACTCGGCACGATGATTTCGAACTTGATCGTCCCTATCCCGAGGCCGCTCTTGATTTTCTTGAAGAATGACATGCGTACCACTCCCTTGATCTCACCATCGACGTTTACGTTCGGTGCCACTCGTGCCACCGGATGGGTGAACCTTGCAGATCCGCTTGGCAATGCGTTCTGAGACCGAAGCCTCGGCGTGCGCTACCGCAACGCGATGCACAAGCCTGTGGCCCAGAAGATCGGGCCGTTGCGCATAAGTGGGGTACTAGACCCCCATTACGCGCGGAAAGTGGCGCGGCGTGACCGGTGGCCGCAACGATCGTCGGTGGCCGCCAAGGGGTGGCCTTGTAGACCTGTCCGCTGGTCAACCTTTGGCTTGTCATCAACACAGATGTGTTGCACTGGTTCTATGACGGGCGCCTGCCTACTTTGCGAACCTCTGTTCGACCGAGTTGACCGTCTCCCAGTCGACCCTCGTCCGATCCTCTCGACCGAGAAAAGCACGCCCAACCTGCTGGCACGCGCGAGTTGACCGATGGTGGACTGAGTAGTCGGCATCCGTGCGGAAATTCTTTCGGCACGATCAGGGACACCAGTCGCCCGACGCTGCCTCCCCGAGAGCGGAGGCTCCTCCGGGAAGGCAGCGCGGACTAGAGCGGCAGTTACTCAGCCATCGAGCAGGCCACAAGCACCATGTTCGGCAACACGACCTCCCAGACCTGCGTCCACTCCTCGAGTGTTCCACCCGAGGCCAACGAGGATTGGGCGCTAGCGGCCGGATCGGTATCGCCCACGCCGTCAGCGCAGACCTTAGCGAGTTGTTCCGGGGTCCCGGTTGCCATCTTCTGGAAGAACTCTTCATCGCTTGCCATCACAATCGACTCCCAAACGGCGTCGGAGATGTCAGCGGGCTTCACCGTTCCTTCGTAGATACTGGCGGGCGCCTCGGCTGCAGCGGGTTCGGCTGCAGGGGTGGCCTCAGTCGAACTGCCGCCGCAACCGGCGAGCAGGGTTGTTGCGGTCAGGGCAAGCGCCCCTACTGCGATCATCATCTTGTTCGGTGCCTTCATCTGCTGCCCTTCAGTTCAATCCAACCGCCCCATTGGCGGCCAGCGAACATCCTGACCGTTACCGCACACGACGCGCCATACCTGCGGGACAAGTGGGGTACTAGTACCCCACTTGTCGGCGAGAGGGGTGAGATTCTTGACGGGTAGAAGTGCTGCGAATACTTTGCGGGCATTACGATCTCCCAAGTGGACTCCACCGACGCCGGACCGCTCATTCCCATCCTTGCGTCCGTCATCTGGATCCCTGTGGGGCTGGTCGGAATCCCCGTTGCGTTGATGGGCATGATGGGTGTCGGTTCTTCGGGTTGGGCTCTGCTTGGCCTAATCGGAGGGCTCACGTTTCCCATCGCCTGCTTCGCTACCGTGCCGATCGTCTGGACAGTCTGGGTCAAGACTCGCAAGCGGGCCGGGACCACCAAGTGGCGGGTGCTCGCTGCCCTTGTGCCGTTCGTCAGCGTCGCTGTGCTCTTGATCGGGATTGGTGGAACGGAGGCGTTCTGCGGGGGTTCGTTGCGCTGCTGATCCGCCGATCCTGAACTGGTTGTCCATCGTGAATCGGTGGATAGCCTGCATCGCACCGACCACCCGATGTCCGAGGATGAGTGGTGCTTCCGGGTGAGCACACCGGGAACCGAACGAGTGATGACGACTCCGAGTAGCCAAGGTAAAGAGCTCGCGTCAGTTGGTTGGGTACCCGTAAATGCAGAAGGCGGCGCAACTACCCTGAATCTTGTGCGCGGTATCCCCTCCAAGATCGTAATCTCGGACGCGAACATGGAGCCCATCACCGGTCTGCAGTGCTCAAGGAAAGACGTGCAGACGCCCAGCTCAATGCAATCCGCTGGTCACGCCATCGGTCGTCATCTCGACCGTCGATGAAGGGAACTCAGGGGCCTTGGGTGTGGCAAACGAAGTCGGGCTGCCGATGCGCTCCTTCATGGGCAGGCTCAAAGTCCTTGACCGCGCATGCGGTCGCCGGCCGCAAGTCCCCATCGTGAAATCGTGCCTGGTGAACGGGTGATTGCGGTTCGCACGTCGTGCGTCCGGATGTGCGAACCGAGAGTCTGCTTCCTGCCCGCTGTTGGCTTTCTTCACCAAGTCGACCACTGTCTTTTGGCGAAGACAGCTCAAACAGTCTGGACACCTGCGCAACCCGGCTAACGCAATGACGGACCCATGACTACCAGCCGCGATGAGGCGGGGGCGGCGATGGCTGTCGCACTTCGTCCCGGGCTGAAGACCCATGACCGCAAGGACTGCTCTTGCATAGCTCACGGATTCGGGTCGAACCCGTGAGTGGTCGCGACTCGTCCTCGACCAATTCCTCGAACGCCAGGAGGCCAATCGCTGCGTACGCCATGACCGGCCGCGACCTCATCGCGGAGAAGGACTGCCCGCGGAGGCACGAGGGTGAATGCTCCTCCGGAAATGGGGGTCTAGTACCCCATTTCGTTGGCGGGCCCTCATGGGGCGTCGAACCAGGCTTGCACATTGACCTGGGAAGCGCGCAATATCCTCTGCGGCGCTGTAATCGGGTTCGACTGAGGGATCGAGTCATGTATGCACCGAGAACGGTTGCGACATTGATGGTGTCAATCGCGGCAGCGGGAGCGCTGCTCCTCGCGGGCTGCGGTTCCGGCACGACGGCCTCAGCGCCGAGCGCCGCCACGTCAGCGGCCGCGCCAGGGCCAGTGCCGGAGGTGTCCACGGCGGCACCTGCCCCATCGGCCCCCATGTCATCCGCGCCAGCCGACGTCCCTGCCGAGGTAGTGCTAGCGACGTGGACATGTGCGAGGGAGGGCGACGAGGTGACCTGCACCTGTGAGGGGTCTGAGGCCGATTGCCGGTCGACCGTCGCCAAGCCCAGCAAGGTCAAGGGCGAGACGGGGAGAGTGAAGTGGTTCAACGACGCCAAGGGATTTGGATTCATCACCCCCGACGGTGGAGGGAAAGATCTCTTCGTCCACTTCTCAGCCATCCAGGGTTCGGGATTCAAGACCCTAAAGGAGGGTTGCGACGTCTTCTTCAGCGTTGTAACAGGGCCCAAAGGTGAGCAGGCGACGAACGTTAAAAGTTCATGTTAAGCACCGTCGTACGTTCCTCTAGATAAGCCGGGAGATGGCACAGCCACCTGTCGGATGACGTCGAAGCATTCCGAGGGCAGCGAGCGGGCCCGTGATCTTGTCGACCTCCAACTCCTCGCCAAGGGCGAAGACCTCGACCCGGACGAGTCAGGGCGACGTGCGTCCGACTCTTCGAGTACCGCCGCCAGCAAGCCTGGCCTCCGACCGTCGTGGCTGGCGACAGGTGGCACACCCTCTGCGCAACTGCCGTCGACTGGGTGCGGTCTCATGCAAGAATCGAGCGCAGTAAGGCCCCGGGCTTTCACCGGGCGTAACAGCGGTTCCCCAAGTTCACATTGGGAGCCATACTTTCCCCCTCACCTGCCTCATCGCCTTGGTCGACGCCGGCAGGTGCCGGTCAGGGAGCGAACGGGAAACGTTCACTCCGCAAGAGGGATACATCGAGGGAGGAACAGCATGCGCTCCGTAAATCCAGAATCCCCATCAGCCGTTGAGATTCCGCGCCACCTTCTCGAACAGATCGCCGCCGGGCGCTGCATCGCGTTCGTTGGTGCGGGCTTCTCCGCACCGACAGTGCCGGCCTGGAAGGTGCTCCTTCAGCAACTCGCAGAGCGCGCCAAGCTCGATACGGACACCTCGGAATGGGTCGAGGCGCTGATTTCCCACGGCGGAAACCGCGACCTTGAGGCTGCCGCCCACGTACTCCAAACGACGATGGGGCCGCAGTTCGACATCGCCCTCGCCGACATCCTCAGCGAGGAAGGCGCCGCAGAGCGGATCAAGGAACGGCTCGAGCTGCTCGCGGGGATCCCCTTCG
>CAMAWO010000101.1 GCA_945861925.1 Bifidobacterium breve | reverse complement strand
CACAGATTTGCCACAGATCATGACGGAGTTGGACGCACTCCTACGCTCAAAGGCGCTGCAGCGCAACCGGACTCCCGTGAGGGAACGGCTCACACTTACCCGCTCGTAATGCGTAGGTCCGGGGTTCAAATCCCCGAGGCGGCTCCACGCAAGACGGACATTTTTTTGCCCCTGATAACCCGGTGGCTGGCGAACCGCGTTCCGAAGGCCCTGGAGGAGCAGTCGTGAGGCGTGAATCCGCTGGCGTTGATCTTTCCCAATCCCTCAGGCGGACTCTTCGGCGAGCAGAACCTGCGCAACCGGGTCCGGGCGCCGGCCGCCAAGGAGCTGGGCTGGGCCATGGACGGGTACGTGACTGCCCTGGGCAAGAAACGCGCGTCCGGATGGGTCGTCGGTGCCCGAGGGTAGTGCTGCTGTCCGGCGGCAGACCACCCATGTCCGGGCGGTCGGGTCGTTGCGACGGTCGTCGACTCGATTCCAGAGTGGGCTCCCTGTCAGGTCGTGCGGCGCCCTGGCCCCGCTACTGAGGACTTGTGAGCACGCGAAGCACTCCTCGTCCTCGATCGGCGTCAGCACGGGGCATCAATCGCCATGCCGGGTGGGCATCTGTGAGCTCGCGATCCGGTATCGCCAGGCGGCCACGGTCAGAACCGGCCAGTTGGTCGAGTTCGGCGAAGGGATCGTCGATGCATGCGAGGAGCACGGCGGCGTCCTGGAGGTGGCGTGCCGGGTCCCGGCTATCCGATACGTACGCCGCGGTCTTGAGGATGAGCGCCCCGAATGGTTGCGGTACCGAGATCGTGAACGGGGTTTCCTCGTTGAATGTCAAACGGTAGTTGGCCGTTCGGCGCAGTGCCTGCGTTCCTCCTGGCACTTTCACCATGTCCATGCGCCGCATCCGCTCCTGCACCCTCGGTGCTGGGTGATCCGCGATAACGACGTCGACTACATCGTCATCGTCATCGGCCTCGTGGCCGACGACGACGTCGACACGGCTCGCTCCGCGCGTGAACCGATGGCCGACGTTGTTTCTCGGATCGATGCTCGGCTTGAGCTCGTAGCCCAGTGACTCCAGCGCGTTTGCCGTCGTGTTCGGCGTCCCTCGGGCCGTCTCTATGTGGAGTGCGATGTCAACGTCGTTGGTCGGCCGGACGGCGTCGACGCCATGGTGGATCGCATGCAGTTGCGTCATCAGGCCACCGATCAGCGTCCATCGGTTCGTGGGTAGCACCCGCGCGATCTCGGCTACGTTCGGCCATGGGTCCCCCCAGCCGCCGGCTGGTGCCTTCACGTCAAACGTGAGACGTCTGTCGTCGTCCGTTCCGCGGTCGGGCCCCGGCCTAGTCATGCGCGCGTCCTTCCGCGAACCTCTCGAGATGCGTGGCCAGGGCTCGCGAACCGGCGCCGTGCTCACGTGCGTCCATTGAGCCGGCTGCGTCCAGGGCGGCGAGCGCGCCGTTCCCTCGGCTCGCGATCGTCTTCACGACGCTGATGTCGAATGACGTCGACCTCATGGTCATGTCGCCACGGGGACTGCGACGAAGGCCGTACTTCCCCTCCAGCGCGGCCAGCCGCTCGGTGTCGATGTACCCGTCTACTTGCTTTGTGTCGGCGAGTCCCAACCGCCGTCGGCTGATGGGCACTATCTCCTTGCGCAGCCGCGCCGCCAGGAAGCCGTACGACTCGTACCGCATCACGCGGGCTCGGTTGCGGGTCCGACCGACCAGCTCGTGCGCACCCCGCTCGTCTTCGGCGAGCTCTCTAAGCCGGCCCCTCAGCCGGGATGTCTGCACTTGGCCGAGCCAGTCGACGTGAAGACCGGACAGCAGGGCTACTGCACCCCACGCAGTCTCCTCACTCCACGCCCGGGACCGGTAGAAGTCGCGCTCCTGCAGGTACTCGGCTATCGAGTCGCGATCCACGAGACCGCGACCGACGTAGCGGATCTGGCCAAGGTCGCCCAGTCGCGCAACATGGCGCTTGGTCACATCCAGCAGGCGGGCGGCCTCCTCGACCGCCACGAACTGCTCTCCCGATTTCGTCGCCATAACCGACATGGTCCTCTTCGAGACGTTGTCTGTAAAGCCTGTTCATGATGGAAAGAGTCCTCTTTGGGACATTGTCGGTTAACAGCGCGATCGTCGTAGTACGGCACTCGGCGCGCGGCGGCAGGACGATGATGAAGAGCACGAAGATGAGCATGAAGATCATGACGACGAGCCACAGAACCATGGCGCCCTAGCGGAGGAGCTCGTCCCCGTCTCGTCCCCGAGCAACCGTCATACGGCGACATAGAACGGCCCGTTCGCGCTCGTACCGTGGTGATAGGGCATGTACCTCCGAGCGTCACGCCTGCATGCGACGCTGTCGTAATGCGTAGGTCCGGGGTTCAAATCCCCGAGGCGGCTCCACGACAGAACGGAGATTTTTCAGGCTGACTAAAACGAATTTGCACTGAGGCACTTCACGGCGCGATGCGATCTGGTCGCCTGGGCCCGATGGCTGTCGTTGGCCGACTTGGGGGCAGGGGTCGGGCTCGGATTCCCGTGGCTACATGCGATGGGCGGTCCACCCCTGCTTTGAGTTTGCTCCCGGATACGGCAATATCCACGACCACGACCACGACCGGGGATGGGGATGCCTGAGGGTGAGGCGCTGCGGAGTTTTCCGGATGATTGTGCGTAAACGTATCTATTTGATACGTTTGAGCACATGAAACAGCCGATATTCGACACCCTCGTCGAAAGGGCCTCCGATCACCACGGCTACGTAACGACGCTCCAGGCTCGTGAGGCGGGAATTGATCCGACTCAGTTGCGTCTACTCGCAGGGCGCGGGCGCCTAGAGCACGTGGCTCGAGGGGTCTATCGCGTGCCTGTCTTGCCTCGATCGGAGATTGATGATCTGGCGTTCGCGGTCGCTTGGGCGCGGGGTCGAGCGGTGCTGTCTCATGAATCTGCTCTGGTCCTGCACGGTCTGTCGGATGTGAACCCGTCCGTCGTCCACCTGACGGCTCCGCCGGACAACTACCCCCGAGCTCAGGGAAGTGGTCCTGTACGGGTCCATCGCAGGGACCTCCCAACTGCTGACGTGACGATGGTTGACGGACTTCCGGTGACCACGGTTGCGCGCACCATCGAGGACTGTCACGAGCTGGGGACGGACCCGGCGCAACTCCGCTGGGCCATCCGCCAGGCCCGTCAGTCTGGCCAGCTCATGGCATCTCAAGCTGCGAACCTCGAGAAGCTGATCGATCACCGCGAGGAGCCGATATGAGCGATGCTTACGCCTCGGTGCCGAAGAACCTGCGGTCACTCCGGGATCGTTTGATGCACGTCTCTCGACGAGATGGGCTGGCATTCGGGCGCCTTCAACAGCACATCGGAGTCCTCGTGGTGTCGCATTTCATGGCAGTTTTATGCCGGCGTGACTGGCGAGTCCCAATCCATCGCGATGCGGATTCACGGCCGGTCGGCCCTTGGGCCGGTTGGGGGTTCCCTCTTTAAATGGAGTCACCTCGCCATGACCCCAAGGCCCGAATTCGGACGTTAGAGCGACATTTAGTGGACATAGATGTACTCAGCTATCAATTCGCCTGAAACTAGGGTCAAACTCGCTGCGTATAAATCGGCGCTAAATGAATAGGACCCGTCGTTCGAGGGGCACTGGTGCATTGAGGCGCCACATGCCTCCTCAATGCAACAGCGCCCTCGTAGCCATCCCTGCCGCGGTCATCGCGCTGCTCCTGGCTTCGGCCGCCAAAGTGTGGCGGCACGCATAAGGACTGCCCACTCTCATCTGTGCGCGGGTGACAACGGGTCGATTCTGACCTGGGAGCAGTGCCGCACGGCGGGTGTTATTGTGTTTACATGTCTTACACGGAGGCGTCATGACGGTCACGATCCGGCTCACCGCTGAGGAAGAGGCCCGCCTCGAGGCGCTGTCACGGCGTACCGGTCGGACCAAGAGTTTTTATGTCCGCGAGGCGATCCACGCCCATCTGGAGGACCTGGAAGACGCCTACGCCGCCGACGAAGCCGTGCGGGCATTCGAGGACTCCGGGCGCCAGAGCCGACCCCTAGGCGAGTTCATGGCCGAACTCGGTCTCACAGATAGCGACATGGCCGAAGGGCGGGCGGCGAACGCTGCTGGAGGCCGTTGAACGCTGCCGACGCGTGGCGCGTTCAGGTCACGCGGACGTTCGAACGCGACTTCGGAAAGCTCGACTCCTCGGTCCAAAGACGCATCGGCGCATATCTGGTGGACGTCTCCGGGCTGCCCGATCCGCGGTTGCGGGGCAAGGCGCTGACGGGTACTCGCCGCGGTCATTGGCGGTATCGCGTCGGGGACTCCCGGATCATCGTCACCCTGGATGATGGGGCACTGGTGATCTTGGCGCTGGCGGTCGCAAAGCGCAGCGAGGCATACTGATCCGGTACGCCAGCCACCCGCCCAGGCTCGCAAAGTGGTCGCTTTCGGCACCACACGCTGTCGCGGCGTCCGCCCGCCAAGGGTGCTGTTGCATCCGGTACCTAGATACAGGTTTACGCTCGGGTTGCCGGCATCGCGTGGTCCGCCTAGCGGACGTCTTGGAGCTTGAGGCATCGTGACGTGCGGGCGCAGACCGCATCGGGGCGACGATCGACACTCTGGTCGACGCCGGCGCCGAATACTGATCCCACCCGCTGCCCGGTGCCGAAAGCGGCTCACACGCCGAACAGATCAATAACATGTGTGTTATCGTTCGCGAGTGTGGACGGTGTTGTTCATCGACGAGGCCGCGACGGAGCGAATGGCGCTACCGGCGACCGAGCGCAACGCGTTGCTGCACGCGGTGGAGAAGCTGGAGGCGTTCGGGCCTGTGCTGGGGTTTCCTCACACCAGTGCGGTGCAAGGTTTCGCCGGGCTGAGGGAGTTGCGGCCCAGAGCGGGTCGCAGCCCGTGGCGGGCGATGTACAGCGGGTCGGGGACGTGTTCGTGATCGCGGCGATCGGACCCGAGGCCCAGGTGGACCATCGACGCTTCGCGAAGGCAGCACGGCTCGCATTGGCACGGCTTGCGGAACTAGAGGAGGACTGAGATGACGAAGCTATCGGCATTGCGGACAGCCAGCGATATTCGTGCTGAGGACCTGGCCGACGATGAGGTGAACGCGGAGCATATCCGCACAGCCTTGGCGCGCGCCGTGGCGATGCGCGTGTTGGCCTACCGCGTGGAGCATGGGCTGTCGCAGACGGCGCTTGCTCGCCTGCTGGGGATGCAGCAGCCGGCGGTCGCGCGCCTCGAGGCCGGTGACCACGAGCCGACGTTCAGCACTTTGGAGCGGCTCGCGCGCGGTCTGGGAATCGAGTTCCACATCGAAATCACCCCGGCCACGTCGGGGTTGCGAGAGACCGCCTGACGCCCGGCGCGACGGTTGGCCGCATCCGTCGCGAGGGCTCTCGAAATGACCCGGAAATGACTCGGAACATGGACGCCGCGCAGCAATGCAAGGCGGGGTACGCCTGAGTATTCACGGGTAAGGGCGTGTTCCTAGGGGGGCGACGAACGGCTCGTAATGCGTAGGTCTGGGGTTCGAATCTCCGGGGTTGCTCCAATGAGAATGCTCAACAGCAGGCTGAGCGTGATGCTTCGCCTAGTCACGGGTGGCGTAGTCGCCCCCGAACTCGCCCCTGAACACGGCCCCCCGGCGATGCTCGGACGATTGCCAGCGGTGATGTCCGTTGCGTGCGCAGACTGACCCACTCTGGGATCATGGCCGTCGACCTGAGGGGCAAGCTCCCCTCGCCCCACCGGTGTTTAGCGGATGCTAAACTCCAGTGGGAGGTGCGCGGTGGCGTGGGACCTGTACCTGACGGACGAGGTCGATCGGTGGCTCGACGACTTGGCCGCGTCGGACGCGGACTCGTATGCGCAGGTGGTAGCCGGGATCGACGTGCTGGCTGCGGTCGGGCCGAGCTTGGGTCGGCCGCTTGTCGACCGGGTGAAGGGTTCACGTCTGCACGGGATGAAGGAACTGCGGCCGGGATCGTCGGGCCGTACCGAGATCCGGGTGCTGTTCGTGTTCGACCAATGGCGCAGCGCGATCCTGCTGGTCGGCAGCGACAAGTCCGGAAACTGGACCCGCTGGTACCGCACCGCGACCCCGCGGGCTGAGCGGATGTACGAGGAGTACCTGCGTGAGCGAACGAAGGAAGGGGAGGCCGGAGGATGAGTACGAAGAAGTGGTCCGTTGTGCGAGGCAAGCACGTGGAGGCGGCGGGGCCAGAGGTCGTGGCCGAGCATGCCGAGCGCATGCTCGCGCGTGTGCGCGCCCACAGTCTGGCGGAGGTGCGCCGGCGCAAGGGCCTGACCCAGCGCCAGGTCGCTGACGCGATGGGTGTCAGCACCGGCCGGATCTCCCAGATCGAGCACGGTGACCTGTCTGGCCTGGATGTCCTGGACCGCTACGTCCAGGCGCTCGGCGGACAGCTCGCACTCGTCGCAACGTTCGGTGACGAGCAGCTCAAGGTCGGCTGATCGCGCCTCGCGACGGGCCGACGAAATGCCCTGGTTATGAACCGGAACATGGATTACGTATGGCGGTGCGTGGCGGGGTATGCGGGAGCATGAGCGTGGCCGTAGGGGGCCGGCGAACGGCTCGTAATGCGTAGGTCCGGTGAGCACGAGCCGGCGTTCAGCACCTTGGAGCGGCTCGCACGCGGCATGGGCATGGAGTTCCACATCGACATCACCCCGGCCACGTCACAACTTCGAGAGACCGCGTGACGCGTCGCATGGCCGAGCGGCCTCATGTGCTGTGTCGTCGGTGCAAACTCCCCGGCACCCTTGGGACTCTGGCGTCGCACGCAAGCGCCTGTTCACCGACCGCGTGACACCACTGGTGCAGACGGGTGACGTTCCTCATTCGCGGGGCATCCGTCGGTCGCGAGGCTGACCGCCTACGGTGGGGTCTCATGGGAGACCAATTTGAGGCCATCGATGACAAGCTCGCCGCATGGATGATCAGTCAGCCGATGTTCTTTGTCTCGACGGCTCCGCTGGATCCGCAGGGCCTGGTGAACTGCTCGCCGAAGGGTCTGGCCGGCACCTTCGCCGTCCTAGGTCCGCTTCAGGTGGCCTACCTCGACCTGACCGGCAGTGGGATCGAGACCATTGCGCACCTGCGCGAGAACGGTCGCATGGTCATCATGTTCTGCGCGTTCGACGGCCGGACACGCATTGTCCGACTGCACGGCCGGGGCAGCGTGCTGCTCCCTGGCGAGCCGTCGTTCGTTGAGCTCGCGAGTCGATTCAGCGAACACGAGGGAGTGCGCTCGATCATCGTGCTTGACGTGGCGCGATTGGCAGACTCGTGCGGATACGCGGTGCCGCGCATGACCTACGAGGCTGATCGCGATGTGCTTGACCTCGATCACCGAAAGCGCGGAGCGCAGGGTCTGGCGGAGTTTCGTGCCGAGTGGAACGCCATGAGCCTCGATGGACTGCCCGGGCTCGACTAGCGCTGCGGCAAGTCGGGCGTCACCACGATGGGCCATGCACTTGAGGGGCCGGCAGAGCCGGCATGGAGTCTATGACTGCTCTGCTTCGCCGGCTCGGCAAGTGACTCGGCGACCTCCTCCTGCACGAATCGCCGCATGAGCCAATGCAATGACCGGGACGCCACCGACCCGGGCGACGAGCGCCAGAGGATAAAGCGCCCCGCCGGAGATGCCGCCCGACTACATCCAGAGCATTCGCATGCCAGAGTTGCAAAGTTCGATGAAATCAATCGATGGTCGATCGCTTGATTGGCTGCACTGATCGTGAATATGGCTGTCAGCCGGTCGGTCGCCACCGCGCGGATGATTGTCACGGGGAGAGCCGCCGGAATTCGAACTGCTTCATCAGCTCCATGCGGGTGCGTCTGATATGGCCGGCCAGGTACCTCTCGGCGTCATCGGTATCTCTCCTCTCGATCGCGTCGATGATGAAGTCGTGCTCGGAGTTGACCACCCACCGACGGCCCGGGCCCGAGACTTCCATGAACGTGCGCCGGTAGTGCTGGGTGGAATTCCAGAACCGCTCGACCGTCGCGAGCAGGTTCTCGCTCGCGCAGCCCGAGTAGGTGAGCATGTGGAACTCGCGGTCCAGTACGAGGCAGTGGCTCAGGTCGGTGTCCTCGGCGATCCGGGCCTGAAGACGTCGCAGTTGCTCGATCACGTGCTCGCCGAGATGCGGAACGCTCTCCGCCAGGGCAAGGGGCTCGAGGCGCTCGCGCATCTTGTACACGATCGACAGCTCGGCTTGATCGAGCACCGGCACACGGGCGCCCTTGTTCGACTCGAGCTCGACGAGGCCCTCGGCTGCGAGCATGCGCAGGGCTTCGCGCACGGGCAGTCGGCTGGTGCCGAACTCCTCGGCGAGGTCCTCCTGGAGGAGGCGCTGGCCCGGTGCCATCTCGCCGGTGAGGATGCGCGAGCGCAGGTGGACCGCGACCTGTTCGCTGACCGCCAGTTGGGTCTCGCTCGTCAATCGAACCTCTCAGGATTGCTGTCGTAGGCCTTGCCCTGCGGGTACGAGACTAGTTCGAACTGCATTCCCCAGGGGGCGAGGAAGTACAGCCACCGCTGGCCTGCGCTCGCTCCCTTGCTCGAGGTGGGTGATCCGAGCATCTTCACGCCTTGGCGCTCGAGGTAACGCGCGGCCTCGTCGAGGTCGTCGACGTAGAGGGCCACATGGCGGCCGCCGGTGTCGCTGTTGCGCGGGGGCTGCGTCTGCTGCTCGGGTGCCTCGTACTGGAAGACCTCGAAGACCGCCTGCCCGCCAACCCGGTAGAAGCGCAACTCGCGCATGACCGAGCGGGGATCGACGTTCAGGTGCTCGGCCATCCAGTCGTCGTCGCTGGCGAACGGCCCGAGTTTGTACATGTACTCGCAGCCGAGCACCTCCACGAGCCACGCGTGCGCCTGTTCGAGATCGGGGACGGTAAAGCCCACGTGATCGAGTCGGGTCAGGCCGGGCAAACCGCTCATTTCGCCTCCAATGGATCCAATGTTTGATTCTTATTGAGAATACACTTCGCCGATCTGCGAGCCAAGCATTGAAAATGGATCCATTCTTGGCTACGCTCACCCGGACCAACGATGGAGGACGGCAGTGGCCCAGCACACGGCATTGACCCCGGGCGCACCCTGGGTCCAGCTCACGACGACGGACGACGACTGGAACGACGCCGCGCCCGGCCTGCTCAAGACGATGTTCGGCCAGCTCGTGCTCATCAGGGCCTTCGAGGAGCTCGTCCTTGAACTCGCCGCGGAGGGCCTCATCCACGGACCGGCTCACTCGAGCATCGGCCAGGAGGGCGGCGCAGTCGGCTCAGTCCTCGCGCTCATCCCCGGCGACACGGTCAATGGCTCCCACCGCGGACATCACCAATTCCTCGCGAAGGTCCTCCAGCACGTCGCGCCCGACGGGATAGACCCGGCGGCCGAGATCCCAGCGGCCGTCAGCGACGTCATGCTCAAGGCGCTCGCTGAGATCGCCGGGCTCGACCGGGGATTCAGCCACGGTCGGGGCGGATCGATGCACCTGAAGTGGCACGAGGGAGGCGACGAGCTCACTGAGGCCGATCCCTGGTCCCATGGTTAGCCCCAAATCCATTGGTCTGAGTGAGTCCGCACGGGTTTGGATGAGACGAAACATATTGGAATCACTGAATTTCCCTCGTGGGCATGGGGATGGGAACTTGTCTCGTAATGCGTAGGTCCGGGGTTCAAATCCCCGAGGCGGCTTCACGGGAAAATCGTTGCTATTGCTGAGGAGTCCCTGTCTCGTGGAGTTATGCAAGGGCTTCGGAAGGTGGCCAGGTCGCCCCCGAGGCGCCCCCGAAGGTCTGACCCCCTGCTGTGAGGGGTTGCTCGTAGTTGCCCATGGCTGCCCCGCAGGTGCGCGGTGTCGCGCCGTCGGTCAAAGTAGTGGTGCGGACTCGATTATGTTCCGGTTGTTGGGCTTTCCCGCATTTACGGTTCCTCGTGATGTTCGCGACCGCATCGCCTTCCGTGGTGGAGGGCTGCCTCCTAGGCGGCGGAATGGCGCAGGAACTCGCCCCCGAACTCGACCCCGAGGTGCGGGGCCTCGGGGGCGACGGGCTGGTTAGGCTGCGACCGGCTTGACGTGAGTCGTGCAGGCGAGGAGTGGAATGGTCCGGTTGGTTGGCGGGCCGGGCCTCATAGGATACGCTGATACTTCGAAACGAAGGGTCAGAGTGATGGGTGCTGCGGTAGTTCACGAAGTCCGGGCGGCGGGGACGTATCCGCGGGCGGTCATCAGCCCGACCGTGTCGTGGCCCCTGCTCGCGCTGGCGTATGAGCCGTCGAAGGCGCCGACCCAGGCGCGCCTGGCAACGTTGCGGCGCCATGACGCCTGCACGGACGGACTGCGAATCGCCTTGAGATCTCGGCGGGGCGTGGCAGGCAGTCGCCACCTGTACTCCTCTTTGGGACTGTGGTCGGCGATCCTGACGCGCCTGGGTCGAGTCGAGGACGCGTCGCTGGTGACCGCGCAGGCGCGGGAGTTCGAGGCCGAGCTGTTCTCCGGGTGGGCGACCGCGACGCCCACCGCGAGGCAGGTGCGGGCTTTCGCGTTGCGGACATTGAGCATCTCCGAAGCATGGACCAACCGCCTGGGCATCAGTCAGACCCCAGGGGAATGGACAAGCGTCCGCGGGGGCCAGGCGATCATCACTTCGGACGACGGCTCGACGTTCGAACTGCCCGCGAACTCCCCCTACCTGCAGGACAGCGCGCTGGGCGACCCCGTCGTCATCGCGGAGGAGCGGACCGTGACGGGCAGCGAGCTTCGGTATGTGCTGCCCGCGGTGATCATCGACGAGTCCAGCACCGTGGACGTATCGGCCTCTGAGGCCGATGCCGACGCAGATGACATCTGGCGCGAACCGATTCGGGACACGACGCAAAGCCGCGATTTCTTCCGCACGCTGGTGGAGGAAGCCGATCGGCAGCAGTGATCACCGTCTCCTGGCGCCTGGCCGCGCATCCCCAGGACCAGGCAAGCATCGACCGCTTCAGCTGCGCCCAGTCAGTGAGCCCGCGCCCGAAGAAGGCGGCTCACCATCCCGAGCCGTTCGCCCTCGAAGCTGAACGCATCCTGCGCACGCACCTTCGTGACGCATCCCGTGACTCGCGCCGCAGGCAATGGCGCTTCATCCTCGGTGAGGACGAGGACGAAGACGGAGCCGTCGCTGCCGCGTTCGTTCATCGAGGCGCCCCCGACTTCGCTGGCCCGCCGATACCCGACGGAGTCCCGGTGCGCCTTCTCATGGCCATGGCCGTCAGATACGACCTGCGCGGAAGCGTGGTGACCCCAGGAGGCGGACGCCTTTCTGACGAGATGCTCGCACTCGCCGTCGACGACGCACGCCGCGCGACCCCGGGAGGGATCCTGCTGGCCCGCGTCCACCCCGCGAACACGCCCAGCGGCCGGCTCCTGGACCGCCACGGTTTCCGCTCGATCCAGGACGGAAGCTACCTCACCTACGCCCGGGCCCTGTAGTGCGCGCGACAACGTTAGGTATCCATGAGGAGCGCGGATCCGCAGCAGCAACGGTCAGATCCCGCAGATCAAAGGCGGGCGCAGAATGCCCCGGATATGCCCCGGAACAAGGCGTGCGTATGGCCGAGCATTGCGGGGTATGCCGGAGTATGCACGAGTAAGAGCGTGGCCTTAGGGGGCTGGCGAACGGCTCGTAATGCGT
>CAMAWO010000100.1 GCA_945861925.1 Bifidobacterium breve | reverse complement strand
TTGACCGACTCGGGCGCAGACGCCAGCAATGGTGCGACCGCCGTGCTGTGGCGATGAGGAGCGCCACCCCGAGCGGATACTCTCCCTGAGAGTCCGGCCACTGTGCCCATGATGAGCAACGATCCCCACGGGTTGCCGTTATTCACAACGCCCAGCCGGCGGCGACTGACAGCGCCGCGGCGGCGAGCAGAGCTGTGCACACCGAACTTGAGAGGGTCGAGATGATGCCGGTCAGTGCACCGAGCATCCACACTCTGATGGCGCTCCTCCACCCGAATACCGAGAATGCCATGGCCGGGATCGCCAGGCCAATGGCGAGTCGAGGAATCGAGCGCTTGAGGCTGCAGGACAGGGCCCAGCCAACCACAACGGCCCCGGTTCACTCCGGCATGAATGACGCCGCCGGACGACCAGTCGGTGACGATACGGTGCGGTGCATGAAGCAACAGCAAGACTGCATCGAACTCCGTGCGCCCCTCGCCCCTGACTGTGAGGAGCTGCGGCTCGAACTGCTCGCAGCGCAAGACTCGGGGCCCGTGTCGACCGACCCGATTGACGTCCAAACGCAGCATCGGAGCCAGGCACCCATACGTCGGTCGAAGTGGCGTCCGGACCCCGACACCATTCCCGTCACTTCAGTTGATGAGGTCATCGCCGGGGTGCCAGTTAGGCGCTATGCCCCGCTCGGCAGCCCTGCACCGTCGACCACACTCATGTGGCTCCACGGCGGCGGATGGGTGTTCGGCGATATCGACACCGCGGACCCTGTCGCACGCACCGCCTGCGACCTCACCGGATGGGGGGTCGTGAGCGTCGACTACCGCCTCGCGCCCCAGCACCCGTTCCCCGCCGGCGTCGACGACTCGATCGCCGTGACCGCGGCCCTACTCGAACTAGGCCACCGGGTCGTCGTCGGTGGCGACAGCGCGGGCGGCAATCTCGCTGCCGTCGTGGCTCGCCACTTCGCGGGGCATGACCGTCTCGTCGGTCAGGTACTCATCTACCCCTGTATCGATCCGAGCCTGTCGACGCGCTCCGCACATGAGTTCATCGACGGCCCCTTCATCACCCGAGCCGGACTCGAGTGGTGTTACGGGCACTACCTCGCTGGCGCGTCCACCGAGGACCCTCGCGTCGATCTCACCGGGGCTGTGCCCGCGGGGATGTCTCCCGCCGTCGTGCTCACCGTCGGCCATGATCCACTTCGCGACGAGGGCATCGCCTACGCGAACGCACTCATCGACGCAGGTGTGACAACGCGGCACTTCCACGCGGCCGACTCGTTTCACGGGTCGTTCGGACTGTCCGGATCGCTACCGAGCGCTGCGGAGGAGGTCGAGCGCATCTGGGCAACCGCTGCCAGCCTCATGGACTAGCGTCCAACCATGACCGCATCACCACGATGGTTCACCGAGACCGACGAAGGCCATTCGCAGTCATACATTGAACGCATGCGCGGCCTTGCTTCCGAGGGTGAGGACCTCGCGGGGGAGGCTCGCCTCATCGATGCGATGGTCATGCCCAAGTCACGAATTCTGGACGCCGGATGCGGGCCAGGGCGCGTTGGTGCTGCACTGTTCGCCCGTGGGCACGAGGTGGTCGGCGTCGACGTCGACCCCGAACTCATTGCCGCTGCCCGGCAGGACCACGCAGGTCCCACCTGGATCATCTCCAACCTCGTCGCCCTCGACCTCGCCTCGATTGGGGAGCCCGAGCCGTTCGACGCCGCCGTCATCGCCGGCAATGTGCTGGCATTCGTCGCCCCCGAGACCGAAACCCAAGTGCTCACGCGGCTTGGAGCCCATCTCGTACCCGACGGTTTCGCCGTCGCCGGTTTCCACACCGATCGGTACGACATCACCAATTTCGATACGCATCTCGTCAATGCCGGCTTCATCCTCGAACACCGGTTCGCGACCTGGGACCTTCGTCCTTGGCACGCCGATGCCGACTTCGCCGTGAGCGTCCTTCGCCGGTCGTGAGTGGATTCGCGCTCACTGACGCCACAGGGCCACCCCCACGAATGGGAGCGGCCCTGTTGAAGCGAGATGGATCGACTACTCGGTGATGGTGACCGTCAAGTCGTAGCTGCTGCCATCAGGCTTCGTGACCGTGATAACTCCGACACCCGCAGCGAGGGCCTTCGCACCCGGGTTGAACTCGGAGCTGCCGTCGGACCCGCCCTGGGTAACCTCGAGCAGATCCGGGGTTGATGTCGCGATCGTGGTGCCGGCGAGCTTCGTCACCTGGATAACGATGAAGTCGCCAACCTTCGCGTTCGCGGTCGTGACGTCCTCGGCAACCATGACCGGGGGGAGCACCTGGGTGCTCGATCCATCGGCAGGGGCTGCGGCCGACGAAGTAGCGGGCTCGGGCGAACTGGATGACGAGCAGCCGGCGAGCACGGTGACACCGAGCAGGGCGATTGAACCGGCGGCGATGATGCTGGAGGTACGACGCATGGGGAGCTCCTTGTGATCGAGAACAACTGACATGTCAGTTTGACGTACCGCGAGGGCATGCGGTTCCACGGCACGCCAACCTTCTTCACCTGCACCCAAGTGTTCTTCTTCACGCCGCCTTTGATCACTTCAAGCTAGGCCGGCTCGCCCTGATCGAGCAGTCCAAGCTGGGCTACCCGCGCTGTGTGGCGTCCGCCATCGAAATCGGTGGTGAGGAACACGTGCAGTGCGTCGATCGCCACCCTCTCGGATGTGACAGTCTCGCCGAAGCACGCGACATTCGCGTTGTTGTGGCGCCGCGTCATCTCAGCGTCATTGACGTCTCTGATGACGCCACCCCGGGCCCCCGGCACCTTGTTCGCTGCCATGCAGATGCCCTGACCGCTCCCACACACCGCGACCCCGAATTTGGCCCGCCCGGCAACAACCGCCTTGGCGACCACCGCCCCGAAGTGGGGGTAGTCGACCCGCTCCGCGGAATAGGTGCCGAGATCCTCGACCTGGTAATCCTGGGTGGCGAGCCACGCCTTGAGGGCCTCCTTGAGGAGAAATCCGGCGTGGTCTGAACCGATGGCAATCTTCACGGGTGCTCCCTGGGCTCCTGCGTCCGGACGAGGGCCACCATTCTCTCGCGCCGCTCCGTGAGCAGATCCCACACCGCCTGCTCCGGTTCAACGACCGACGAGACCTCCGCGGGCTGTTCGGCGCAGGTGCGTCCCTGGGCGAGGAGCGCCGCACCGATGACCGCGGCATTGGGGGCATCGGTCACGCCGAGCACATGGCCCGTCGCGTTCGCGAGCAATTGCCGGAACGCTGGGTCGTGGGTTCCGCCGCCGACGATTGGCACGATCGCGGGGAGTTGGGCGCCGGTCGCCTCGACCGCCTGCACACCGAGCGCAACCGCCAAGGCAACCCCCTCAAGGATGCTTCGAAGCATCGCCGGGCGGTCGGTCGCGAGCGAGAGTTCTGCCCACGCTCCACGAAGGGATGCGTCCATGAAGGGGGTGCGCTCGCCGGCGAGATAGGGGACGAAGATCGGGTCGCTCACGCGAATTCCCAAGCGCAGCGCCTCAACCGCCTCAGTTATATCGGCACCGAGCCAGGCGAGCGCCTTCGTCAGCGACAACCCGGCATTTTGGACGGCACCAATTCGGTACCAACCGGCCCCGACCGCTCCGAGGGTCGCAAAGGTGTGGGTGACGAGGCTCGCGTCAAGGCTCGGATGGTCGAGCACGCTCACCGTTTGAGAGCCGGTGCCCACGGCGATGAAGCCACTGCCCACTCGCAGCCCGATGCCGGCCATCGCGCATGCAGTGTCGGCGCCACCAACGACCGCCGATGCGGTCACACCACAGTCGAAGGACACGGTGCCAGCCGAATCGGATGAGCCTTTGACCTCGGGCAGCAGGGATCGGTCGACTCCCGTCCAAGCGATCGCCTCTGCTGACCAGCGACCGGCCACGACGTCGTAGAGCAGGGTTCCCGAAGCGTCACTGGGATCTGTGGCGATATCTCCGCCGAGTGCTGCCCGAAGCCAGTCCTTCGGCTGAAGGGCGTATCGCGCGCGATCCATCACCTCAGGGCGGTTGCGCTGCAGCCACTTGAGTGTTGTCGCGGCAAAGCCTGGCACTGCGGGCGAGCCAAGCGAGGCGAGTGACTCCACCGAGAATGACTCCGCGAGGTCAACGACTTCGGCGCTCGCACGAGCGTCGGCCCACAGGATCGCCGGGAGCAGGGGGACGAGATCCCCGTCGGTAACGACGACGCCATGCATCTGACCGGAGAAGCCGACCGCGTCGATCGACCGATCGGCCTTGGCGCTGACTCGCGCCACCACCTCGTTGACGGCCGCGAGCCACTCGAGGGGATCACTTTGGGCCCATCCGGGCTCGGGGCCAACTACCTCGTAGGAGCGTGAGGCCTCACCGAGCATCCGGCCATCGGCTGAGACCACCGCGGCCTTGACTGAGCCCGTCCCGAGGTCGATGCCGAGGGTCGTCATGCGCTAGTCCTCCGCGAGACCGGCGCGCATGAAGGCGAGCGCCTGCGTGGCGAGGTCGGTGCTGTCGCTCCATAGGTTGCGCCAGATTGCAAGGGTGTTCGAGAGCAGTGGGTCGACGACACTCGACGAGAACGACTCGAAGGTGATCGGCCCCGCGTAGCCGACCTCCCTGAGGGCGCCGAAGAACTCCGGGAAGTTGACCGAGCCGGTGCCGAGATAGCCCCGGTGGGACTCCCCGACATGGACGTAGCCGAGGCGGTCTCCACAGACGAGGATCGGCGTCCGGAAATCCGTCTCCTCGATGTTCATGTGGTAGACGTCGGCGTGCACGACGACGTTGTCCTCACCCACGAGATCGAGATAGTCGAGGGTCTGCTGCGCGGTATTGAGCAGGTTGCTCTCGTACCGGTTCACGAATTCGAGGCCGATCGTGGTGCCGCAACTCCTCGCCTCCTGCGCGAAGTCCTTCATGACCGCGACGGAGTTGGCGCGAGCGCGCTCGGTCGTGGGAGCCGAGTACTTCGTCATCGCCCCGAAGATCACGCCACCGAGATATCTCGAGCCAACCCCCCGGCTCACCTCCAGCGCGGCCATGAGCACGTCGCGGCCACGGTTGACGCACTCGACATCCTCCGAGTTGATGTCGGTTCCGGGGGCCAGGCCAAGGGAGACGCTCGCCTGCAGTCCATGGCGTTCGAGCATTTCCCGGGTCGAGACGACGTCGATCCTCGAAGGATCGAGGGCCGGGATCTCGATGAGGTCGTATCCGATACGGGCCGAAGAGGAGATCGCAACCTCTGCCTCCTCGGGGGTCCAACCGCCGACCCAGACGAGCGCGTGAATGCCAAGGGGGTTCGATGCCATGGCGCTAGTCTGGTCGAGTGAAAGGCTTGCCGTCAGCCGGAACCTTCGACCTCGTCATCTTCGATCACGACGGTGTCCTCGTCGACAGTGAAATCATCGCGATGGACCTCTGTGCGAGCCTGCTCACCGAGCATGGGGTTCCGACCACCGTCGACGAGGCGATCGACGGGTATCTCGGCGGCAGCCTCGACGTCGTGATGGACGCCATCGAGTCCACCGGGGCCGTCATCGATCGGCAGGCCTTCGATACCCGATTCCACGACGAGCTATTCGATGGGTTTCGGCGGGAGCTGAACCCGATCCCCGGAATTCGAACCCTCCTCGAGCAGTTGGACGCAGCCGGCATCCCATTCGTCATCGCAAGCAGCGGCTCATCGCAGCGGGTGAGCCTGGGAATCACGACAACGAACCTGGTCGAGTTTTTCCCCGATCACGTCATCACCAGCCGTGACCATGTCGAGCGCGGCAAGCCCTTCCCCGACCTCTTCATCCTTGCCGCCCAGCGGGCAGGCATCCCACCAGCGCGCTGTCTGGTGATCGAGGACAGCCCCCACGGCATCGAGGCGGCTCATCGTGCCGGCATGTTGGTCGTCGGCCTCTCGCATCGAACGCCCGCGGCCCGCCTTTCCGCTGCCGACTGGATCGTCACTGATGCGGCGGACATCCTGCCCCTGATACTTGTCCCATGAACCCAGACCCGCAGCCTCATCAGCCCGTGGCGACGTCCGGCCGGGTGGTTGTCGTCGGAAGCCTGAATGTTGATCTCGTCGTTGGCCTCGAGCGGATGCCCGCACCCGGCGAAACCGTTATGGGCGAGACCCTCGAGCGCCACCCGGGGGGCAAGGGTCTGAACCAGGCGGTTGCTGCGGCTCGGCTGGGTGCGCGGGTGAGCATGATCGGCACGGTGGGGAGCGATGACTCCGGTGTCTGGCTTCAGGGCATCGTCTGCACCGAGGGCATCGACGCGACCGGGATCATCTCCGCCGACGGACCATCGGGAACAGCGCTCATCGAGGTCGACCCCACCGGCATGAATCGAATTGTCGTCATTGCAGGGGCGAATGCGGCCCTCACTGCAGCCGATGTCACCGCCGCCATCAACGCAATCGACGGCGTCGCCGTGGTCCTCACGCAGGGTGAAATCCCACTCGAGGCCATCACCGCTGCCATGGCGGCAGGCCGCGCCTGCGGTGCTCGCACCATCTTGAACCCGGCCCCCGTGCGCGACTACCCCGCATCACTACTCGCCCTCGTCGACTTCCTCGTCCCGAACGAGCACGAGGCGGCGCACCTCTCCGGCCTGCCTACCGACAGCCTCGTCGACGCGAGCGAGGCGGCCCGGCACTTCACCGGCGAGGGAGTGCCCAACGCGATCATTACCCGGGGCGCACGCGGCGCGGTCTGGGTTTCGCCGTCAAGCTCCGGATCCGTCCCTGCCTATCGGGTCACGCCGGTCGACACCGTCGCTGCAGGCGACGCCTTCTGCGGAGGTCTCGCAGCCGCACTAGCCTCGGGTGACCCCCTTCCTGTGGCCCTCCGCTGGGCGAGCGCGGCTGGCGCCCTTGCCACGACGATCGCCGGGGCCGTGCCGTCGCTTCCAACTCGCGACGCTGTCGAGCAACTCCTCACGAGCGAGTAGCACGAGGTCCTGCCGTGCGCACAGGCTCAGCCTGGGGCGGGCAGCGGGGTCGTGATCGTCAGGCCGTTACGTGTGATCGTGACGCCACCTGGGCCGATAACCGCCGGCACCGTCTCGCCGGGGTTACGCGGGACGAAAACGGTGACAAGGACTAAATTTGACTTTGCCTTCGGCAGCTTGACGGACCGCGTGAGCACGGCCCCCGGGGCCTTCGTACCCCACGCCTCAGTGAACCATCCGATCGATGAGCCCTTTCGCGCCGTCCGGGCGTTCCATCCGCCCCCGCCCGACTTCACGATGTCCAGGCTCTTGTCACCCGATGCGAGGGTGAGGACATCGCCTGTGTTGCTCGCGCTCTGAACCGGGGGCAGTTGCCAGCGCTGCGTCAGGACTCGAACCGGCTTGCGCTTGCCCTTGATCCGGGCGGCGGCAATGTAGTCGACGACGACGAGGGCATCGACCGAACGGATGTAGGTGGTGCAACGAGTGACGGTCACCGCCCCCCACGTCGCATCACGCAGGCAGGTGTAGTCATTGCCACCGGTCGCCCAGTCACTCCGCGTCACAATCTGCTTAACCCCGCGCGCCTTCGTCCGTCCTGAGTTCGACACCGTCACCGACGAGTGGGCGGCCCGCGACTTCATGTGCCATCGGAGCGAACTGGAGTTCTCGTAGCGGTAGGGCCCGGGATCGCCAATCCACTCGATCCCGCGGGAGTAGAGCGTGAGTCCGAGGCCGTCGTCATGCGCGTGCGGGGTCGCGGGCCGGGCGCTCGAGAATCGCAGGGAGTAATAGGTGTCGGCTCCGCCCGGTTGCGGCTGCCAGCCCGCGCGGCCGAAGACATAGCCGCCGAGATACGACGTGTAGATCGGGGCGGGCGGGGTGCCGGTGGTACCAGCGCTTCTCACCCAATCAGCCCTCGGGTCGCTGGCACCGAAGGCCCCCCTCAGCGATTCGTTGATCGTGTCTCCGAGGGATTCAAGCCTGAAGTCGGGTCGGATTGCCTGGGCGACGAAGTCGTAGAGCCGGCTGCGCAGTTCAGGGATGGGGTCCGCAGGCAGGCCGCAGGTTGCAGCCGCGGCTTCGACGTCGGTGAGGAGGTTCTCGATGTAGACGGCGTAACCGGGTGAGCCCTCGACATCGCTCCCGTCCTCCTGCACCACCCCACGCGCGACGCTCACCAGATTCGCCCAGGCCCGATCCCTGCGGGCGATGTCACCTGACCAGCAGAAGGCGGCAAGGGCACCCGTCTGCCTGATGAGATCGCTGTTGTTCGTGCCTCTCGCAACCTCACGTGTCGCCCAGTTGCGGGCCACCATGATTTCGGCATCCTTGAGTGCGGCCCGCGCGATCACCGGGTCGTTGAGGGTCTGGGCGGCGCACACAAGGGTTTGGGTTCGCAGGCCGCCGTAGATGGAGGCATTCACCCAATACGGGCGCTTTCCTCGATGGTCCTCGATCCAGTAGTGCATGAGCTGCCTGAACCGGTCGACGAGCTCTGGCACCTGCTTGTGCACCCCCCGGTAGAGGAGTGGCAGGGCCCAGCTGAGCGAGTGGACGTGCCGGTCACCGGAGGTATCGGTCGCCCCCTGCGGCTTCCAGTTCGGATGCTCGGTGAGGGTGTACATCCCGCCAAGGCTCATCGTCGCCTTGCCTCCCATGAGGGCCTGTGCCTTCGTGCGCTCGATGCTCGTGGGCTGTACCGGGAACAAGGCCGTGCACCAACTGCCGAGTTCGGTCGGAAGTGGCGGCGTAACAGGGGCGGCCGGCGGTGTGTCGGTCGCGGTCGCGGTGGGAGTCGGCGTGGCACTGCCCGATTCCGTGACGTCGACTCGGGGGGTCAGGTCTGCGCGAGTCCCTGCCGCCGGGCTCGCGACGAGGGAGAGCGCGACCGTGGCGGCCCCCAGGGCAGCAACGAGTCCCGCTGTGCTTAACCCCACTCGTCCCACTGGTCCCATTTGCCACATCATCCCATGAGCACCCGGGGGATGGGCGCAGCGCTACACGGGGGTTGACCGTGTCGAATCCGCGCCCTAGATGAGGTCTTCGTAGGCGAGCGACTCGACCCGCGACTCGGCGGCTCGCATCGAGGGAGATTCCGGCCCCAGCACGAGGCCCAAGGTGCCGAGCAGGGTTGAGATGAGTGGCTTCGTCACCGTGAGCGGAACTGTCGGGAGGCGCAGGAGCGCTCGATGTTCCGGGGGCATCGTCGAGACAGCGCCCGCGAACAGGAGTCCGTAGGCCGGCTTGGCCGCGAGCGGGAACGGCATATTCCTGATGAACGACACCGTTCTCGCGGACGCCGCATCCCCGCGCAGAACCGGGCCGTAGTCGGCGATCTGCGACCGGAGCTCGGCGACGCTTCGCGGAGGATCGACCACACCGACGAGCTCGCCAGCCTTCGCCCACTCCCGCACATAGGCATCCGGGCCACCCGGGATTGGGCCGCCCCAGACCTCGTGGGTCGCGAGGAAGGAGTCAGTGAAGGCGACATGGACCCAGCGCAGGAGATCTGGATCGGACGCGGCATAGGGCGTCGTGCCCTGCGCGGACTCGTAGGTTCCCGTGACTTTTCGGTGAAGCCCCTTCACTCGGGCGCACTCCCGGTCGGCGGCCGCGCGGTCGCCGAAGGTGACGACCGTGAGCCACTGTGTCGTGCCCGCAAGTCTGCCGAAGGCATCGGTTTCGTACCGCGAGTGCTGCATGACGCCCGCGAGGGCACCAGGGTGCAGAGCCTGCATGAGCAGGGCACGCACGCCGCCCACGATCGTCGGAAGGGATCCGTGCACCGCCCAAGGCGCGGATCCGGGACCGAAATAGCCAACATCCGAGCCGTCCGCCATCGAACGGACCCAGTCGGGGGCGCCATCCGGGTCGCCCGAAACGATTTTGCGAAACCCCGTAGCGACCTGGTCACGGGCGGATTCAAGCAGGCCGATCGGTGAAGGGAACACGACCCTAGCCTGCCTCGAAACCCTCTGCTTCGCATCCGCGGCCGCTGTCGGTGACGCAGCGGGGGCACCCGAGCCGAAGGGGTGTGGCTCGGGTGCCCCGGTCATGGAAGCCACTTGCGTCAGTCGGCCTGCTTCGACGCCTCCAGAACCACGGGGACCGTGAGGGTATTGCCGTCACGCGTGATGGTGAGTTTCACCGTGTCGCCCGGCGCGAAGGACCGCACCGTGACAATCAGTGAGGTCGGATCGGCAATAAGCGATCCGTTCACCTGTATGACGATGTCATCAACCCGCAACCCAGCCGCCTCTGCCGGACCACCCGCGGTCACCTCGGCGACCTTCGCGCCAGGGCCCTCGAACGTCATGTTTAACTGGACCCCGACGATCGGGGTCTTGGAGGTTCCCGTCTTGATGAGTTCGTTCGTAATCCGCTTCACGACATCGATGGGGATCGCGAAGCCAAGGCCGATGGAACCCGGCTGGCCGGCACCTGCGGCCATCGAGGCGATCGCCGAGTTGACACCGATAACCTCGCCCGTGCCGTTGACGAGGGGGCCGCCCGAGTTCCCGGGATTGATCGCGGCATCGGTCTGGATCGCGTTGATGTAGGCCTGCTCGCCCTCACCACCGGCGGTGACCGGACGGTTGAGTGCGCTCACGATGCCGGTCGTCACCGTGCCCTGGAGCCCAAGCGGCGAGCCGACAGCGATCACGGTGTCGCCCACGAGGAGTGCTCCTGACTCACCGAGCGGAACCGTGGCCAGGCCCGTCCGATCAACCTTGACGACAGCGATGTCGTAGCCCGGATTGGCCCCGACGAGCGTGCCGGTAGCAGTCTTGCCATCAGCGAAGGTCACCTCGATGTCCCCGCCGCCGCCCGCCACGTGATTATTCGTGACGATGTAACCGTCGGCGCTGATCACGAACCCTGAGCCTGTGCCATCTCCCTGCGTACCGGTCACGTTGAGCTGAACAACCGCGGGCTGCACCGCTGCCGCCACGGCAGAAATCGAGCCCGTCGCCGCGATTGACGTAGACCCGCCCGCTGAGCTCGCAATGGTGAGGGCCGGCGCCACCGACTTTGCGGCCGAATAGCCGACTGCACCGCCGGCGGCTCCGGCGATGAGGGCGACAATGCCGGCGCCCACGATGATTCCTGCGCCACCACGGCGCCTTCGCTCCTTGCGTCCTGCTGGCGGATAGGTCGCATACGGGTCCGGGCGCTCATAGGTGAGTGGCACGTACGGTGGGGTCGGGGTTGACACGTTTCCTCCTTGAATTGAGCATGCCGATCAACGATGCGCCGTCGGCTCTGATGGCTATTGGACCCCGGCAACCAACAATCGGTTCCATCGGATGGCCATCCAATTCGAATACTCACCGTTTTCTTACAAAGCCCGAACAATTCTGGCCCACTTGGTAAAGATCGTGTCAGAAATGTCTATCTGCGATTGCGCTCGTCGCACTCTTGCTGTTCAAATGGCGTCATGAAGTCATCCCAAGGTCGAGTACTCCTCGCCTGCTCAACAATTGCCGCGGTGCTCGCCGCCACCGCGTGGGCGACGACGGCGACGGCAGACATTCCCTCCGGTTCAGGTGACTCCACGAGTAGCGCATCGCCGTCGCCGTCAACGACTGCTTCGCCGTCAGACACTGCAAGCCCAACCGCCAGCGGCAGCGCGAGCTCCAGTGCCAGCGGGTCAGCGACCTCGAGTGCATCCGCGACCAGCAGCGGGTCCGCTTCCGCATCAGCGAGCGCAACCGGCGAACTCGACTACATCGTGACCGTCCGTGAGGGGGCACAGGCCGCGGTCGCGTCCGCCGTGGAAGCATCCGGGGGCGAGGTCGCCGTGACCTACGACAAGGC